>JAFVQN010000086.1 GCA_017504805.1 Akkermansia sp. | reverse complement strand
TTTCCAGCACCAGCAGCTGGTCCCGCTTCAGCTGGTTGCGGACGGTGGAAACCGGGGTGAGATGCGGCGAGGGCAGATAGCGGTTCTCCTTCTGCACGCCCAGGAAGGCGTGGCCGTCAATCAGAATGACAAAGGGATTCAGTCCCAGCCTGGCCACGCAGGCTGCCAGCAGCAGTGTGGAATCCAGGCAGGTGGAGCATTTTTCCTCCATGATACAGGAGGGGGTGCGCACCCTCTGCCCCAGACCGTCCTCAATCCAGCTCTTCGGCGGCAGTGCGTATTCAATATTCATTCCGGCAATGTGCTCCCACAGATTGCGGAGTCGGGCAAGCATGCCGGCTGGTTCCTCGGCGTACCCTTTTCCGGTGCCGATGCTGTTCATGATGGAATCCACCGCAGGGTCATGGGGCAGGGTGAGTGCCGCCAGCAGCTCCGGGTACTCGTTGCCGCCCGCCCAGGTGTTGAACGCCAGCCACTTGAAAGTGTCTTCCTGTTGAGCCAGCACAGTGTCGTCCTTGTCCAGCAGTTCCACGACTATGCGCCCCGGCACATCCTCTTTCATCGACAGCAGGGTGGCGGCATGATACACCGGGCATTCACCGTGCCGGGTGTAGAGCTGCCCGGCGGCCAGATACGGCATATCCCACTCTTGCAGCTCTGCAAAACCTTCCGGTTCATGCCGGACCCGCAGCTTTGCACCCTGCAGGGCGTCCTCTGCCTTTACCTCCACATGCCACAGCACTGGACGGTCATTGCGAAGGTAGACAATGGAGGAATATCGGTAGGTTGATATAGAGAGACTTACACGGGGCGTGGGTTCCATGGCGGCTATACGTAAATTGCTATCGGTATGCTACCACCTGCCTCCCCGGTAAGTCAAGAAAACAAAGCGTTCATGGTATCACTCCCCACACGTGCCCCAAAGATTGGCATATAAGCTACATTTGGGAAGACGCCCCCCTCTGCGCGATAAATAGATGTTTATACGTCCCGATAAATTCCGATTTTCCGCGTATCAGAGAAACAGGTCGCGGTGGTGGTGAAAGAAGTCGAAAAGCAGGCGGACATTTTCCAGCTCGTACCAGGGACGCAGGCGGATGGGGGAGTGGTCCAGGTCGTAGATGCGTGCGCCTTTCAGATTGAGCAGCAGGGGCGAATGGGTGGAGATAACAAGCTGTGCGCCACAGGTGGCGCTGGCGGAGAGAAACTCAACGAGGTCGAGTTGCAGATTGGGGGAGAGACTGTTTTCCGGCTCGTCGAGCAGGTAGAGCCCGCGCTCCCCGATGGCCTCGGTAAAGTAGATATAGGCGCTTTCGCCGTTTGAGTATTCGCGGCGGGCCTCCTGTGCACGGCGGCGCACAAAGCTGCTCTGGGTGCTGCGCCTGGCTTCCATGTGAGTCAGGAATTCATCGACCCCGTTCTGTTCATAGGTATTGAGCTTCATGCGGCGGAACTGCTCCTGCCCCCACTGGCGGCTGGCGCGGTCGGCTGCGAGGTCTCGGGCATCATTGTGTTCGCGCAGGCGGAGAATGTGGTTGAACACATCATCACTGCAAATGAAGCGGCTTTGCAGGGGGATGCGCTCGGGGTAGCCGGTTTCTTCACCGGCGAGCCGCATGCGGCACATCTGCACAAAACGTTCGAAGAAGGGGGTGCGGTTGTAGGGCGTGTGGCGCGGCAGCCCGAGCTTCTCGGACATGAGGTTGAGGAGCGTGGTCTTGCCGGAGCCGTTGCCGCCGTACAGAATCGTGATGTTGCCCAGTTCAAGCGGTGGCACGTCTTCCTCAAACACATGGAAGGGATAGCAGCGCCAGTGCAGGTCGCTCACCACATCCATCTGGGCATCTGTGCCCGGCAACTCAAACTGCTCTAAATATACCATGTCCTCAGTTGCTTTCGTTGATGAGTTTCTGGAGCTCGTTAAGTTCCTCCATGATGGGGGCTGCCTCCTGCCAGGAAATGCCGGGGGCATTGATGCGGGAGCGGAGCTGGTCCACATGCGCCTTGAGGGCGGCCAGGGCAGCATTGGCACAGGTGGAATCAACCACAGAGGAAATGTCCGGCAGCTCTACCGGGGTGTGCTCCAGGTGCCGCAGTGCGGCAGATTGCTCCGGCGGCAGCTGGGAGATGAAGCCCTGCCAGGCTTCCTCGTTGCCCGGTGCCGGCAGGAATTCCATGAAGCGCTGCAGCACCACGCCGCCGGAAAGCCAGCGTATGGGCTCCTGCAATTCCTCGATGCGCTCCAGAAGCTGGGACTGCGCCTCGCTGTTGGAAGCAGCCAGGAAGAGGATGTCGCGGATGACGTTGTGCAGGGTGATGGGGATGACCCGCCGGGGGGCTTCCTGTATCGTCTCTGCGGCTGAGAATTCTTCTTCCTCACCAGGTTCCCACTGCGGCTCAGTGGGCGTGGTTTGCGGGCTTTCCTTGCGGGTGCGGATGATGCCTTCCACCGTTTCTCTCAGGCCTTCCAGCCCGGTGTTCAGGCGCGTGGCCAGGTCGGCCACGGCAACATCGCGACGGTTGCGGTCGGTGATTTCGGCAGCCAGATCCGCCATGCGGGGGATGAGGGCGGCGCGTGCATTCGCATCGCCCTGAATCATGGCAAGCTCCTGCCCCACGCGCACTTCCAGATACGGGCGGGCGGAGTCGATGGCCTCGCGCAGGGCTTCCGGACCGCTGCTGCCGATGAGGGAATCCGGGTCTTCGCCGGGGGGCAGGCTGGCGTGGTAGACCTCCAGCCCGGCAGCGGCGAGCTTGCGGAAAGTCTTTTCGCTGGCCTTGATGCCGGCGTTGTCACCATCGTAGCAGAGAATGGCCTTTTTGGCGTATTTGCGCAGGATTCTGGCGTGTTCATCTGTGAAGGCGGTGCCGAGGCCGGCCACAGCGTTGCGGATATCGGCTTTTTCGTGGCAGGCAATCACGTCCAGCTGGCCTTCGCAGACCACCACGCACATGCCCGCCTTGCCGATGGGCCCGGTGGCCTTGTAGAGCCCGAAGAGGAGCTCGCCCTTGTGGAACGCGGCGGTATCGGCTGTGTTCACGTATTTGCGCGGGTCCTGGTCGGCGCGGATGACGCGGCCGGAGAAGCCGACCACCTCGCCCCGCACGTTGTGAATGGGGAACATGAGGCGGTCGCGGAACACGGGGTAGAGCCCCCGCTGGCCCCGCCCCAGCAGGTAGGCCTCGGCCAGCAGGCGGTCATCCATGCTGCGGCTGGCGGCCAGCTGCCCGAACTCCCTGAAATCCGGCGGCGCCCAGCCAAGCTGCCAGGCGCGGGCTATTTCGATGCCGAATCCGCGCTGCTTCAGGTACTCGCGCACGTGGGCTGCGGCGGAATCGCGGCAGAGCTTGCGGTGGTAGTACTCCGTGGCCAGGGTGTTGGCTTCGACCACGCGGGCGCGGATGCGCCGCTGGCGGGTCATTTCCGGGTTTTCCTCCTCCTCGATGACCGGAATGCCGTTCATATCTGCCAGGCGGCGCAGGGCAGTGGGGTAGTCGAGGTTCTCGAACATCATGATGAATTTCAGCGCATCGCCGCCTACCCCACAGCCGAAG
Source organism: Akkermansia sp. (assembly GCA_017504805.1). GTDB lineage: Bacteria > Verrucomicrobiota > Verrucomicrobiia > Verrucomicrobiales > Akkermansiaceae > Akkermansia. The sequence goes on along the minus strand of JAFVQN010000086.1, from coordinate 10,958 downwards.
CAGTGGAAGGACTGGCGCGCCGGGTTCACATGGAAGGAGGGCGTCTTTTCGCTGTGGAAGGGGCAGCAGGCTTTCCAGGAATTACCCGCGCGGCGCAGCTGCAGATACTTGCCGAGGAGCTCTACGATATCCGCGGAGTCCTTGATGCGTGCCACGCATTCCTGGGTGATTCGAGCCATGGTTGCTTTCAGCCTTGGGTGAGGAGACGGAGATGCTTCTCGAATCCTGGGTAAGAGGTGTTGATACTGCTGCAGTTGAGCAGTGTTGTTGCGCCATCTGCATTAAGCCCGGCCATGAGAAAGCTCATGGCGATGCGGTGGTCGCCGTAGCAATCCATGGTGGCTCCGTGCAGCGGGGCTCCGCCGGTGATTTCCATGCCATCCGGGAACTCCTCAACCATGGCTCCCATGGCGCGCAGGTTGCCCACCACGGTGGCAATGCGGTCGCTTTCCTTCACACGCAGTTCGGCGGCGTTGCGGATGCTGGTGGTGCCTTCGGCAAAGGCTGCCGCCACGGCCAGCACCGGGATTTCATCGATGAGGTTCGGGATTTCGTGCTTCAACACCTTAGTGGCCGTGAGTTTCTGCGGTGCGCGCACGGTGAGGTCGCCGCAGGGCTCTCCGCTCTCGGTGCGGTTGGTGATGCGGATGTCGGCCCCCATGCGGCGTAGTACGGTGATGACAGCATCGCGCGTGGGGTTCAGCCCCACATTCAGCAGGGAGACTTCGCTGCCCGGCACAATGGAGGCTGCCACCAGCCAGAAAGCCGCGCTGGAAATATCCCCCGGCACGGTGATGTCCTTGTTCGCGGGGATGACCGGCCCCTGCATGGCGATATCCAGCCCATCTGCCGAGACGGAGCAGGGAATGCCGAAATGCTCGAACAGGCGCTCGGTGTGGTCGCGGGTGATGGCGGGCTGGTGCACCGAGGTGCGCCCCTCAGCCAGCATGCCGGCCAGCAGTACCGCACTCTTCACCTGGGCGCTGGCCATGGGCAGGTCGTAGTGGATGGGGTGCAGCGTGCGGCCATCTATCTCCAGCGGGGCGCAGCCCGGTTTCTCGCCGCAGGCAGTGATGCAGGCGCCCATGGCGGTCAGCGGGTCGATGATGCGCTTCATGGGGCGGCTGCTCAGCGAGGCATCGCCGAACATGCGGCTGCGGAAAGGGAGCGCAGCCAGCACGCCCGCCATGAGCCGCATGCCGGTGCCGCTGTTGCCGCAGTCGATATCGTGAGGCGGAGCGGTGGGCTGCATGCCTGTGCCGGTGAGGGTGAAGTTCTGCTCGCAATCGCCCGGGGTGACAGTGGCACCCAGCTGCTGCATGGCGCGCAGGGTGTTCACGCAGTCCTCGCTGCACAGGTAGTTGCGCACCTGCATGGAGCCGCTGCCGAGGGCGCCGAGAATGGCCACGCGGTGGGAGATGCTCTTATCGCCCGGTACGGTGATAGTGCCGCGCAGTCCGCAAGTGGCGCGGTAAACGGTGATGCTGTTACTTGACATGAATCTGAATGCGTTTCTCCTGGAATGATTCTTTGAGTGAAATATCAAAATATCGGTTGGTTCCCAGCTCCCGCTGGGCACTGATGATGGCCGTGCGGAGTGTTTCCCGGCACTCAGGCAGCGAAGGTGTGCGGGCGGGCGTGACAGGACCGGCCTGTATGATATGCCACCCCCACTTGCTTCTGACCAGCACCGGTTTGTCGGCGGGCAGGGCTGCGTCGCCAAAGAGGTTAAGCTCCGGCAGTGGCAGATGGGCATCATCGTACACTGTACCGAGGTCGCCGCCATGCGGAGCAGTGCGGGGGTCTTCACTCAATTCTGCGGCCAGGCGGGCAAAGTCCTCGCCTGCTTCAAGACGGGATTTGATGCGTTCTGCGGTCTGGCGCGTGTCCTCCTCGTTGCGGTGCAGCGAGGCGATGAAGATGTGTTTCGCCGGACGGTTGGCAGGAATGGTCAGTTCTTCCTTGATTTGTTGGTAATGGGTCTCAATGGCAGCATCATTCACTTCGGTGAGCGGCTTGAGCACCCGGTCCAGGTGGGCCAGCTCACGCTGCCGTGCTTCCAGTTTGTCTGTGAATTGCTGGCGGGTGTACCCCTGGGAAATCAGCTGCTGTGCGAAAGCAGCATCACTTCCGACTCTGCTGGACAGCAGTGCCACATGTTGCTCTGCTGCCGCCCGGTCATGCGGAATCAGCGTATCGTTGTAGCGGGTGAACAGGCGCAGAAGCGAGCCGCGCACCAGATCCATGACCACTGTGGTCCGGGGCTTGGGGCGCCCGGAAAGTGCTTCCATCTCCGCCTTGTGGCGCTCCACCTGGGCAGGGGTTATCCGCTCCCCGAACACGACGGCATCCGCCTCGACTTTCTGCTTCTCTTTGTGGAGAAAATTGTACATGGGACCGCGCAACCACCAGAGATCTATGCACATGTACCCCAGGGTCAAGCTGATGATGGCGGCCTTGATGACGTAGATTCTGGCGGATGTTCCTTGCACGTGGCTATTCTACACTCCTGCTGTATCGTTTGCAATTCAAAAGCACGTTCGCACGGGAGCAGAGCACTCAGCCTGGCTGGTTGTTGCGCTCTTCGGCTGCTTCCGGAGTGTCTTCACTGGCGGTGAAATCAATGGGCTCGGGAGAAGCGGGCGGGCTGCCAGCTGCGCTTTTGGCGATGTAGCCCAGGTACTGCATTTGTGAAAGCAGCATGTCTACCTGAAAACGGGTGTTGAACTCCCCCGTGCCCGAGCCTCCCACAAAACTATTGTATATGGGCGCGTGGGCTGTGGCGATGGCTTTCTGGTAAGTATCCCATGCGCATTCTGCCGCGTGGAATGCCTTGACTGCATTGTCTGTTTCCGGGGAGGTTGTATCCTGATCCAGCCCGACGAGGGTGTGAATCATATTGTAATAGCAGGAATCGACGATGAAGGTGCGGTATGATTTTACCAGGTTTTCAAGTCTTCCTGTTACCAGACTGTTGTATTTCATGTATTCCGGAGTTTCACCACCTGCTGCGCGTTCGAGTATGCAGCCTTCAAAATGGGGCATAGGGAGTTTGACAACACTTTCCAGATCCGGATTTTCCGAGATGCCGCTGCACCAGTAGCACTGGCTCCCTCCGCTGAGAATGAACAGGTCCTGGAGCAGTCGCTGCCTCAGCAGCAGCCGGAAGCCGGCCAGAACGTCCTCGTTGTTAAGACTGGAATTGAGCTGGGTGTTTGCTGTGCACCATGCGAGGGCTGCTGTATATGCATCTCTGGCGGCATTCACCAGTGCGGAAATGCTCTTGCGGGCAGTGGCTGAATCATCGGCTATCTCTTCTGCTCCAAGAGTTTCTATTACGTGCTCGTCTTCAAATGTTTCCTTGAGGAAACTCTCCATATCGCAGTTGAGCGCTTCTGCGTATCGCCGGAAGAATTCATCGTCATTCCATGCTGCTTTGTTCAGGCTGCAATCGTATTCGAAGGAATCGGTGCGCAGTAGCTTTTCAATTCCAGTTGCCTGCCGGGCCAATGCTGCTTTTTCTTCCTTCGTGCAGGTCCGGGGAAGTTGCGGTGCCGGCGGCGTGGCGGGAACCTGCGGAGCCGGTGCAGATTCTTCTTTGTTATCGCAGGCAAGCAGCAGGAAACTGAACAGGATGACGGGGAATACTCGCATTTCCTCTAACTTGGCATCCCCGCGTTCAAATGTCAAGCTTTTGGGTGTGGTAAACGGACGATTCCTTGTCAGCAATCACGCATCCGGGGCATGACCGGAGGGCGGCGCTGGACACGCGCATACGAAAAATCCCGTTATATATCAAGATTCTGATTCCTTTAGGCTTGAAAACACGGGAAAATCAGCTATACTACCCGCGTGCCGTGCGCACAGTTATCATCCTGACAAACAATACCATTCATGAACATGAATACTCCCAGAGTTGCTATCGTGGGCGCCACCGGTGCGGTGGGCGTCGAGATTCTTTCCTGCCTTGAGACCCGCAATTTCCCGCTGGCCTCGCTCAAACTCCTGGCTTCTCATCGTTCTGCTGGTAAACAGGTAGCATTCCGTGGCGAGATGCTTACCGTGCAGGAGCTCACGGCTGATTCCTTCGGCGATGTTGATATAGCCCTTTTTGCAGCGGGTGGTGACATTTCCCGCGAGTTCGCCCCCATTGCCGGTGCTGCCGGTTGCGTGGTGGTGGATAATTCCTCGGCTTTCCGTCAGGACCCGGATGTTCCGCTGGTGGTGCCTGAAATCAATGCTGAGGCCGCGTTCAATCATCCCCGTAATATCATTGCCAATCCGAACTGCACCACCATCATCACGCTGATGGCCCTGTATCCGCTGCACCTCAAGTATGGGCTGAAGACCATCGTGGCGAGCAGCTACCAGGCTGTTTCCGGCAGTGGCCAGCACGGTATCACGGAGCTTGAGAACCAGGTGCGTGCCATTGTCGACGGCCACCCGGTTGAAATCAAGACCTATCCCCGCCAGATTGCCTTCAACGTGTTGCCCCAGATTGACAAGTTCGCGGACAATGGTTACACCAAGGAAGAGCTCAAGATGCTCAACGAAGGTCGCAAGATTATGAGCCTGCCGGAGTTGAATGTGACCTGCACCTGCGTGCGTGTACCGGTTTACCGCAGCCACTCCATCTCCTGCATTGCCCAGTTCGAGAAACCGGTGGAAGTAGAGGGCGCCCGCTCCTGCTACGACGGTATGCCCGGCGTAGAGCTCATGGACGATGTGGCTAATAACGTGTGGCCCACGCCGCTGGATTCCACGAATGGCGATACCTGCTATGTGGGGCGTATCCGCAAGGATATTGCCATCGACAACGCCCTGAACCTCTGGGTGGTGGGCGACCAGGTGCGCAAGGGTGCTGCCCTGAATGCCGTACAGATTGCCGAGCTGCTCGTCAAGGGGAAGTAAAGGACTATCAGTCATGGATATCAAAACCCTCATCAAAGAAAGCGCTGCCAGGGTGGAGGCGCGTCTGAACGAGTTGCTGCCCGGGGAGGATATTGCGCCGGTCACCATCCACAAGGCCATGCGTTACAGCATATTTGCCGGTGGCAAGCGCATCCGCCCGCTGCTGTGCCTGGAGGCCGCCAAGGCTTGTGGCGGTCGCGAGGAGGTGGCGCTGGATGCCGCCTGTGCCCTGGAAACGCTGCATACCTACACCCTGGTGCATGATGACCTGCCGTGCATGGATAATGACGACCTGCGCCGCGGGCGCCCCACGAACCACAAAGTGTTTGGCGAGGGGGTGGCTGTGCTGGCAGGTGATGCCCTTCTGACCGAGGCGTTTGCCATGCTTGCCCGTGTGCCTGCCAATGACCGTTACGATGCAGGGGATTACGTGGCCGAATTTGCCTACCGCACCGGCAGCCGCCACCTGGTGGGTGGGCAGGTGCTGGACCTGGAGGGTGAAGGCCGCGAGCTTTCTGTGGATGAGCTGCGCGCTATCCACCACGGCAAGACTTCTGCGCTCATCATTGCCTCTGTGCGTCTGGGCGGCATGGCTGCCGGCTGCACACCGGAGCAGCTCGATGCTCTGACGGAGTACGGACGCTGCCTGGGACTGGCTTTCCAGATTATTGACGATATTCTCGATGTGACCTCCACCCCCGAGGTGCTGGGCAAGAGCATCGGCAAGGATGCCAAGGTGCAGAAAGCCACGTACCCGGCTCTGGTGGGCATGGATAACGCCCGCGCCGAGGCTCGCGCCCTGACGGCTGCAGCCCGCGCCGCGCTGGATGTGTTCTCCGACCGCCGCCGTGAGAACCTGCTTGCCATCAGTGATTATCTGTTGAAGCGCGATTACTGAGAATTTCTCCCGGGATACCTCTTTCCGCCTGTGTCATTCGGACTCAGGCGGTTTTTTGCAGGTAAATGACTGCATAATCAAGAAAAAGGCTTGCCAGAGCAACGGGGATTTAGTAAAATTGCGCACCGCATTCTCCCCCGGTGACATACAGGTGCCTCATGAGTTGCCGGGTAGGGGCCTTAGTGGAGGAGCGAAAACCATTAACCTAAACACATTATAATGAGCAACACTGAACTGGAGGCTTTGATTAACTCCAAGCTTCCGAACTTCCGCAAGGGTGACATCGTGAACGGTACCATCCTTGAAATCCGCCCGCAGGTCGTCCTCGTGGACATTGGTTACAAGTCTGAGGGTGTCATCCCCGTTTCCGAGTTCGAGGACGAGGAAATCGAGGTGGGCGATCAGATCGAGGTGCTTCTTGAGAGCCTCGAAAACGACGAAGGTCTCGTCGTCCTTTCCAAAGAAAAGGCTGCCCACAAGCAGAACTGGGACAAGATTGTGGCCGTTTACAAGGACGGCGGTCTGGTCAAGGGTAAGGTTAAGAGCGTCGTGAAGGGTGGCCTTATGGTCAACGTCGGCGTGGAAGCCTTCCTTCCCGGCTCCCAGGTGGACATCATCCCGCCCAAGGATCTCAACGAGTTCGTGGGCAACGTGTACGAATTCAAGATTGTGAAGGTGAACGACGAGCGCAAGAACATCGTTCTGAGCCGCCGCGAGGTCATCGAGGCCGAGCGCAGCGAGCAGCGCCAGCGTTTCCTGGAGACTGTCAAGATTGGTGACCGCGTGAAGGGCCTGGTGAAGAATATCACCGATTTCGGCGCTTTCGTGGACCTTTCCGGCATGGACGGTCTGCTGCACATCACCGACATGAGCTGGGGCCGTGTGAACCACCCCTCCGAGCTGCTTCACATCGGCCAGGAGCTGGAGGTTCTCATCCTCGACGTGGATCGCGACAAGGAGCGCGTTTCCCTGGGTCTCAAGCAGCTGTCCGACAACCCCTGGGCAGACATCGAGGCCAAGTACCCCATCGGTTCCCAGGTCAAGGGCCGCGTGACCAAGCTTCTCGCCTACGGCGCCTTCGTGGAGCTGGAGAAGGGTGTGGAAGGTCTGGTGCATGTGTCCGAGCTGAGCTGGACCAAGCGCATCACCCGTCCCAGCGACGTTCTGTCCCTGGACCAGGAGATCGAAGCCATTGTGCTCAACATTTCCGTGGAAGAACAGAAGATTTCCCTCGGTATCCGTCAGCTCGACGAGAACCCCTGGGAAGCTATCGAGAACCGTTTCCCCGTGGGCACCGTTATCTCCGGTGCTGTGCGTAACCTCACTCCCTACGGTGCCTTCGTGGCCCTGGAGGAAGGTATTGACGGCATGATTCACGTGTCCGACATGAGCTGGACCCGCAAGATCAACCACCCCTCCGAAGTCCTCAAGAAGGGCGACGTGGTGGAGGCTCGTGTGCTGAACATCGACAAGGAAAACCAGCGTGTGTCTCTCGGCATCAAGCAGCTTGAGACCGACCCGTGGGAATCCATCGACAGCCGCTTCAAGGTGGGCGACCTCGTTTCCGGTACCGTGGCCAAGATTGCATCCTTCGGTGCTTTCGTGAACCTCGACGGCGATATCGACGGCCTCATCCACATCTCCCAGCTTTCCGAGGAGCACGTGGAGCGCGTCAAGGACGTCATCAAGGTGGGCGACGAAATCAAGGCCCGCGTCATCAAGGTCGACAAGGTGGAGCGCCGCATCGGTCTTTCCATCAAGGCTGTGAACTACGATCCGGAGCAGCTGCGTCGCGAGACCGCCGCCTTCGAGACCGTTCGCGCCGGCGACATGGTGGGTCTGGAGCAGGCCTTCAACCTGGCTGCCCTGCAGTCCGAGGAGTGGAGCCCCTCCCAGAACTAATCATCCGATTAGCACCTGATTTGCTTCAAAAACCGCTGCGGGTAACCGCAGCGGTTTTTTATTGACCAGAAGGGGTTTCTGGTGTATGCTCTCCGCGCGGTCATGGCAGCGCTTTCAACAGAACAGATTTTTGGTATCCCCTATGTCGCTTCCCATCTGGAGGAGGCTTGTGTACACTGGGTGCAGCTGGCTCAGGAAACGCAACAGCCGGTTCTGCTGGCGCATTCGGATGTGCATGTGCTTACCCGTGCGCTGCATGATGCCGCGGACTATGGGGCAGGGCTGCGCTCTTTTGATTTCATCTGCCCGGATGGTATGCCCATCGTGTGGCTGATGCGCCGCAAAGGAGCGGAGGCCCACCGCCTGTATGGCCCGGATGTGATGGAGGTGATGTGGGACCAGGGCCGCGCGGCCGGGGTGAAGCATTTCCTGCTTGGCGGCTCAGAGGAAGCCGTCTCCCGATTAACGGACAATCTGGAAAAGCGCTATCCCGGTGCTGAGGTGGCGGGGCATTACTGCCCGCCCATGCCGCCGTGGCCGGAGGGGGAGGATGAGCGCATGCTTGCCGCCATCCGCGAGAGCGGGGCGCACTGTGTGTGGGTGGGGCTTGGTTGCCCGCGCCAGGAACGCTGGCTCTTCGAACACCGCGACCAGCTGCCACCCGCGCTGTATTTTGGAGTGGGAGCGGCATTTAATTTCCATGCAGGGCTGGTGCAGCAGGCCCCGCTCTGGGTGCGTTCGCATGGCCTTGAGTGGCTCTACCGCCTGTGCAAGGAACCGCGCCGCTTGTTCAAACGCTATCTGGTGCACAATACCCGATTTGTCTGGTATTGTCTCACCCGCAAAGTGTAAGGGCTATTTTGACGGACGCACGAAGATGCGCTTGCCCTGCTCGTAAATGCTGCACGGAATGGCCGCTACGCCATAAGCCACCGGTACCACTGTGTTGGCCAGAATCGTACCGGGAATATCGACGCATACCAGGGACAGCCCCGCCAGCGGATAGGCATACCAGGCGTGTTTGTTGGTGCGCGAGGGGGTGACCGGTATGATGAATCCATGCCGGGTGTTGCAGACGTGGTTGCCGATTTCCTGATGCTCGCTGGTCACCATGTTGAGGTTGACTCGTCGTGCGTAGCGCGGCAGTTCGGTTTTCCACCCATATTGCAGGTGGGTGGTCACCGGATTTGTGTTTATGGAGTCAATCTGGTACCCGACCGGATTTCTGTATGAACCCAGGTGTCTGGCGCCCTTAGGGATACTGCTCCCGGCCTGCAGGGGGAATGTGTCGTTGCGAATGATGTCACCCGGCCCCAGTTCGCGGTACACATAGCGGTGCAGCGCCCCCCTGATAGGGACATACTGGCCGCTGCCAAACTCATTCATCGTGAAGTTGGTGATTTTATTGCGTCCTGTCCGGCGCACGGTGGTGAGCACTCCCTGCAGATAGAGCCTGCCCTGGTGCTGGTAGATGACCATGTTCCGGTGGTCCGGCAGGACAACGGCCTGACACTGGCGCCCGCGGTCAGCACATGCGCGGTGCGTGTTCACGTAAACGCAGCTATTCAGGCAGAAAGCAAGAAGCAGAAGAGAGAGAATGCGACTCATCCTTGTCACTATAACAAGAATGCTATGTTTTTGCAAGAAAAAGAAACATCAACTTTCAATCGCTCAATTATCGCCCAGCATGGTGCGGGCAATCTGCCAGCAGGCGGCGAAGGAGTTGGCGAAGTCCTGTGGGCGTGTGGCCAGCCAGCGGTCGATGAGGCTGGCCGGGAAGGGGACCACGCCGCTGATTTCCGCAGCGGGGAAATGCACGCGGCCATTGTAGAGCGCGGCGTAGAGAGCCACGTGTTCCATACCGGTTTCCTCACTGGGGGGCAGGGTGCCCAGGCGGATGATTTTCGTGTCGGTGATGCCGAGTTCCTCCTCCAGCTCGCGTCGGGCGGCGGTGTCGTAGTCCTCGCCGGCATCCAGGTGGCCGGCGGCGCTGGAATCCCACACGCCGGGGTGGCGGTCCTTGAGCAGGGAACGCTGCTGCAGCAGGCAGTCGTGCTTCTTGTTGAAGACCAGTACATGCACGGCGCGGTGAATCAGCCCCGCATCATGCACTTCCTTGCGGGTGGCCTGGCGCAGCACGCAGTCATTCTCATCCACCACGTCGAAAAGCTCATCATCCTTCTGCGCCACGGCAGCGAGGGGGTGCGGGTCGTAGGCATTGGTGAGGCGCACCCACTGCTCCAGCCCCAGTTCCTCAGGGCGGGCGGTGGGGGAGATGCCGAGTGCGGCGGAAACCTCGCTCCAGGCGGGCTGCCCGGGAAGCTGCTTGTGCATCTGCTTGCGTCGCTGGGCAAAGCAGCGGCGCATCAGTTCATCCATGAGCCGGTGGTCATAGGGCGGCAGGCTCCGCGGGTCGCGCGGGGTGAGCAGCATCACAGTGGAATCAATCTTGGGTCGCGGGTTGAAGGCCTCCGGCGGCACGGTCTTGAGCGCGCGCGGCACCCAGTCCATCTGGATACGCAGGGAAAGCAGCCCGTAGGCCTCATCCCCCGGCTGGGCCAGGATGCGGTCGATAAATTCCTTCTGCAGCATGACCACAGCGCGCGAGACTGCGCAGGGCGAAGTCAGGAAATTGGCCAGAATGGCACCGCCTGCCGAGTAGGGCAGATTGCCCATGAACTTCACCGGCTGCTCGGCAAAGAGCGGTCGCGGGTCCCAGCTGGCGCCATCGGCATGGTGCACCTCCACATGCGGCGTATCGGCCCAGCGGCGGCGCTGGTATTCGGCCAGGCGGGCATCGAACTCCACCAGAATCAGCTTGCGGCACAGCGGAGCCATGTGCTCGGTGAGCGCACCGGTGCCCGGGCCTACCTCCACCACGCAATCGGTGGGCTCAATCTCCAGCTGGCTCACAATCCAGCGGGCAATATTCTCATCCACCAGGAAATTCTGCCCCAGCGATTTTGAGGGACTCACCCCGGTCTCTCCCAATACCTGCCGAATTTGTGTTGCGTTCATGTGCGCGCCATTGTAGCGCAAAAGCCTGCATTTAGCAAGACAATAGCATAGGCGCGTTGCAGATGCTGCGCTTACTGGCATGCGAAAATTATGACTACAGGGCTTTTGCATGCTTGCAAGTTGAAAGCGTATGTGGTAAAGTGGAAACGTTATCTTACTAGCTATGTTGGAAGCCCGCAATATCTGTTTGGAAGTCGACAATGATGGGGAGAGTCTGTTTTTGCTCAGT
>JAFVQN010000085.1 GCA_017504805.1 Akkermansia sp. | reverse complement strand
AGCGCGGCATCCCACTCCTCCATGCTGTGCGGGTTGCGGCTCAGGTGCCAGGACATACCCAGCACATTCGCCACGCCCTGCACGGTGGAAAGCCCGCGCAGGCGTCCGGTGAGCATCTGGCGGCGCGAGCGGCGGCGCGCTTCGTCGAATGCCGCTTCCGGCAAGGTGCGCATGAATTCCAGCACCGCATCGCGGAGCTCATCGCGCTTTTCTCGGTCTACATCGAACTCCAGCACCAGCGCACCCTCGCCCGTGCGGTCCGGTACCGGCATGATGGATACATCGTGCGCCAGCCCCAGTTCATCGTGGAATCGCTTGTAAAGCCAGGCGGAGCGGCCATCGCCCAGAATAGAACCGAGAATCGAGATGGCGGCGGCATCCGGGTGATTGGAGGTGGGGGTACGCCAGGCCAGCATGAGGGTGCTTGTGGGCTGGGAAAATTCGCAGCGGTGCGTGCGCGGCCCCCACTGGCGGGGTTCGGCTACGGGAACGACCGCCCTGGCCGGAGTGGCGGCGGCACTGCCGAATTCGGCATCGGCCGCGGCGAAAAGCTCGGCTGGCTCCACATCGCCTGCCACGCACAGGAACATGTTGCCCGGCACATAGCGGGCGCGGTGGTAGGCCACCATGTCCTCATAGCTCAGGGAATCGAAGGCTCCGCGGGTGCCGATGACCGGCTGGCGGCGCGGGGCAACCTTGAACAGTGTGCGGATGAGCGCGTGGTAGGCGGTGTCCTGCGGGTCGTCGTTGTACATGCTCATCTCGCGGCGGATGACATCGCGCTCGCGCTCCCATTCCTCGCGGGGGAAGGCGGGGTGCAGGGTCAGCTGGGCCAGCAGGTGCAGGAACTCCCGCCAGTGCGCCGCCGGGCCATCAATGTAGAACACTGTGCGGTCGGTGCTGGTGTAGGCATTCCACATGCCGCCCAGCTCGGGTACGCGTTCGTTCAGCCGGCGGGCGCTGAATTCATCTGTGCCCTTGAACACCATGTGCTCCAGCAGGTGCGAAAGCCCCGCGCCCAGGTGCTCCCCTTCGTGGATGGAGCCTGTCTCGATCCACACCTGGAGCGAAACCAGCGGAAAAGCCTTCTGCGGAGCCACCACCGTGGTGAATCCATTGGAACAAACGTGTACCTCGTGCTGCATGAAACGCAGTATCGCACAGTGAGCTGCGAGGTGCAAGCAATTAGGGCTTGTTATGGCATGAAACGAGGGATATAATACCCGGCATGTGGCGCAAAATATCATGCGTTCTGGCGTTTCTGGCCTTTCTTTACCTTCTGAATGGCGGGATGATGCAGGCCTGGCTCACGGCTGCTGACCCCGGATCCGTGGCGCACCACAGAATGTGGTGTTATGCGTTTCTGGGCGGTGCGCTGCTGGCGTATGCTGTGTTCGGCGTGCTGCTGCGCCCGCGCAGTGTGCTGCATTTTGTGCTGTGCAGTGTGGCGCTTCCTTTGCTGCTGCTGGCTATAGCGCTTGTCCATGCCCAGGGGTGCCGCCCCGGTTGGACGCTGGCCCTGGTGGCTTCAGCGGCCTATCTCCTCTGGCGCGCATGGGTGGTGGTGAATCGCAGGTGAAGTTTTGCAGATTTTTTGCGACTATTCACTATTCATTATTCACTATTCACTCGAATTGTGTTAGAATTCCCGCTGTAAGCCCATGATTGACCTCGTTCTCAATTCCTTTTTTGCGTCGATTCCGGTGTTTATTTTCTTCGGAATCGGTTTCTGGCTGCGGTTCAAGAAAGCCATTGCGCCCGAACAGGATGCCGTGATTTTGCAACTGGCCATGGATGTGGGCTACCCCTGCCTGATTTTCCACAGCATCATGAAATACATGGTGGTGGAAGCCAACCCCGCCATGGCCACCATCGGGTTTTCGCTGCAGGGGATTCTGTGCGGCTTCCTGGAAATGCTGGTGGGTGTGCTGGCAGCCTATGTGGTGGCCTGGGTACTGCGGCTGCGCATCGGTACCGGGCTACGCACCTTCACCCTCACCGCCGGGGTGCAGAACTATGTGTTCTTCGTGGTGCCTATCATCCAGATGCTATTTTCTGCCCCCGGCGATCCCACGCTGGGTGTGCTCTTCATTCACAACATGGGCTGCGAGCTCTTCATCTGGAGCCTGGGGGTCATCCTCATGTGCGGTGGGGTGAAGAACCTGCGCCTGGGGCTGCTGCTCCGCGGGCCTCTGCTGGCGGTCGTCGTCTCGCTGCTCATTGCCTGGGTGGGGCTCGGGCCGTATGTGGCTCTGCCGCCGCTCATGAAGGCGGCAGAGATGATAGGCGCTGTATCCACTCCCATCTGCCTGATTATTTTCGGTTGCTCGCTGTATGACCTGACGCGCAACTTCACCTGGCAGCCGCGCATGCTGGTGGCGGGTGTGGTCACGCGTCTCATGCTGGCACCGGCGCTTATCCTGCTGCT
>JAFVQN010000084.1 GCA_017504805.1 Akkermansia sp. | reverse complement strand
GCGGGCGGCATATCCATAGCGAGGCGGTGGAGCCGCGCAGCGGCGGAACCCCTCGTAAACGAAAAGAATAATCAGAGCCCCGACGTCAGGAGTGGGCGGCAGCCTGTCACGGCGTAGGGCGTAAGCCCGGAGACGGAAAAGCGAGGCCTTAATATGTTGCATCGCTTTCTGCCACCCCGACCTACGTCGGGGTTCAGGTTTCTTTTGGGTTTGTACGAGTGGTTACGCCCGCCACGCTGACGCGTGACGCGCTCCGCCACTCGCTATGGATATGTCGCCCTGACGGGCTCAGAATTCCTCGGGCTTTCAGCCCGACAAATTACAATTTGTCCGTCACCACCAATACGGATAACACATCAATCTTTAATTGCCTCATCAATAATTGAAATTCGAAGCCCAGCCGGCAGGCGAGGGGTATGATGCAGGCGGCGTTTTCACCTTGGTCTGCGGCAGACGCGGAAATACTGCCAGTTGATATAGGCAAGGTACCCGAGAATCATGACATTAAACCAGCTGCCCGCGACAAGAGCCCAGATGCCCAGACCGCCGCAAATCAGCAGCCCCAGCACGCAGGGAACGAGGTAATTATTCAGCAGGGAACCAAGCAGTTTGCCTCCATCCAGCGGGAAGACGGGCAGCAGGTTGAACAGGCTCCACCAGAAGCAGATGAGCATGCCCACGGTGTAGAACTGCTGCAGGAACGGGGAAATCTCGTGCGTGTAAAGCCCCATCAGCAGCTCGCGTTGCAGCTGCGTCGGCAGCACTTCCATCCAGGGCATCAGATAGGCATACTGCACCCCCGCCCAGATATTCTCCAGCTGCAGACCAAAGCACACCCCCAGCACCCCGCCCAGCAGAAGCGATGCCAGCGGCCCCGCCGCCACTGTGAGGCAATACGCCGCGCGCCCCGGCGGCAGCATGGTATACCTCGTGGAGCCTCCCAACCCGGCAATCTCAATCCCTTCGACCAGGGCACCGGCGCACCGCCCGGCCGGCGCATGCCCGAACTCATGCACCAGCAGCGTGAGCATGCCCGCCACCACAAATACCCCTACGCGGGTGAGCCCGGCCCCATCGTCCACCCCCAGCACTCCGCCCAGCAGCGCCAGCACCACCCATGACACCGGATGAATGCTCACCGGGATGCCCCAGAGACGGAAACGAATGACCCACGAACGAGGATTCTGCGTATTCATGCGGCGATTTTAGCGTTTTTTGAGGGAAAATTGCAATAAAAATCACATTTTTTACAAAAAAAGACTTGCAATGAATCGAGCAAAGTAGTAATATCTGCCCGCACCCCGGCAACGGGGGAAGACACAAATCCGGCGTAGCTCAGCGGAAGAGCGGATGACTGTTAATCATTAGGTCGTTGGTTCGATCCCAACCGCCGGAGTCAGAAAAGCCCAGCAAGTCAACTTGCCGGGCTTTTTTGTTTTTCCTTGCCAAGCGGGGGCCGGCAGTGTATGCTGGCTGCAGCTTGAAACACATTTATCAATATGGAATTCAATTTTGAAGCACTTGAGAAGAAGGGGCTGAAGCTCAACCCCGCCCCCGCCCCCGTTGGTTCCTACGTTCAGTGCATCCGCACAGGCAACTACCTGCACCTGTCCGGCGGCATCTCCATCAACGGAGATGTGGCGGTGTACGGCAAGCTGGGCGCCGAGGTCAGCATCGAGGACGGCCAGCGCGCCGCACAGGCTGCCATCCTGAACCGTCTGGCTGTGATTCAGTCCGAACTGGGCAGCTTTGCCCCGCTGCGCAAGATTGTGGCCGTGAACGGCTTTGTGAACTGCACCCCGGATTTCACCGACCAGGCCAAGGTGCTCAACGGCGCATCCGACCTGCTGGTGGAGCTGCTGGGACCGGAAGCCGCCCACACGCGCTCGGCCGTGGGCGTGCCGAGCCTGCCGCTGGGCGTAGCCGTGGAAATCAACATGATTGTGGAGTTTGACCCCAGCGCCTGCTGATTCCAGGCATTCTGACACATCAAGCCACAAAGGGAGAGCGCCATGGCAACCATCGTTCTGGGCATCTGCGGGTCTATCGCGGCATACAAGGCAGCCACTGTGGCCTCGCGCCTGGTGAAACTCGGGCATGAGGTTCACTGCGTGTGTACCCCCACTGCGCTGCAGTTTGTAACCCCGCTCACACTCATGACGCTCTCCCGCAACCCAGTGGTCACCACCTTCGAGGACGAGACCGGCAGCTGGGTCCCCGTGCATATTGACCTGGCTCAGCGGGCTGATGTGCTGGCGGTGGTTCCTGCCACGGCCAACACCCTGGCCAGCATGGCGCACGGTCAGTGCCCGAACGCCCTCACCAGCCTCTACCTGGCCTACCGCGGGCCGGTACTCCTCTTCCCGGCCATGAACGGCATGATGTGGGACCATCCCGCCACGCAGGAAAACGCCCGCATCCTGGCCGCACGCGACGGCCACCGCATCATCGGTCCCGCAGAAGACGGCATGCTGGCCTGCGGCACCAGCGGCAAAGGCCGCCTGGTGGATGAGGATTGCGTAGTGCAGGAAATCCTCAGCGTCCTGCCGCAATAATTATTCCGGCTCAACCTTTTTCCTTGCCTTTTCTGCTGCTTCTGGCATACTGACTTGCGACTATGGCCTATATCGACATCATCGATTCCACCGGAAACAATTACCGCTACGCGCTGCCTGCGGACGGTTCCGTGCTGCTCATCGGCAGCGGGGAGGACTGCTCCATTTCCCTGCCGCATATCGAAGGGCTGCTGCCCCGGCACTGCACCGTTTCCCTGCAGGCGGAGGGCTATGTAATTGCCGCCGCTGTGGAGGAGGCTACTCTCCTGGCCGAAAGCCAGCCCACCGCCGCTGCGGTGCTGGTACCGCACGCTGTGTACAATATCGGTTCAGCGGTGCTGATGTACGATGATGCAGAAACCTCCCCCGCGGAAGAAATACCGCTGGCGGAAGAACCGCTGGCGGAAGCGGCGGAAGAGGAAGCCCCGGTGCGCAAGAAAAAGAAAAAGGCACGACGCAACTCTGCCGGGCCGCTGATGAACACCCCTGTGTTCACCGAGGAGGAAGGCGTTCTGCACATCATCCTGCGCCGCCTGTACGTCATTGCCATCATTGCCCTTTCGTTCCTGGCCGGCCTCACGTTCCGCTACTGGATGACCACCGGCGAGTACCTCATTGATGAGCTGCTCAAATAAGAATTCAGGCAGCCGACGGCTGCGGAATGACCACGCTTGGCAAATCGCCAATCCACCTGGCGCCCCCGTTTATTGCTCCGGCAATTAAAGAATATTGCTTGGACTCAACGACAAATTGGAATTTGTCGGGAAACTTTTCGAAGCACGGGACTTCAGTCCCGGTTATATGCACCGTGATTTCGGGACTAAAGTCCCGTGCTCCGACAACG
>JAFVQN010000083.1 GCA_017504805.1 Akkermansia sp. | reverse complement strand
AGCGCGTCACGCGTCAGCGTGGCGGGCGTAACCACTCGTACAAACCCAAAAAAACTGAACCCCGACGTAGGTCGGGGTGGCAGAAAGCGATGCAACATATTAAGGCCTCACTTTTCCGTCTCCGGGCTTACGCCCTACGCCGTGACAGGCTGCCGCCCACTCCTGACGTCGGGGCTCTGATTATTCTTTTCTTTTACGAGGGGTTCCGCCGCTGCGCGGCTCCACCGCCTCGCTATGGAGATGCCGCCCGCTCCGCGGGCTCAAATAGACGCTCGCCGTCGCTCGCAAACTAATCGCCAAAGATTACAATTTGTCCGTCACCACCAATACGGATAACACATCAATCTTTAATTGCCTCATCAATAATAGTGGGTACTTTACAGAAGGGGCAAACGGGATTTTTGTAGAAGTACGAGGTAGAGGGTGGAAAGTATGAGGTCAAAGTCATGCAGACTGACGCCTGCATGACGGTGCGCAGGGGGGGGCTCAGTTCGTACGCTGTTCTTCCCATGCCGGCAGGTCGTGCCCGATGAGCCAGGGGGTGTATTCTGCGGGAATGGGGGATTGGATGGCAATGCGGCGCCCGTCTGCCGGGTGGTTGAAGGCGAGGCGCCAGGCGTGCAGCATGAGTCGGCCCGGCCGGGCTTTCTGCCGCTGCGGGTGTGCGTAGATGGGGTCGCCGATTAGCGGGTGTCCCAGGTGCAGCATGTGTACGCGGATCTGGTGTGTGCGGCCGGTGTGCAGGGTACACATGACCAGCGATGAATCGGTGGCGGCATCGTAATGCAGGACCTCCCAGTCGGTGATGGCCGGTTTGCCGCTGCCGGGATTCACGACTGCCATTTTGAGGCGGTTCACCGGGTGGCGGCCTATGTTGGTGAAGACGGTGCCTTTAGCTTCCTTCGGGCATCCCTGCACGACGGCGAGGTAAATTTTCCCCGTGTCGCGCTCGGCAAACTGGGTGGTGAGGGATAGGTGTGCCTGGTCATTCTTGGCGACCACGATGCAGCCGCTGGTGTCCTTG
The DNA here is from genome assembly GCA_017504805.1 of Akkermansia sp. GTDB lineage: Bacteria > Verrucomicrobiota > Verrucomicrobiia > Verrucomicrobiales > Akkermansiaceae > Akkermansia. The sequence goes on along the minus strand of JAFVQN010000083.1, from coordinate 11,171 downwards.
TCCAGCCGGTGAACGATACCGGGGCGTTCCACACCGCCAATGCCGGATAAATCCCCGCAGTGGAAGAGCACGGCGTTCACCAGGGTGCCGTCGGGGTTGCCTGCGGCAGGGTGCACGACCATGCCGCTCTCCTTGTCGATGACGATGACGTGGCGGTCCTCGTAGAGCACAGAAATGGGGATGTCCTGGGGCAGGGCTTCTGCTGGTTCCGGTTCGGGGATGTTGACCTCGATGCGCATGCCACGTTCGACCGGTGTTTTGGCTTTGGTGGATTTGCCGTTCACCGTGATTTCACCCTCCTTGATGAGGGCCTGGATGCGGGCGCGGGAGAGCTCCGGCAGTTGCGCCGCGAGGTACTGGTCCAGCCGGCTCCCGAGCTGGTCTTCGACAATGATGAGCATGTTACATGCCGGTGGGGTTATCGATGAATACCGTAGGCAGCCCGAACTGCTGCTCCAGCAGGGCGCCCAGGGCTTTTACGCCGAATGTCTCCGTGGCGTAGTGCCCGGCAAAGAGGATGTTTACCCCCATATCGCGGGCGGCATTACTCACCCAGTGGTTTTCCTCGCCGGTGAGGTAGGTGCCGTAGCCTTTGGCGTGCATCTGGTAAATCTCTTCACCGCCGCCACCGCTGCACAGGGCAACGCGCCCGGCGGGCAGGGAGGCATCATGCACCACTCCGGTGACCGGAGCACCGGTGATGGCTGCGTACCTGGACTCCAGCTCACCCACGGTTCCCGCGAAGATGCCGGAAAGCCCGATGAGGGTGCCGTGGTAATCTACCTCCGGCTGAATTTCGGTGAGCCCCAGTGCTTTGGCAATGCCGGCGTTATTGCCCAGCTGCGGGTGCAGGTCCAGGGGCAGGTGGGCGGCGTAGATGGCCAGGTTATGGTTCAGGCAGGAGATGAGTTTCTGCTTCCACCAGCCTTTGACCGGCTGCAAGCCGCACCAGAAGATGCCGTGGTGCAGCACGAGCAGGTCCGCTCCGGCGGCAATGGCATCATCGATGGTCTTCTGGCTTCCGTCTACTCCCAGGGCAACCTTGGTCACCGTGCCGTCGTTTTCCACCTGCAGGCCATTCATGGCTACTGAGGCATCCCGTATTTCAGCGATGCGGAGGGTGGAATCCAGCAGAGTGACAATTTCAGAAAGGGGGGTGCTCATAACTTATTCAGCGTTACCTGGGTAAACGGTTCTGTTGGCGATTTCCTTGTTCAGGCGCTTGTTGAATTCGCTGGCCATATCATAGCCGCTGTCGCGTAGATAACGGCCCAGCGCGGCTACCTCCACCAGTCGGCACATATCGCGCCCGGGCGCCACGGGCAGGTTGAGGTGCTCCACCTCTACGCCCAGGATGTCAATGTACTTGTGCTCCAGCCCGAGACGCTCCAGTTCGGTCATTTCACCACTGAAGAGATTGATGACCAGGTCGATGCGTTTTTCCTTGCGGTAGGCTTTGAGCCCGAATAGGTTGGTGACATTGATGATGCCAAGCCCGCGGATTTCGATGAAACCGCTGCTCAGGGGCGGGGCCGTGGCAATGAGGTCGCCACCGAGGTTGCGGATGCGTACCATGTCGTCCGCCACGAGGGAGGAGCCTCGCTCCACAAGACCGAGGGAGATTTCACTCTTGCCTACGCCTCCCTTACCGGTGATGAGCACGCCCACGCCGCGCACGTCGACCATGCAGGCGTGCATGGTGGTGCTGTCGGCAAATTCGTTTTCGAGAATGTAGGTGGCGCGGTTCACGAACTCCATGGTGAGCAGCGCCGTGCGGAATACACAGAGGTTGTAGCGGTCTGCTATGGCCAGCACGTCTGCCGGCACATCCACCCCGCGGGCAAAGATGAGACAGGGGGCATCCAGCCGGCAGATGTGGTCCAGACGCTCCTCTCGCTCGGCCTGGGTCATGGTACCCAGGTAGGCCATTTCTGCTGCCCCGAATACCTGGATGCGTTCGTGTGCAAAGTACCCGAAATACCCCGCCAGCGCCAGACCAGGCCGGTTGAACGCGGGCTGTACAATCGGGCGCGACATGCCCTGCGGCGTGTTGAGCAGCTGCAGCTCCAGTGTGCTGCGGTATTTCTCGTAGAACCGGGAAACCGGTACTTGTTCCACTTTTCGGACAATCGGAGTCTTCATCTGCTGGCTATTCTACATGAGGCCGGTGCGTGGGTCAAGGGATTTCTCCCGGCGCGGACGGGGCAGGGGCACATGTGTCCCAAAGATTTGGGACACGTGGATTTACGATTGATAATTTACGATTGACGAATTGAAAGTTAGCGGCTTACGCCGACGGAATCTCAAATTAGTGCTTACTGCCGATGGTGAGGCGGGAGATACCCCACTACGAATTTTCTCACAGAACACTATGCCTTTATGTCGTTCAGGGCTATTTTTCTATAATCTTTGGGACACGTGTGGGGCAGGGGACTTGCGGTTGCGCATATAGAAGAGCACTGCTGCGAGAATGGCCCCCATGGTGTCCAGCATCATGTCCTTCTGGGCATCCCAGATATCTCCCTGGGCTCCGAGAAATGCCTGCCCGGCGTCCCCTCCATCCACTTCGGCGTATATCCATTCCACCAGTTCCCAGATGCCAGCGATGGCCAGCATGAATACCACGCTGAACCAGGCCGCTGTGCCAAGACCGTTGACCATGCGGCGTTTCCAGAGTAACTCAGCAATGGCGATGCTGCCGAGCCCTACGACGAAGTGTGCCACGCGGTCGTAGTGGTTTCGCTCAAATCCGAAAAGCCTGGTAACGGCGTCGAAGGGTACATACTCAAACGTGTAGTGCGCACCGATAATCTGCATGGCGCACCAGAGCCACATGCACAGGTAGGCGGTGTTGGAGAAGCGGAAGCGTTTGTATGTGGCTGCCAGCGCCCCGACCAGGAGGAAGACAGAGGCCATTTCGGTCCACCACACCTGCATATCATGGGGAGAGATGAACGACCAGATGCTGAGCACCAGCAGCAGGAGGAACAGGATAAGGGGCACTCGATGGCTCATGGCTGTGTTTTTAATCTTCTTCTTCTTCACCGGTACCCTCGTTTTTCGCTTCTGTTTCATCGTATTCTGCCGGAACGGGGGTGTGCTCTATGATGAAATCGAGAAGTTTCTTGTATGTTTTGCGCGGAATCACATAGTCTGTCACACCTTGGTCCAGGTCGGTGATCATGTTGCCGCGCCGGTCTTTTTCGATGTGGTAATAGTACTCCTTATCGCCGCTGCGGCAGACACCGATGGCAGGCTGGGTGAACTGGAAGGTGTTGAGCACATCCTGAGAATTGAAGAAGCGGGCATTGCTGCTTTCGGATTTGTATTCATTGGCTGGTGATGCAACATCGGCCATGATGGCTTCAAAGTCAGCGATGGCTTCTTCATCGCGAATCATCAGGCTTTCGCCGTTATCAAACGGGTCCAGGATGAGCTGGTTCTGTGTGCAGCTGCAGAGCAGGAGGGAGAGCAGGAGGGAGAGTCTGGAGTTCATGGCAGGAGAGATTGTTTTTTTGAGGGGGGGAGGGGGATATCAGATGGTCAGTGCGAGAAGGAAGAGCCCCATGTGCAGGGAGGAGAGCCCCAGCAGCATGTTCATTTTCTTGTTGGCTGGCATGGTGTGCAGCTTCAGCAGAATGAAGCCACCTACGATGACGGCTGCCAGCCACACGAGGTTCCACTCGAAATCAGGCAGGAAAAAGGCGGTCTGCTTCAGGGTGACATACGGCGCTACCAGGAAGGCCGAGGCAAGCCCGCGGGCGCGCTTGTCTCCCAGCCGGACAGCGAGTGTCCGCTTGCCGGTGGTGGCGTCCTCCTTGCGGTCGCGGATGTTGTTCACCTCAATAAGCAGGCAGGAGAGCAGCCCGCATTGGATGCCCAGAATGAAGGCCGCAAAGTATATCTGCTCAAATCCGGGTTGCCAGCCAATCTGCACAAAAACTGTGCCGGCTACAGCCACCAGCCCGAAAAAGAGCAGCACGAATAACTCCCCGAGTCCGTGGTAGGCCAGTGGCCAGGGACCTCCGGTGTACCCGTATGCAAAGAACAGACTCGGTATGCCTATGAGCAGCACCGGCCACCCTTGTGCCAGTATGAGCGGCAGTCCGAAGGCTGAGGCCGCCACCAGGAAGAAGCAGCCCCACAGTTTAACAGTTAGCGGGCTCATGTCGCCACTGGCGGTGATGCGGCGCGGTCCCAGGCGTTTCTCTGTGTCGGCATTCCTGTCGGCATCCAGGGCATCGTTGAAGAAATTGCAGGCAATCTGGATGCAGGCGCAGCTCAGGGCAGTATAGGCCGCCAGCCACCAATCGAGCCTGATACCGGCACCGGGCAGGTAGTGCTGGTATTTCCAGACAATGAGGCAACCAGCCCAGACGGCCACGAACCCTGCGGGGAGGGTCTTGGGCCTGGCTGCCAGGATGATGGATTTAATCTTGTTCATGATTCATGATTTCCGCGGGAAATGGCGGCGGCCGCCCGCGGCGTTCCGGAACGGGTCGAAGAGTTTGTCCAGCCCGCTGTTCTTGATGAGGAGTGTCTGCTCCATGAGCCTGCCCAGCTTGCCCTTCGGCCAGCCACGCTGCCAGAACCAGTCCAGGTATTCAGTTGGTAAATCCATGAGCGGGCAACCTTCCGGCGGGTAATTCTTCGGACCGTACATGCCGTACGGCATATGCATGGCCGCTATGTCAGCCAGCAGCTGCCGCAGGTCCTCGGCCGTCGGTATGGGGACGTTTTCCATCAGTCGGTAATGCTCCAGCCGATTGTTTCTCCGGCATACATGGGAACGACCTGTTCCCCGTAGCTGCGGTAGCATGCCGGAACCGTCATGGGTTCATCATGCAGGGTGACTGTTTTCTGCACGGGGGTCAGGTTATACCAGCGGCAGGCGTTGTCGCTCACGAAGGCCTGCAGGTTCTCCAGCGCGCCGTTGGCCGCAAAGATTTCTGCCAGTTTGGGCAGGGCAATCGGTGCAGTGAACACACCGGCGGCGCAGCCACAGGCTTCCTTCCGGCAGCGTGGGTGTGGTGCGGAGTCTGATCCGAACATCAACCGCGGATGTCCGCTGAGCGCTGCCTGGAGCAGGGCATCACGGTCTTCGGGCCGCTTGGCAATAGGCTTGCAGAAAAGGTGGGGACGCAGGGCTCCGCCGGCTACGTCGTCGAGCGTGATGATGAGATGCTGCAGGGTCACCGTGGCGCAGATGTTCGGGAATTCATCCAGCAACTGCAGGGCTGCTGCGGTGGTGATATGCTCCATGCTGAGCTTGAGTCGGGGGTATCTGGTGGCCAGGTGGCGGTAAACGGCCAGGAACTCCTGCTCGCGGTCCATGACGAACCCGTGGCTTTCACCGTGTACCAGCAGCGGGATTCCCATTTCCTCCATAAGCTTCAGTGTGCTGTCAGCCTGGGCCATATCGGAGATGCCGCCCTCGCTGTTGGTCGTGATGCCGGCTGGGTAGAGCTTGAATCCGAAGAAGCCGGGCGTTTCCCGGGCGCTGATGAGCTCTTTCTCTCCCATCGGGGTGAAGAACAGGGTCATATACGGGCTGAACGCCGCTCCATCCATAGCCGCTGCAATGCGCGAGGCATACCCCTGCATGGCCGATGGGGTGGTGACCGGTGGTACCAGGTTCGGCATGATGACGGCGCCTGCAAAGTCAGTGGAGAGCGGGGCTGCAAGCTTCAGCATGTCTCCATCTCGCAGGTGCAGGTGCATATCCAGCGGGGCGTTCAGCGTGATTTTCATACGGGCATTCTACCACAGCGCAGATTCTAATTCAAGCACGGTATTTCCCGATTGGAAAGTTAATCGGCTGCACATGTGTCCCAAAGATTATGGAAAAATAGCCCTGAACGATATAAGGGCAAAGTGTTCTGTGAGAAAATTCGTAGTAGGGTATCTCCCGCCTCGCCATCGGCAGTAAGCATGCATTGGTGATTCCGTCGGCGTAAGCCGCTAACTTTCAATTTGTCAATTGTAAATTGTCAATTGTCAATCCACGTGTCCCAAATCTTTGGGACACGTGTGTGGGATACGTGTGGTGCAGACTTATGGCTTGTCATCGGCCAGTGGTGTGGTATAATGACGCGCATGAAATACACGGAGAAACTTGCTGCCCGTATCGCAGCCACGCATTCCGCCCTTTGCGTGGGCCTTGACCCCCGTCCGCAGACCGAAAATATGACCGAGCTTGCCGACTGGCTGCGCAAGGTGGTGGAGGAGACCGCCCCCTATGCCGCTGCCTACAAGCCCAATATTGCCTATTTCGAGGCCATGGGCTTGCCGGGCCTGAAGATGCTGGAGGAACTGCTGCCCGATATGCCCAGGGATATCCCCGTGATTCTGGATGCCAAGCGTGGCGATATCGGCGAGACGCAGAAGTACTACGCCCAGGCTTACTTTGACCGCATGGATGTGGACGCCGTGACGCTCAACCCCTTCATGGGCTATGACATTCTGGAGCCCTTCCTGGACCGCCCCGGCAAGGCGGTCTACCTGCTGGCGGTGACCACCAACCCCGGCTCTGTGGATGTGGAGCAGCAGGTGCTGGCCAATGGCCGCAAGGTCTACCAGCTCGTGGGCGATATGGTGACCCGCTCCATCGCAGAGCACAGCGCCACGGAAGTGGGCATGGTGGTGGGCCTGACCAATGCCAACAGCCAGATTCTCACGGACCTGCCGGATGCCCCGCTGCTGGTGCCCGGCCTGGGTGCCCAGGGGGGTGACCTCTCCGCCCTCACCGGCGGCACCCGCGTGGCTCCGCCCACCATCAATGTTTCCCGCGGTATCCTCTACAAGGACCCCGAATTGAGCTTCGCCGAAAAGGCCGAGAAGTGGGCCCGGCTCATCAGAGAGGCTCTCGCGCTCTGATTGAGTGGAGAGTCCGCTGCGGACAGCCGCAGGGAACTTCTCAATCGTCAATTGTCAATAGTCAATCGTCAATACCATGCAGCAGTATCTCGGCTTGCTTGAAGATGTGCTCACCAATGGGGTGGGCAGGGAAGACCGCACCGGCACCGGCACTATCGGTGTGTTCGGTCGCCAGATTCGTTGCGACCTGCGAGACGGCTTCCCTTGCCTGACCACCAAGAAGCTGCACCTGCGTTCCATCATTTACGAATTGCTCTGGTTCCTGAAGGGCAGCACCAATGTGTGCTGGCTGCAGGAGCGCGGCGTGAGCATCTGGGATGAGTGGGCCGATGAGAATGGTGACCTGGGCCCGGTGTACGGCAGCCAGTGGCGAGCCTGGCCGGATGGCAAGGGCGGCAGCATCGACCAGATTGCCAGATTGATTGATGGCCTGAAGAATAACCCCTGGAGCCGCCGCCACCTGGTGAGCGCGTGGAATGTGGCCGAGGTGGACGGCATGGCGCTGCCGCCCTGTCACTGCCTGTTCCAGTTCTGTGTGATTCCCGCGCAGAAGGAGGGTGAGAAGCACGGCCTGAGCCTGCAGCTCTACCAGCGCAGCTGCGATTTGTTCCTCGGCGTGCCCTTCAACATTGCCAGCTATGCGCTGCTGCTCATGATGGTTGCGCAGGTCTGCGGCTATGAGGCCCGCGAGTTTGTGCACACCTACGGCGACCTGCACCTTTACAAGAACCACCTGGATCAGGCGCGCCTGCAGCTGAGCCGCGAGCCCCGACCGCTGCCCGTCATGCGCATCAATCCCGCCGTGACCGAGATTGACGGTTTCGACTTCTCCGACTTCACGCTGGAGAACTACGACCCGCACCCGCACATCAAAGCCGCTGTTTCCGTATGAGCCCCAGCTTCACAGGAGTGGTGGCCATGGATGCCACCCGCGGCATTGGCCTGAACAACGGTATCCCCTGGCGCCTGAAGGAGGATATGCAGCTCTTCAAACGCCTCACCATGGGGCACCCCATCCTCATGGGGCGCAAGACCTGGGAGAGCCTGGGCCGCCCGCTGCCGGGCCGCCAGAATATCGTGCTCACCCGCAATGCTGATTATGTGGCGGAGGGCGCGGTGGTTATCACGAACCTGGCGCAGCTGGAAAACCTGGAGCTCCAGGACCCGGAAATCATGGTGATTGGCGGAGCCCAGCTCTATGCGCAGATGCTGCCGTTGATGCAGCGCCTGCATGTGTCCGAAGTGCAGGGCACGCACGAGGTGGATACCTGGTTCCCGGAGTTTGCGCAGCATTTTGCCACGCGCACCCCGCAGCAGGAGTTCGAGGGCTTCACCCACGTGCTCTATGAGAAATGAGCACCGGCGCCGCCATCACCCTGTTTCTGCTGGGCTGTGGCGGCTTGTCCGTCATGCTCTTTACCCGCCTGCGCGAGGGCAAGTTCGATGGGCACGGGCCATACCCGCTTATATTCATCTTTGCACTGCTGATGCTCCTTCCCACTCTGGTGACAGAATCCGGATTGTGGCGCGGCCTTCTGGGAGTCGCATGCTTTGCACATTGGCTGCTGGCGGCGCTCTATGTCATGAATGTCAAAAAGGTTGAACTCAAACGGAAGCGCCGGCGATGAATGCTGCAAATGCGCTCGGGGGTATCACAACTTCGCCATCGGCAGCAAGCCATGCCCCGACCCAGCCAGACCAGAGGGGCCACTTCGAGCGAATTCTCGGATTTTTTTTGGGAGCACCGGCCGTATTGCCTCAAAAAAACGGTCACCGAAAAGTGGATGACTCAAAAACATAGAATTCCATAAATAGCCATGCCCCACATCCCCAGAATCCTGACCACCACAGTCCTGTGCCTTGCGGCGATGGGGCTGAATAGTTGCATCGTGAGTAATATCGGCGGCACTATACGGGATATGGGAGAAGAAAAAACGGCGGTGGATACCAATAATCCGGTGGGTGGAGTTGTTTACCGCCAAAAAGGCGAACAGCGCCATTTTCAGCTTATCATGCAAGCTCCGGAGATTGTGTATAGAGGTAAGGACGGCCTGATTACCGACAATCTGGTACATGATTGTTATCTGGGATGCCCAGAGCTCAAAGAAACAGGGCGGCACCTGTGGGTTCGCGTCGATTCGCGTGGCGACTATGATTTTCTTAATGGACCGCCATCTCCTGAATGGGAAAAGGTAAAGGCCTGGAATATCTGGCGAACACCGGCGAACCGATTGCGCCCATATAAAACCCATGAGACATGTAACAAAACGCTGCTGAGCATCCTCGCCGCGCCTTTCGATTATGCCATAGACCCTGTATTGAGTGTGGGTTATACAACCCTGTGGTACTGCGGAGAGATTCTGACCCTGCCTTTTTGGGCGTTACCTTGGGATGCGGCTCCTCCTGCACATGTACGTTACTCCGTGTCTGAATAGCGGCTTCTCCTTGCAAACGTTGTTTCATCTTAAGTTGCCACTCGGTGAAAAACATGTTCTAAACGACTGATTATGCGTGGCTTTACGTTATTGATTATTCGCATCGCTTGTAAGAGTTCAGGCAAAATGAAATACAGCATTCGCAGAAAATGTCAAAAATGAGCGGAAGCCGCCTTCACGCTTGAACGGGGGGGCGGGAGTTGATATAATGCCGCGTAACAGATACACGCCTGGTTATGTCCACACTGTCCGAACCCCAGAATTCCAGTCGTGATAAAGGACTGCTTTGCCTCTGCGGCTCAATAGACGCGCCATATCTGGCAGAAGGTATAGCGTGGTTGCTGATGCGTTCCGACTGGTATTTGTTATATACCATCCCGAAGCCTGATGTTATGGCAATCGCTGACCTTTTTGCTGAATATATACTGGGGGCTGAGGATAGGGAATTCACCTATGCTGCGGAAGGTTGCTGCAATCAGGACGGCCTGACGAACTTCCTCACACAGAACGAGCTCGTTTTACGGTGTATTGCAGCGCGACCGGATGCACCGGAGAATGCAAAGTTTGCTGCCGCTTTGACGTATTTTCGATATTGTTATGACCTCAACGCGTTTATGGAATTAAGGTGTCTGGCAGAGCTGTCCCCATCTGTCGCAGATGATGCCTCCGCCCCCGCAAAGTTCATACAGCAGCTTTGTCCTCTCTTCATTACTCTGGAACAACGATATAATGACGCTATGGAATCAGAGCTTGCTCAATTCAAGTCTTCTCACGCTGAACACTGCCGGTAGGGGTAGGAGCAACAACATAAATGCAGAAAACGCGTAACAAAATGCCACTCACGCTTGACAGGGAGGCTGGAATTGATATAATGTCCTGCAGCAGATACGCATGTCCTAAACTGTTAATCTGAGACCTTTAGTGTGTTTCCCGTGGTGAACCCTGCGTTTTGTTGAATAAATCTCCCGGATATGAATAATACAGCTAGGAAATTGAAAGATTGCTTTCTCGATATGTCTGGGCATTACTGGCTGCATCTGGTGGCGGTCGTGGTGATTGGCGTGCTGTATGCTGAAAACAGGCAGATCGAGCAACTCCGGGAACAGCAGAAAGAGCGGGAAATCAGCTGGAACCTGGCAGAAGAACAGCTTGTCTGGCAAGTCAGAGATCTCACAGGCTTCATCATTCAGGATTATCTGAATAAGGGATTGGTATCCGCTGGGCTCCTGGCGTCTGAAACAAGCAGTCGGAATAGCAGCCGTGGCAATGAACACGAATATGAACACTATTATGCGCTGACAGATGAGGAGTTTGCCGCCTTGCCGACAGAGGAGCAGATGCGTTCATTGCTGGGCGGGCTGTTGTTCTCCGGCCCGCTAAAGGCAGAGCAGTTCAGTATATCGGTCAGCCGGAAAGCTCCTGAGAAGTGGAACCAATATTGTGAGGAGCCAGCTCCCTTGCCGCCGGGGCACGCATGGTATTGCGTGAATGTGAAGTATAGCTTCCCGTCCACTTATCAGCACGTGAATCATACAGAGATTCCCGGGAAGTCCTGAATATAGAATAAGATGAAGGCTTTATGGGCATGAGCATTACTCTGCGTGCTTACCTTCGTGCACACGTGTCCCAAAGATTTGGGACACGTGGATTGACAATTGGGGACTTCTAAAAATCGAAAATAATCAACAAATGGGAATTTGTCGGGCTGAAAGCCCGAGAAATTTTGAGCCCGTCAGGGCGACACTTTCCATAGCCCAGGGCGTGAGCCCTGGGTTTGACGAAAAAATAGACCGGAACCCCGCCAGCTGGCGGGGTGGCAGATTAGCACAAGCGTTCCGTTTATGTTAAGCATTGATTATT
>JAFVQN010000082.1 GCA_017504805.1 Akkermansia sp. | reverse complement strand
TGGCTCAGGTCATGGAAAAGACGCCCGTGGAGGGCAGCGACCACCTCAATGTGTGCATGGTGGATGCCGGCGAGGGCTCGCTGCGCCAGATTGTGTGCGGTGCCCAGAACTACAAGGTGGGCGACAAGGTTCCCTGCGCTCTGCCCGGTGCTGTGCTGCCCGGCGGCTGGGAGATTAAGGACGGCAAGCTGCGCGGCGTGGAGAGCCGCGGCATGCTCTGCTCCGCCTCTGAGCTGGGGCTGCCGGATAAGGAACACGGCCTGTGGATTCTGCCGCAGGACTACGTCATCGGCACTCCGGTGCGTACCTTCGTGGAGACGGATACCATCTTCGAGCTGGAGATTACCCCGAACCGCCCGGACCTGCTGAGCCACTGGGGCATGGCCCGCGAGCTCGCCGGCATTACCGGCCGCAGCCTGAAGACCGACCCCGCCGAGGCTCCCGCCGCTACGGCAGAGACGAAGCCCGCCGGCGATTTCATCACCCTTTCCGCGCCGGAACTCTGCCCGCTCTACACGGCTACCCGCATTTCCGGCGTGAAAATCGGCCCCTCCCCGGAGTGGCTGGCCAACCGCCTGGTGGCTATCGGCCTTCGCCCCATCAACAACGTGGTGGACATCACCAACTACTGTCTCTTTGAGCTGGGGCACCCGCTGCATGCCTTCGATGCCGCTAAGATTACCGGCGGGCTGAACATCCGCCGCGCGGCGGAGGGCGAGCAGTTCACCAGCCTCATGAATGAGCAGTATACCCTGAAGAGTGATGACGTGGTCATCTCCGATGCCAGCGGCGCCGCCCTGGCCCTGGGTGGTGTGATGGGTGGCCTGGATTCCGGCGTGACGGATGCCACCACCGATATCATTCTCGAATCTGCCTGGTTCCTGCGCAGCAGCATCCGCTTCACCAGCCGCCGCCTGGCCCTGGGTTCGGATTCTTCCTACCGTTTCGAGCGCGGCACCTCCCCGTGGAATGTGCTGCGCGCCGCTGCCCGCGCCACGCAGCTGATTCTGGAGTGCTGCGGCGGCACCGCCGAGCCGGTGCTGGTGGGTGGCCAGGCGCCCTGCCTGGTGGCCGAGGAACTTGCCACCACCGCCACGGTGCTGGAGCAGGGTACCGAGGCTAAGATTTACTACGCCCTTGACCAGGTGAAGCTGGACTGGAAGGAACTCGACGTGATGACCAATGGCACGCTGCCCCACATGGAGGGGGCCCGCATTCTGCGTAACCTGGGTCTCAAGGATGTGGACGTGAAGGGTACCTGGGATTGCCCGCCCTGGCGTCTGGACCTGAAGCGCAGCTGCGACCTGCTGGAGGAGGTGGTGCGTGTGTACGGTATCGATAACATCCCCGCCACCAGCACCTCCATCTACGTGCCGGAGAGCGCTCAGGACCGCGCCCACGATTACCGCATGGCTCTTTCCCGCAAGCTGGCCGGTGCTGGTTTCTGGGAGGTGCAAACCTTCAAGCTCATCGCTGCTGAGAGCATCGACCCGACCATTGCCAGCGTGGAGAATGCGCTGCCCATCAAGCCGCTCATGGAGGGCGATATCATCCGCGTTTCCCTGCCGATTTCCGAGGACCACTCCACCCTGCGTCCCTCGCTGGCCCCCGGCCTTGTCTCCGTGGCTGCCCGCAATATCAACCAGGGCATGGAGGTGCTGCGCTTCTTCGAGTGCGGCCGC
>JAFVQN010000081.1 GCA_017504805.1 Akkermansia sp. | reverse complement strand
GCGCGGCAAGGGTGATGCTAACCCCGGCCGCCAGGGCATGGGCATCGAGGCAGGTGCCACCTACCGCATAGGCGAGCGCTGGAGCGCCAGCGCAAACTACGGCTTCAACACGATGGATGACTCCCGCGAGCACCGCGTGAACGTAGGCGCCAGCTACACTTTCTGATATATTAGGTTAGAGAATCAGAATCAGGGCCGCATCCCGGAAACGGGATGCGGCCTTCTGGGTGCTGGCAGGGGCCTTATAGCGTTCCGCAGGAACGAAGACGGAAAGCCGCTAACTTTCAATTCGTAAATCGTAAATTGTCAATCGTAAATCCACGTGTCCCAAATCTTTGGGCCGCGTGTGCTGCCGGTTATTTTTTTCAGACTTGCATTAGTTGCTTGACGTGCCAGCCCGTTTTATGATAGGATTAGCGCATAGAATTACGTATTTTTCAGTAAGAATTTATGGATATGAAACCCGCTACATTCAACTGCACAGTGCTGCGCGACGGCCACCAGTCTCTGGCTGCCACCCGTATGTCCACCGAGCAAATGCTCGAAATCGCCCCCATCCTGGATACCATGGGCTTCTCCGCTCTGGAAACCTGGGGTGGCGCTTCCATTGACTCCGGTCTCCGTTTCCTCGGTGAACACCCGTTTGACCGTCTGGACACCCTCAAGAAGCTGGCCCCCAAGACCCCGCATATGATGCTGCTGCGTGGCCAGAACCTCGTGGGCTACACCCACTACGCCGATGACGTGGTGGAGGCCTTTGTGAAGCTGAGCGCCAAGCACGGCATGAACATCTTCCGTATCTTTGACTGCCTGAATGACCCGCAGAACATGCGTACCTCCATCAAGGCTGCCAAGGAGGCCGGTGCTCAGGCTCACGGTACCATCTGCTACACCACCTCTCCGGTGCATAACCTGGAGTACTTCGCCAAGCTGGCCAAGGAAATTGCCGATATGGGCGCCGATGCCATCGTCATCAAGGACATGGCCGGCCTGATTCCCCCGGCAGAGACCGCAGCCCTGACCAAGGCCATCAAGGATGCCACCAACCTTCCCGTGTGGATTCACACCCACGAGACCGCCGGTCTCGGCGCCGCCACCTACGTGGCCGGTATCAATGCCGGTGCTGACGCCGTGGACGTGTCCATTGCTCCTTTCGCCAACGGTACCGGCCAGCCGGACTGCATGCGCATGCTCGCTCTCATGAACGGCTATGAGCGTGCTCCGAAGCTGGAGGACGAGGCCGACTTCAAGAAGAAGCTCTCCGAAATCTCCGGCATGCTTCAGCCGGTGTACGACAGCCTCTCCCGCTTCACCAGCCACGCTAACGAAATCGTGAACAGCGATACGCTGCGCTACCAGGTGCCCGGCGGCATGCTTTCCAACTTCCGCAGCCAGCTCAAGGAGATGAACATGACGGACAAGTTCGAGGAAGTGTTCGCTGAAATTCCCGTGGTGCGTGAGGCTCTGGGCTGGATTCCGCTGGTGACCCCCACGTCTCAGATTGTGGGTGTGCAGGCCATGATGAATGTGAAGTTCGGCCGCTGGAAGAACATTACCCCGCAGTGTGCCGACGTGGCTCTGGGCTACTACGGCCGCACCCCCGCTCCCGTGGATCCCGAGCTGCAGGCCCTCTGCGCCAAGAAGATGGGCAAGGAGCCCATCACCTGCCGCCCCGCCGACCTCATCAAGCCCGGCATGCAGGACCTGCGCGACAAGCTCGCCGCCAAGGGAATGCCCGCCACCGATGAGAACTGCGTCATCTACTGCATGTTCCCGCAGCAGCTGGAAGATTACTATGCCGGCAAGAAGCCCGAGCCGCCCACCACTCCCAAGCAGGAGAACTTCGGCGCTCCCGCCGCCCTTTCCACCGTGGGTGTGGCTGCTGCTATCTCCGGTCGCAACATGAAGCTCAATATCATGGGGCGCGAGTACGATGTCACCATCGAAGAGAAGTAAATCATCTCCCGCAGCGTAATATTTCAGCCCCCTGCGATTCGTTCCGAGTCGCAGGGGGCTTTTTCAGAATCTACCTGGCAGGAGTGAGGCCGGGCGGCTTCTTACATGTTCATGGCGTCGGGATTGTCGAGCAGTCCGGATTTCTCGAGGTAGTAGTCGTAACCGCCGGCGTATGGGGTTACGGTGCCGTGGGAAATGTGCAGGGTCTTTTCTGCCAGCGCTCGGATGAAGTGCACATCGTGCGAGATGAATACCAGAGTGCCTTCGTAGCGCTTGAGCGCCTGCGAGAGGGCTTCTACGCTCATGATGTCCAGGTGGGTGGTAGGCTCGTCCATGAGCAGCAGATTGGGCGGGTTGACCAGGAATTTCACCAGGCTCAGGCGTGATTTTTCACCGCCGCTGAGTACCTCTACGCGCTTTTCGCAGTCGAGCTTGCGGAACATGAAGGAGCCGAGCACTGCGCGGGCTTCTTCCTCTCGCAGCTCCGGGTCGGCATTCATGATTTCCTCGAGTACGGTGAAATTGGGGGTGAGGTTTTCGGAGCGCATCTGGGAGAAGTAGCCGATGCGGGTGGTGGTACCCAGGCTGCGCTTGCCTTCATCAATGGGAATCACTCCGGCCAGAATCTTGAGCAGGGTGGATTTGCCAGCGCCGTTCGGCCCCACGAGAACGATGCGGTCGCCGCGCTCAATGAGCAGGTCCAGATTCTTGTAAATGCGTTTCTCGCCGTAGCTCTGGCCTACTTTCTCCAGCTCCAGCACACGCTGCATGGCGCGCGGCGGCTGCGGGAAGATGAATTTGAACACGCGGCGTGCCTGCCGGGGTTTTTCGATGCGGCGGATTTTTTCCAGCTGCTTGATGCGGCTCTGCACCTGGGCCGCCTTGGAGGCCACAGAGCGGAAACGCTCGATAAAGGATTCGATGTGGGCGATTTCTCGCTGCTGATTGCGCCATGCAGCCAGCAGGAGCTCGTAGCGTTGCTCCTTGAGCTCCAGGAATTTGGTGTAATTTCCGGTGTAGCGCACCAGTTCCTGGTTTTCGATGTCGTAGACGGTTTCCACCAGTTCATCCATGAAATCGCGGTCGTGAGAAATCATAAAGATGGCGCCCGGGTAGTTCATCAGGTAACGGCGCAGCCACAGCAGGCCCATCAGGTCCAGGTGGTTGGTCGGCTCGTCGAGCATCAGCAGGTCTGGCTCTGCCACCAGCAGCTGGGCCAGGTGTGCGCGCATCACCCAGCCGCCGCTCATTTCTCGGGCGGGGCGGTGGAAATCCCCGTCCTTGAATGCCAGCCCCTTCAGAATTCGCTTGGCCTTGGGTTCAAGCTGGTATCCGTTGTTGGCGATGAAGATATCCATGGCGTGGGCGTAGTCATCGCTCGTGTTGTCGCCCCGGGCGTCGCACTCGCGCAGCGTGCGTATGGCCTGCCCCATCTCCGGGGTGATGCTCATGGCAATCTCGAGCACCGTGCGGTCGCTCGGGTCGCCGGCTTCCTGCGGCAGGTAGCCCACCACGCCGTACTCATCCATGATAATCTGACCTTCATCCGGGGAGTCCTCCCCCAGAATCATGCGGAACAGGGTGGATTTGCCTGCACCGTTCGGGCCGACCAGGGCAATGCGTTCCCCCCAGTTTACGACGAGTTCGGTTTCGAAGAACAGGGTGCGCCCTGCGTGTGCTTTTGTCAGTTTCTTGATGGTGAGCATGCGCGGAGAGCATACACGATATTCTGAAAATTGCAAGCTTTTCACGCAGCGTGGTTGAAATTGCTCCGCGTTGTTGAATGCTTTTTGTGGAGCCAGAACAGATTTTATGCTCGCATCTTCCGGAAAAAACGTTATAATGGCGCCAGCAAGGTATCACCGGTGCGCGTTGCCGGTGCCGAGCATTTTTACATCACAACATAATCACCATTATGCAGTACACACACGAAGTCGAACAGATGTGTTGCGTCAAGAAGGGCTGCAATCACGGCCCCGCCCCCATCCCTCAGGAGGGTGCCTGGACGCAATCCACCAAGATTGAGGACATCTCCGGCCTGACCCACGGTGTGGGTTGGTGCGCTCCTCAGCAGGGCGCTTGCAAGCTGACCCTCAATGTGAAGCAGGGCGTCATCCAGGAGGCCCTCGTCGAAACCATCGGCTGCTCCGGCATGACCCACTCCGCCGCTATGGCTTCTGAAATCCTTCCCGGCAAGACCGTGCTCGAGGCTCTCAACACCGACCTTGTGTGCGATGCCATCAACACCGCTATGCGCGAACTCTTCCTCCAGATTGTATACGG
>JAFVQN010000080.1 GCA_017504805.1 Akkermansia sp. | reverse complement strand
TCTGAGCCCCGCCTACTGGCGGGGCGGTAAGTTCAATAGCCCAGGGCGTACCTGTCTCGGCGTAGCCCGCAGGGCGAAGACGGAAGCCCTGGGGTAAAGTGAAAATAGTAACCGAACCCCAAGCGAGTGGGTGGCAGATATGGATGCGCGTTGATATGCAAATAATCAATGCTGAACATAAACAGAACGCTCATGCGAATCTGCCACCCCGCCAGCTGGCGGGGTTCCGGTCTTATTACTACACCATACCCAGGGCTTCCGTCTTCGCCCTGCGGGCTACGCCGAGACAGGTACGCCCTGGGCTATGGAAAGTGTCGCCCTATCGGGCTCAGAATTCCTCGGGCTTTCAGCCCGACAAATTACAATTTGTCCGTCACCACCAATACGGATAACACGTCAATCTTTAATTGCCTCATCAATAATTAGAGTGTGGGATTAATTGCAGAAACGCTTATGGACAGGAATTGGCAAAACCGGCAGATGGAAAGGGACCGGCACCACACTGGTACGTCGTGGAATGGAATCTGGCGGGGGAGGGAAGTTACGAGGCATCCCCTTTGTAGAAGCGGTTGATGATGATTGCGAGGGCACCGTCACCGGTCACATTGCAGGCGGTGCCGAAGTTATCCATGGTGATGTAGAGCGCAATCATGAGCGCCTGTTCCTGCTCGCCGAACCCCAGCATGCTCTGCAGTACGCCCAGAGCCGCCATGATGGCGCCGCCCGGTACCCCTGGGGCTGCGACCATGACTACACCCAGCATCAGGATGAAGCCCGCCATGTCGATGCCGTTCACCGGGGTGCCCTGCATCATCATCAGCGCGATGGCGCAGGCCACAATCTTGAGCGTGCTGCCGGAGAGGTGGATCGTGGCGCAGAGAGGTATGACAAATCCGGCCACGTCCTTGTTGACACCGTTGTAAATCGTCTGGCGCAGGGTGACGGGAATCGTGGCGGCGCTGGACTGGGTACCCAGAGCCGTGAAGTAGGCGGGGAGCATGCACCAGAGCAGTTGCAGGGGATTGCGCCTGCAGAAGGCGCCGGCCACGCAGTACTGGAAGAGCAGCACGGCAATGTGCAGCACGAAGATGACACCGATAATCTTGATGAAGACGGAGAGCACCGTGGCGGCCTGCCCTGAGTACGACATGTTCAGAGCAATGCCGAAAATGAAGAGCGGCAACAGAGGGATGATGACCTTGCCAATAGTCCGGTAGATGATTTCCCGGAAATCATTGAACATGTTCTGCATGGCATTACCGGCCACATGGGCCATGCCCAGCCCCAGGATAAAGGCCAGGATGAGGGCAGTCATCACGCCCATGAGCGGCGGAATTTCGATGACGAAATAGGGCGCAGCATCGGCTCCCTTTGTCAGGGTGGAGACCAGGGTGCCCGGGGTGATGAGAGACGGGAAGATTCCCATACTGGTAATATAGGAAGCAAACCCGGAAAGCAGCGTGGCAATGTAGGCCAGCAGGGTGGTTGCCAGCAGCATGCGTCCGGCTTTTTTGCCGATATCCGCAATGGCTGGCGCCACCAGCCCCACAATCAGCAGCGGGATGATGAAGCCGAGGAACTGACTGAACAAACCGTTAAACGTGGTGAAAATGCGCGTAACCCCCACCGGTAGCACCCCGCCCAGCAGGAAACCCAGCAGCATGGCAATGATGATGCGCCCGACCAATCCGAACTTAAACTTTTTCATACCATCCTATGGTAACATACCATCTGGTTGATTGCAACATTTTTTGAAATACAGCCCAAATTCCCACGCGTGTCCCAAAGATTAAGGGAAAATAGCCCTGAACGACATAAAGGCATAGTGTTCGGTGTGAAAATTCGTAGTGGGGTATCACCGGCCTCACCATCGGTAGTAAGCACTCATTTGAGATTCTGTCGGCATAAGTTGCTAACTTTCAATTTGTAAATCGTAAATTATCAATTGTCAATCCACGTGTCCCCAATCTTTGGGACACGCATGGGTGAGGGAAAGCGTTCGGGATGATAAATCTTGACTTTCCGATGCGGAACGGTAGAATGGACTAAATCTCAGATTTTACAGGAGTATGATAGATTTTGAAAACGGGAGCCTGTTCAAATTGTCGCCGGTGGATGCAGAAAGCCAGATGAGCCGGGTGGGACCGCTGCTGGTTGATGGGGAAACAATTATAGCGGCCTTCAAGGCGATTCGTGATTCCGTAGTGTTCACGAATAAGCGCGTCATTGCTGTCAATGTGCAGGGGATTACCGGCAAGAAGGTGGATTTTACAACACTGCCGTACAGCAAGTTGCAGGCATATTCTGTGGAGACCGCCGGGACCTTTGACCTGGATTGCGAGCTTGATCTTTTCTTCAGCGGAGGCATTGGTATGGTCCGCTTTGAAATCCGGGGGAATTACGATATTGTAGGTCTCAGCAAGCTTCTGGCTGCTTACCTGCTTTAATTATTTCTGATTCAGTCGGAATATGTCCAGGAAAGGGCAGAAGAAGGCGATACGCGAGAGCGGCTTTCCGGGCAGCCTGGGCAGTCCGGAGGCCTTGGGTGAGGCAGCGGTGTTTCTGCAGAAAATCGAGAGATGGCGCCGGCTCTTCAAGGGGGATTTGACACCGCTGAATCCCTTGCAGGAGAAACTGGTAGAGCAGATTGAACTGGCTTTTGCCGGGGTGAGTTGCCACCACGAGTCCCGCGTGATGCTCTGTGGCGAGGCGGCGGATGAGTACATGAGCGCCGAGGCAGAGGCGGTGCTGGCCACTCGCGAGGAGCGCGACGACTGGCACGCCATTCCCGATGATATGGTCTGCGCTTATTCGACCGCCTTGTGTTTTGTTGGGCCGGAGGCGTATCGCTTCCTGATTCCACGCTACATGATTGCGGCTATGCACGAGGTGGTGGAGGTGTACCCGGGCCTGAGCGCCGGCAGCGAGCTGGAGGACTACATCCGCCGCAAGAAAAGCCTGCTCAACGAAGCCCAGCAGCAGTGCCTTTCCGATTTTCTGAATGTACAGCAGGTGGATGCCGAAACCGGCGAGTATCACGGGCGCAGCCAGTTTCTGCCCTGGGAGCTGGATGAATACCGCGCCCACTTCGCAGACAAGCTGACACCCCGCGAATATGGCGCCCTGCTGGTGCAGCGCTATGCCGAGCGTATGGGCCTCAGCTGCCGAGGTAGCGTTTGATTTCCTCCAGCCGTTTTTCGGCGGTGGCGCGGCCTGTGTTGTAGGTGGCGCGGAGCAGTGCGGGGTCCTTGGTCAGGCGCTTGATGGGCAGGGGGGCCGTGGGGCGGATGACAAGGGCCTTGCCGGCGGCTTCCTGGCGGTTCACATAGTCGCGCTGGGCGTTGTACATGAGGTGGCGCACCTCCATGGCCTGAATCAGGGCGGGGTATTTGCGGTACAGGAAGCGGATGAAGGGCATGGCCGCGCTTTCTTTCTTGTCGTATTCTGCGTGCTGGGTCAGGATGACCACGTTGTGCGTGTAACCGCGGTTCTCAAAGTATTGCAGGGGAATCGCATCGGCGATGCCGCCGTCCAGCAGTTTCTGCCCGTCGATTTCCACAATCTGCGAGACCAGGGGCATGGAGGCCGAGGCCCGCACCCAGTCGAACTGGTGATCGGCGTAGTTCTCGAATTTGTGGTACACCGGTTTGCCGGTTTCCACATCGGTGCAGACCATGATGAACTCCATGGGGTTCGCCTCGTAGGCATCAAAATCGAAGGGGTCGTGCACGATGGGAACCTCGTGGTAACAGAACCGGGTGCTATACAGGTTGCCCTCGCGGAAGAGGTTGCCCCAGCTGCAGTAGCGCTTATCGGCGCAGAATCGTTCGTTGTAGCGGATGGCGCGGCCAATCTGGCGCGATTTGTAATTGCAGCCGAATGCCGCCCCGGCCGAGACACCCACGGCGCCGTCGAACTCGATGCCGTGCTCCATCATCACATCCATGACCCCGGCGGTGAACATGCCGCGCATGGCGCCGCCTTCCAATATCAGACCTTTCTTCATTATTTCTCCAGTAAGAGGTTGCGCAGCTCAGGCAGGGCAGTAAAAAAGGGTTCCAGTGCGGCCATCCGGGCCGCTGTGCGGTGTTGCTCCGGCAGCACCGGGCGGGGGAAGGGGCTGTTTTTCGCCAGAGTGGTCAGTGTGCTCAGGGCTTCCCTGAATCCTTCAACCAGCCCGTTAATCCGCAGCAGCTCCATTTCTCCACCCTGGCGGAAGTATTCCAGCACCTCGGCCTGCTCCCGCAGTTTCGCCAGGCAGGCCGCTTCGTTCGGCTCAGTAGCCGCGGCGCAGATTTCCTTGAAGAAGCCCAGGGCTGTCTTGTAATCCTTTGCCCAGCGTTGCTGAAGAAGCTTTCCGGGAAGTTCCAGGGCGGCTTCGCCGCCGAACTCCTGCAGCAACTCGAGCCAGGCTGCCTTTTCCGTCACCGGCGTGGCTTGGCTGTGCAGGCGTTTGCGGATGCTGTCGGTGTAGCAGTCAAGCAATTCGAAGCCGTAATCCATCCATTCAAACGCAATGTCGGGATTGATTTCCGTGCAGTACGTCACCTCTATCCAGTCTCTTTGCCACAGAATGGCATCGGCCAGCAGGCAGACCTGCTGCAGCTGCTCCGGCGGCAGGGTGCGGAGCCGGACAATGGCCGGGCGGATTTCCTGCGTGATCTTCCGGATATATTCCGCTTGAGGCTCATCGCCGTACATGTTGGAAACAATGCGGGTGAGGCCAAGGCTTACCGACATTGCATCATCCAGCGCTGCCTGGGACGTATATGCTGGCTGTACTTGCAGGGTAGGGAATTGTGCTGCCGGCGCTGCTGTGCAGAGGGGCAAGGCAAGATACAGAAAAAAGGGTAGAGGATTCATGCTTATCAGGATTTCTGCTTCATTTCATCCCATTTCTGCTGAGCTCGGTGGTGGCCATTTTCCGCAGCTTTTCTGAGCCACTTGGCGGCTTTTTCCCTGTTTGGTCTGCAGCCGCGGCCTTCCAGCAGCATGCATCCCAGGCGGTAGCATGCCTCAGTGTTTTCCATGCGCGCGGCGCTCCAGTACCAGTCGAAAGCCTTGTCTGCATCGGCCTGCACCCCCAGCCCGAGCTCGTAGCAGCGCCCCAGCTGCACCATGGCCGGTGCGCTCAGGGCATCAGCCGCGCGAAGCAGCAGCGCGATGGCCTGTTCCCGGTCGCGCGGGGTACCCACGCCGTGCAGCTTGCAGAACCCGATCCAGAAGGTGGCATTGGCATGTTTGGTGGCGGCTGCTTTTTCGAACAGGACGGCGGCCTCTGCAAAGTTCTGCACCCCGCCCACGCCTTGTAAGCGGCAGAAGCCCAGGCTGCATATCGCTTCGATATGACCGGTTGCCGCTGTGCGCTCCAGCCAGGCCAGCCCCAGAGTCTCGCTCTTGATTACCCCTTCGCCGCTGAGATGTGCCATGCCCAGGCGGTACATGGCTTCCGGGTGGTTCTGCTGCGCAGCCTTGACCCACCAGCGGCAGGCTTCCACCGCATTCCGCTCGAGTCCGAGCCCCTTGCTGTAGCATTCGGCCAGCTGGCATTGGGCATCAGCATATCCCTGGTCGGCTGCCTTACGCACCCAGTACAGTCCCTTGCCAGCGGATTGTGGCACCCCGCTGCCGGTGAAATAGCAGCGGGCCATCTGCAGCTGCGCGGCGGGATCCCCGGCTTCGGCAGCCTCACGGCTGAGCGTAGCTACAGAGGCAATCTCCACGGCTTCTTCCACTTCCATCTCCGCCCATTCTTCCTGGGCAGTCAGGCATGTGGAGAACAGGAGCAGGAAAGTGAGGGTGTGGTTCATCATATCAGATACAGAATTGCGACAACACTCTAGCAGCTGCTGTTGAATTTTGCAAGAATTTCATCGGCGCTGACAGAGTGCATGTGTCCCGAATCTTGGGCGCATGCCTGTGATTTTTCCGTGGGCTTTGCGGTTGACACAATCCGGGGGAAATGGTAGAGTCGTGGGGATGAGTAATGAGAGTCCAGCGCGTGCGTGGGCATGTGTGAATCTGGAGGCGATTGCCCATAATCTGGACATTGCCCGCCAGGCCTTGCCCGATACGGAACTGATGCCAGTGGTGAAGGCCGGAGCCTATGGCCACGGGCTGGAACCAGTGGCCCGCCGGCTGGATAACCACGGGATTTCCTTCTTCGGCGTGGCGAATGTGGGCGAGGCTCGCCGCCTGCAGCGCGCCGGTGTGCGCACGACTCCGTTCATTCTGGGCCCCACCTTCCCGGAGGAACGCGAGGAGATTGTGCAGAATGGCTGGTGCTGCACCATTTCGACGGTGGAGGAAGCGGCTCACTTCCAGAGCCTGGCCGCGCTGTACGCTAAGGAAATCGCCCTGCATGTGGCGGTGGATACCGGCATGGGGCGCGAGGGCTTTCTGCCCACGCAACTGGCCGGAGCCGCCGAGCAGATGAAGGCTATGCCGAATCTCCGCGTCGAGGGTATCATGTCACATTTCCCCGCGGCGGATGAGGATGTGCCCTTCACGCAGGATGAAATCGGCCTCTTTACCGATTGCGCGAATACGTTGCAGCAGCATTTTGACCTGCGCTACCGCCACATTGCGGCCAGTGCAGGGGAGCTGGGGTATGAGGTGCCGGTGGCGAATCTGGCGCGTCCCGGTCTGCTGCTGTACGGCGTGGCGCCCATGGCCTCTATTTACGACGGCGTGCTGCGCCCCACGCTGAGTCTGCATGCCCGCGTGACCCTGGTGCGCGAACTGCCCGCCGGCCATGGAGTTTCGTACGGTCGCACGCATATCACCAGCGGACCCACCCGCGTGGCGACCATCGGTATCGGTTATGCAGATGGCTGGAACCGCCAGATTTCCAACAAGGGAGCACGCGTTTACATCAACGGGCACTATTGCCCCATGCTCGGTCGCGTGACCATGGACCAGATTATGGCGGATGTGACGGCGGTGCCCGGTGTGAAATCCGGTGATGAAGTGGAGCTGTTCGGCGCCCACATCCCCGTGACCGAAGTGGCAGAGAAAGCCGGCACCATCGTCTGGGAAATCTTTACCGGCCTGGGGCCGCGTCTCCCCCGCGTGTATTGAGCCTGCAGCGGCTTACGGCAGGGGCAGTTCCCTGCGGCGTTCCCAGTGCTCGCCGTCATTGCCTGTCAGGTAATCAAACAGACGCTCCCAGCATTTTTTCGGGGGGCGGAGCGATTTTTCGTAGTACGGCTGCCCTGCCAGCCCGGGTGGGTAGAGAATTCGGGAACCGAAGTGAAGCTCGAAGCTGTACTCCCAGCTGATGCCCGCTATGGCGAGCAAGGTGTTCAGCTCACCGTGTATCTGCCGGGGAGTCACAAAATCCCAGCAGCATTCGCCATCTCCTTCAAATTGGAAAAAGATGTGGGCATTTTCATCGATATCGAGGCAGTCCTCCTCCCACCACTCGACCACATAGCGGAGCGCGCCGGAGCGGAGCTTTTCCTCCAGCTCCGTCTGGTGCTGGCGAAAGATCTCAATGGACTGCCGCGCAGCAGGGCAGATTTCCTGCTCGTTTCCTTGAAGGCTCCCAGCCATGAACTTCTGGCGGATTGTACAACGGAAAATCGCAACGAACAAGCACAATCTTTGAACAGAGCTGACGGGCGGACGTCTAACAACCCGGGCCTATGCAGAAACAGACCTCCATCAAAGCGATCATCATCAGCATTCTGCTGGTGGCGAATAGCGCCTGGCTGCTGGTGCTGGCGCTTACCTTCCTTTATGCCCTGGCGGAAGAGTTGTTCTTTCTGCCGGGGGAGTTTGAGGGTTCAGTTCCGGGATTGTTGATGGGGATAGGCAGCATGCTGATGATAGTGTATGTGCTCTGGCTGGCGGTACTTGCGTTGCTGGGGCTCTCCGCCCTGGTGGAACACAAGGTGCCGGACCTGCAGTGGAGGCATATCTGGCCCACGGCCGGTTTGTGGGAACTGGCCTTCCTGCTGCTGATGCTGGCGTTTCTGGGTGCCTGTATGCCTGGGGGGCACTGGGCGCTTGATGCGCTCTCCGGCCTTGGCGGCCTGGCTATGTCATATATGGCGGCGCGCTGTTATCGCAGGTTCTGCCATCGCTGATTTCCACTCACATGTGCGGAGCGCATGTTTTCACCTTTCACTTTTCACACGAGCGCGCAGCGTGAGTTTTCACGCTGGGATAGAGTTTTTGTTTCCCAACTGCTGCTTTGTGGGCGGGGTTAGCTTTGTCGGGAACGATATCCTCGCCTGCGGCTCGGACGATATCCATGCTGCGCATGGACGATATTCAGGCCGCTGGCCTGAACGATATCCTGACCTGCGGTCAGGACATTATCACATACACAGGAGCAACTTCAGGGCCTCCTGGAGTTTATCGTGGGGGTGGATTTTCTGGAGGCGGGGGAAGCGTTTATTGTCGAGGATGTAATCGTTGTTGCGGGTGAGCATGAGTTTCTGCCCGCTGATTTCGACATGGGAGATGTTGCGGCGGGTGGCGAGGATGCGGATTTTATGCACGGTGAGCAGGTGGCTCACTTCGCGGGGCAGGGGGCCGAAGCGGTCGCGCCACTGGCGGTCGAGGTCGTCCACATCGTCGGTGGTGCAGGCTCGGGCCAGCTGGGTGTAGGATTCCATGCGCGCCTTGGTCGATTCCATGTAGGCGGAGGGCAGGTAGGCGCCGAGCAGTTTATCGGCATCGGCGCGGGTGGCCATGCTGGCTTCGCTGAGGCAGATGAAATCAGCCTTGAAGGTGGCTTCTGCGCGGATGGTGGGTACCTTGCCCTGCATGCGCTCGATGGACTGGCGGAGCAACTGACAGTACAGTTCGAAACCGATGGCCGCGATGTGGCCGCTCTGCTGGGTGCCTAAAAGGTTTCCGGCGCCGCGGATTTCGAGGTCTCGCATGGCAATCTTGAAGCCGCTGCCGAGCTCCGTATACTGCTTGATGGCAGAGACGCGCTTGCGGGCGTCGCTGGTGCAGAGGGCCTGGCGGGGGAGCAGGAGGTAGGCGTATGCCCGGTGGCCGCCGCGGCCCACGCGCCCGCGCAGCTGGTACAAGTCGGCCAGGCCGAAACGGTCGGCGCGGTCGATGATGATGGTATTGGCGTTCGGAATATCGATGCCGCTTTCGATGATGCTGGTGGCGAGGAGCACATCGGCCTTGCCATCCACAAAGTCGCGCATGATGAGTTCGAGCTCGCCCTTGTCCATCTGCCCGTGGCCTACGACAATACGAGCTTTGGGCACGAGGCGCTGGAGCTCGTCCTTCATCTTCATGATGCTCTGCACGCGGTTGTGCAGGAAGAAGACCTGGCCGTTGCGTGCGAGTTCGCGCTCAATGGCATCGGCAATAAGCTTCTCGTTATACGGGCACACGGCGGTCTGCACCGGCAGGCGGTTGAGCGGCGGGGTTTCGATAGTGCTCATATCACGCGCGCCCATGAGTGCCACATAGAGGGTGCGGGGGATGGGGGTGGCGGAGAGGGTGAGCATGTCCACCATGCGGAACATGCGCTTGAACTGCTCCTTGTGACGCACGCCGAAGCGCTGTTCCTCATCGATGACGGCGAGCCCCAGGTTCTTGAAAGTGACATCCTTGGAAATGACGCGGTGGGTGCCGATGACGATATCGACCGAGCCATCGGCGATGCCAGCCACGATTTCCTTGATTTTCTTTGCCGGGGTGAAGCGGCTCATCAGCTCGATGCGCACGGGGTATTCGCTCATGCGCGCGCGGAAAGTGCGGTAGTGCTGCGCGGCCAGCACCGTGGTGGGGGCCAGGATTGCAGCCTGTCTGCCGCCGGTCACGCATTTGAATGCGGCCCGTATTGCCACCTCGGTCTTGCCGAACCCCACATCGCCGCAGATGAGGCGGTCCATGGGGCGTCCGCTTTCCATATCTGCCTTGGTCTGCGCAATGGCGCGGAGCTGGTCGGGCGTTTCGCGGTAGGGAAAACTGGATTCAAACTGCCACATCCAGCCGGAATCCGCCGGATGCGCGTAGCCTGAGTTGCTTTCGCGCTCTGCCTGCACTTCCAGCAGCTGCGCGGCGTAGTCCTGCACTGCCTTCTCTGCGGCTTGGCAGGCACGGCGCCAGCGGGCGTCCCCCAGCTTGCTCAATTCGGGTGTTCTGGCACCTAGTCCGACGTATTTAGACACCAGGTGGCTCTGCTGCAGTGGAATGCGTAGCAGTACACCCTCTGCGTACTTGATGTGAATCTCCTCTTCTCCGCTCTGGTCGTCGCGCACGATGCCGACGAATTTGCCGAGGCCGTGAGAGGCATGGATGACGAAATCGCCCTCTTCGATTTCGCGGAGCGGAGCCTGGGCACGCTCACGGCGCATGCGGTCGGTGCGGTCGTCGTTTCTGCGGCTGCGCGGGGTGGAGTAGCGCCCGAATATTTCCGCAGCAGAGAGCACGGCAAGTCTGGCACCGGGGATGGAGAATCCCAGGGGAAGGTCGCCATCGCGGCTCTGCACGCCGGACCAGGCATCATCTTCTCCGCAGATTTCCTCGAAGCGCTCCTTTTCGCCCTCGTGGGGGAAGAACATGACCACGCGCCATTTCTGCTCGCGCCATTTGCGGAGCTCCATGCCGGCCAGTTGGCGGCGCGCCTCCTGCATCACAAAATCGCCCGTTTCGAAACTGCCCAGCGGGGTACCGAAGACAGCGGTGTTGTCACCGGCGTTCACTGAGTTAATATCGGGCAGTACCTCGTCGCGGTCGGGCGGTAATTCATACACCATCACATGTCCCGGCACGCCACAGCGTGGCAGGCTGATAACCCAGTCATTTCTGTCTATCCAATCTGCCAGTGGCCGGTCTGCGGGCGGTTCGTCGAGCACGAGGTCGGCAGATTCCAGCTTTCTGAACGAAAGCTGAGAGTCGATGTCAAATGCGCGGATACTTTCGATTTCGTCACCAAAGAACTCGATGCGCAGCGGCCAGGCGGATTGCAGGGGGAATACATCCAGAATACCACCGCGCAGACTCCATTCGCCGCGGCTTGTCACCTGGTCCACGCGGTCGAAATCGTGGTCGAGCAGCGCGGTGCATACATCGTCCAGCGGGTATTCATGCCCCACCTGCAGGGTGAGGGTGAATCCGGAGCCTGCGTTGAAAGCAGGTGCGGGCTGTTGCAGGGCGGCGGCTGTCACAATCACAGCCTGCGTTGCAGCGGGTGGGGCGGCGATGGCGCGCAGCGCATCCAGTCGCTCTGCGGCGAGGTCGGGGTCGGATATGCCGTTGTTGATGTGGATTTCCTGCTCTGGAACGAAGACGGCCTGAGGACCGTCCCATAGATTCCATTCTGCGGCCAGTCGTTCCTGGATGGGCAGGGCATCTGCCACGACCCAGACACGCCGGGGCGTATCGGAAGCCGCTGCCACCATGGCAGCCACGAAGGAAAAGGCCGCCGGGGATACGCGTTCGAAAACCACGGGCTCATCCAAGGAAACGCCGCAACGCAGCCTGCCCAGTTCCCCGGCGAAGGCAGGGGATTTTGCAACAATCTCTGTGAGCGGCTTCGCCACGCAGAGATATCGTACCAGCTGCCACAGCTCTTGTCAAATAAAAGCTTGCCATTGTTCCGCCCGGGTGATAGTATAGGCGCGCCCAGCTGCTCCGGTAGCTCAGTTGGATAGAGCACGAGCCTTCTAAGCTTGGGGTCCCGCGTTCGAGCCGCGGCCGGAGCGCTCGCTATGACCAGCCGCCCCGCGTATTTCCAATGCGCGGGGCGGCTGATTTCTTCATGACCGTTCCGGTGGATTGACAATTTACAATTGACAAATTGAAAGTTAGCGGCTTTCCGTCTTCGTTCCTGCGGAACTACGCCGAGACAGGACGCCGACGGAATCATCAATGCATGCTTACTGCCGATGGCGAGGCGGGAGATACCCTGCTACGAATTTTCTCACTGAACACTTTGCCCTTATATCGTTCAGGGCTATTTTCCCTTAATCTTTGGGACACGTGTGCCGGAAAATATATCGGCGCTAACGAGAAATGAGCTTGACGCTGAGCAGGGCGATGATATAGACTGTGCGACTGTGCGGAAGGGCGCACAATTTCATGGTATGAAGATCAGAAATTTAGTATTGCTGGTGGCGGGTGGTTTGCTGACAGCCTATGCACTGGGATGCCGCAAGAAGATGGCGATTCCGGGGGCTGAGCGGAGTGTGGTGAAATCGGAGCATGAGGCATTGCAGGAGATCCTGGAGTGCTCGGTGGCATATAACGATGCCCTGTATGAGCGGGTGCGTGCTCTGGAGGAAGTGAGCGATGAGGAGAAGCGCCCCGCGGTGGTGCAGGAAATTACGCTGCAGAACCAGGATGGCCGAGCCGCCATTGAAACGCTTCGTTCGGCCTTGCAGGAGCGGCTTTCTGTGCAGAATCGCTCGTTTGTTGATATTGACGGATTTGCAGAGCTGATCAGCAAGTATCGCAAAATTTCGCTGGTGCAGCAGAAGCGCCACTTACAGGTGTATGAGCATGTGCGGGCCATGACCAATGTGCCTGCCAGCCCCGAACTGCATGCATACCTGAAGCTGGGTTTCAGGGAAGAAGCTCAGAAACAGGCGGATACCGTCGCGCAGCTTCGGACGCTGGTGGCCGTGCAGCGCGAGATTATTTCCTGCGCCAAGGATTTACTGGCAGTGGTGACGGATAAGGAATCTGCCGCAGATATGCCGGAAAAGCTGCTGCAGCTCGGGAATCAGTACAAGGAATCCGTTGAGTTGATACGCCTGTACCGTGATGATGACCCGCAGAGCGCAGTGACTCCGCTCAAGGAACTCAAGGCCATGTATGAAGAGTGTACACCG
Source organism: Akkermansia sp. (assembly GCA_017504805.1). Taxonomy (GTDB): domain Bacteria; phylum Verrucomicrobiota; class Verrucomicrobiia; order Verrucomicrobiales; family Akkermansiaceae; genus Akkermansia. Next base: position 10,302 of record JAFVQN010000080.1, on the reverse strand, counting down.
GCTCTCCGGCAGGAGGTGGCGCGCCTTCGTGGTGTGGATTTCTATGATAACGAGCTGCTGGGCACTGTCCTGAGTCGTCTTCTGCCCTGATTTAGCGCAGAAATTGCGCGCACAGGTGTTTGCGGGCTTGCATCAGCAGGGGTGTTGTGGTAATCTGTTGGGGTTACTTTAACTACTTATGCTGGAAGCTCGCAATATCTGTCTGGAGGTTGATCATGAAGGCGAAAGCCTGTTTCTGCTCAGCGATGTGAATTTTTGTATTCCCCGCGGGCATTTCACGGCGATTGTCGGTCCCTCCGGCTGCGGTAAGACTACCTTGCTGAAGGCGATTGCAGGCATTAAGGAAACTACCTCCGGCACCTTCTTCTGGGAGGGGCGAGACCTGGCGGAAGACGGGGATTTCGAACCGTACGAAATCGGTTATGTGCCCCAGTTCAGCATCGCGTATGAAGAGCTGACGGTTGATGAAAATATCGAAAGCTCAGCCCGGCTGAGAGTTGACGCAGATGAGGACGAGCTGGATGCCATCATCGACGGCGTACTGGAGGAGACAGGGTTGAGCGAGATAGCCGACCGGCCGGTGAAATTGCTTTCCGGCGGGCAGAAACGGCGACTGGCGCTGGCCATGGAGCTGGTGAGCAGCCCGCGCATTCTGCTGTGCGATGAGGTGACCAGTGGTCTGGACCCGCGCTCAGAACGTGAAATTGTGGAACTGCTGCACCAGCTGAGCCTGAAGGACGGGCGTATTGTCATATCGGTGACACACAGCCTGGCGCAGATGGAGCTATACGACAGCATCATCGTGATGGTGCGGGGCAATCTGGCCTATCATGGCGCCCCTGACCTGATGGTGCATTATTTCGGCGAGAAGGATTTTGAGGAGGTATACCCCAAGCTGGCGCTGCGCGAGCCGGACGAGTGGCGGCAGAGCTGGCTGAAACACCGCGTGTACTACTACCAGCAGCTGGAGAAACGCCACCTGGAGAAATTCACCGCCGCCGGGGTGGCTCCACCCCAGCCGTCGCCCCGAGGAGAAAATCCGGATGATGAATGTCCGCAGCCATCCTTCCTGGTGCAGTTCTCCACATTGTTAAAGCGCCGGTTCACCATTCTGTTCCGGGACCGCACGCAGCTCTGGCTGCAAGTGGCTATGATTGTGATATTCCCGATTCTGGTGGCGCTTTTCTCCAGCAAGGGGCAGGAGCAACTGCTGCATCTCACGGATTCCATGGGTTCAGACCTGGCGGCAGAGGTGCAGGCGCAGCAGGCTCAGGCTGAGGTGCGCGCGCGTGTGGGTTCAGCAGTTTCCGGTATCATCATGTTCCAGGTGATTCTGCTGGGGCTGATGGGGTCCAACAATGCCGCACGCGAGGTGGCGGGCGAACGCCTCATCATGGAGAAAGAAAAATTTGCCGGAGCCTCGGTTGGGGCGTACATGGCATCCAAACTGGCATTCCTGGGGATTCTGGTGCTGCTGCAGAGTCTGTGGATGTTTGCCTTTGTGCAGTACTGCTGGCCGCTGCGGGGGGATGAAATGAACCACCTCCTTTTCCTGATACTGGCGAATGCCGCGATGACGACCATGTGTCTCGGCATATCCGCAAATTGCAAGACGGCGGACCAGGCATCGCTGCTGAGTATTTACCTGGTGGGCTTCCAGCTGCCGCTGTCGGGGGCCGTGCTGGCGCTTCCTGAGTTTGTGGAGGTGTTCACGCAGCCGTTTATATCCGCGTACTGGGCATGGAGCGGCAGCGTGAACGGCGGCCTGGAGTCGGAGGTGCTCAAGGCGGTGAACAGCATTGTGCAGACCTCCTTTGCGGACCGTATGTCCTGTCTGCTGGTGCTGGCCGTGCATGTGCTGGTGGGTATTCTGCTGGCGTATATAGGAGTGCGGCGCACACGCTGGGAGTAATTTTTCAATTTGAATTCAAGATATGGCAAGAAAGAGACGTTCCTCGAAGAATAAGAAATCGCAGTTACCGCTGGTGATAGGCGGTGGAGCCGCGGTACTGCTGCTGGCGGTTGGCGCGGCTGTGGTGATGAAGCCTTCTGATTCCGCAGCTGATGCTCCTGAGTCCCGGTTCAGTGTGGTGGAATACCGGCAGGATGCGTCGCGCCTCACCGGTAATAGCTACCGGCTGAAAGCCCGTGTCGAGAATATCGAAACCCTGGGGAATGACCGCCTGGTGGCAGTTTCTCTGCCGGGGAATAAGATGGAACGTCTGCCGCTGCTGGTGCATAGCGGCGTCTGCGGCCGTGTCAATCTGACGCGTGGCGATACGTTTGTGTTTGATGTAATCTGCCGGAACGGCCAGGATGCCGAGGGGCTGGATGTGAAGGGAATCATGGTTGTTCAGAAAGTGGAAACGGAGTAAGGTCATGAATAAGATTTCATCAGTTATACTACTGCCGGTTTTCTGCGGCGGATTGATGGTGATGCAGGCCAGCGCCCAGCTTGGTAAGAAAAATCCACCCGTTCCTGCCAACACACCCCAGCAGCAGGGCCAGTCATCGCTCCAGCTGAGCGCACCTGCGAATGGGACGGCTCCCAAGATTGGTCAGTCCTTCACGGACCCGGAGAGCGGAGAAACGCCGAATCCTCAGATTCTGGGCATGGAGATTCCGCTGCTTGATCCTGCCAGCGATACCATGAGCTACAATGGCGGCAAGTTTGATGTGGGCAACAATGCCCTGGTGCGCGCCCGCTTCGAGAAGTATCTCCAGCAGAACCCCGATGACAGCACCGAAGCCAAACGCTACCGCAAGAAGATGAACAGTATCATCAAGCTGACCCAGAAATCTGCCCGCAAAGCCCGCGAGGTGGGTAGCGAAACGCTGGTGAAGATTGGTCACACGCTGTATGATATGAATGACTACGATGGCGATGCCGGGCAGTCCGGTAATCTGGCCAGCGCCATTGCCAGTGCCATTGCCGTGCAGTATGCAAACCGCGACCGCAAACGTCAGAATGAAAAATTGCAGAAGGAAATCGATTCTTTGGTCGATAAGACCAACATGATGACCAACCGCAACACTGGGCGCGGCAGGCAGGCCAATGCCTCCGTGGGTGAGAAAAAATCCGGCGCCGCGGCTGATACTACGGTGACCAATACTTTTAAAATTGCCCATAATACCAAGAAAATCACCGGTCTGGAAGCCAGCGGCATCAAGAACGATGCCGATAGCATCGCGGCCACTGAGCTGTCGAAGATCAATTTCCAGAGCACGATTGTTTCGATGCTCATGCAGCGTCGCTTCGACCATGCCCTGCTGGGCTCCCAGGTATACCGCCATATCTTCCGCGATGGCGATACTACGCTCAAACTGGATAACGAATCCCAGGCTGCGCAACTTTTCGAAGGCGGCGTCGGCTTGCCGCCCACCGTGAATACCATGGCCACGATTGCCTCCAACATGCGGCGTGAGGTCGACCAGAATATGGAGGCGGTGACCAATCTGCTGGCGCAGAACAAGCTTGCCGATGCCACGCAGCATCTCATCGAGGCCGTGGCCGTGGGTGAGTATATGCAGAGCGTGGCCACCTTCCCGGTGGAGGGGCGCCGCCGCATTGCCGAGTTCTGGTCCTTGCGCCGCAAGGCGCTGACCACACTCAATGCCCGCGATTACGCAGCCACTGAGGAGATTGCCCGCAAGATGAAGGAACTGGATGCGGATTTTGATGATTCCATGCTGACCAGCTATTGCACAGGCCGCAAGTACCAGAGTGATCTGCACCTGCGCAATGCTGCCAAGGCGCTCAAGGATGGCGATGATGCCACGTTCAACGAGGAAATCACCAAGGCCGGCACTATCTGGCCTAAGAATCCGAATCTGGAAAAAGGTCGTCAGGAACTGGAAAAACTTGATAAGCAGGACCCCGTGCGTGATGAATTCCGCACGCTGGTTTCCCGCAAGGAATATCGTACCATTTACAACGAACAGGATAAGTTCGAGGTGGTTGCCATCGATGCTGAGCTGAAGAAGCAGTACAAGGAGGCCATCACCCTGATTGGCACCATTGATGGTATGCTCGAGCAGCTGGAAGTTGCAGCCCGTCAGGATTCCGTCATGGGGCCGTGCATGGCATACGAAATGCTGATGCAGCGAGGCATGGAAGACGCCCGGTACAAGGACGATTCCCGGTATCGCGAGGCAGTGAACCGCTTTGCCTTGGGCGCACACGATTTCGTGAAGGCGCTGGAAGATGGAAAGGCTTGCGAGGCGCGTCGCGAATACGGCTCTGCCTTGTCCAATTACCTGCGAGCTCAGTGCCTGTATCCCCGCTCGGCCCTGGCAGGTGAAGGCGTCACCCGTGTGTCGAATATCATTCTGAAAGCCAAGTTCTGATCCGTATCATGACTCGTGGCGTGGTTACACGCTTTGCGCCCAGTCCCAGCGGGCCGCTGCATGTGGGGCATCTGCTGGCGGCTCTGCAGGCGCGTCGCCTGGCGGATGCGCACGGTGGAACCTGTCTGCTGCGCGTGGAGGATATTGACCAGCGGGCGCAGCACCCGGAGTATCTGGAACTGATGTATGATGACCTGCGCTGGTTGGATCTTCACTTCGACGGTGAGGTGATGGTGCAGACTGACCGATTTGAGGTGTACCGCGGCGTGCTGAATTCCCTGCGAGCAATGGGACTGCTGTACCCGTGCTTCTGCACCCGCTCGGAAATTAAGTCCCAGGTTGCGGAAATGGGACGTGCTCCTCACGCCACGCTTGGCTATCTGTACCCCGGTACCTGCCGTAAACTCCCGCCGGATGTGGTGGCGGAAAAGCTGGCCGCCGGGGTGCCTCACAGCTGGCGGCTGGATATGAAGCGCGCGCAGGATCTGGTCGGTTGCCCCCTGTGGCATGATTTGCGGCGGGGAACTCAGCGCAGCGTGCCCACCGAGTTCGGGGATGTCATCCTGGCCCGTAAGGATTTTCCGGCCAGTTATCATTTGTGCGTGGTGGTCGATGATGCTGCGCAGGGAGTGACACATGTGACCCGCGGAGCTGATTTGTTTGATGCCACCCATATTCACCGGGTATTGCAGGGCGTGCTGGGCCTGCCGGTGCCTGATTATTGCCACCACGCGCTGCTGAGGGACAACGCCGGCAAGCGGCTGGCAAAACGTGACGGCGCGCGTTCCATTGCCTCTCTGCGGAAGTCAGGATTCACCCCCGCCCAGGTGCGGGATTCGCTGCAGCAGGCGCTTACCCGCGGCGGTATCTGGCAGGTGTGAGGGAGGGGCGGGGGACTTACTTCTCCTGCTCGCGGATGTACTCAATTTCCTTTTTCAGGATGCTGCTCACGCGGTGCTTGGCCAGGTAGACCTGCGCTATGCTGACGCCGAGTTTTCGGCGCACATCTGAGGCGTTGAGACCTTGCAGCACGTTGTAATCAAATATCTGGAACTGCCGCGGCGAGACCTTAGCCTTCACCCGTTCAAGCGCGGCCTTCATCACATTCTGTTGCCACTCCCGTTCCCAGATTTCAGTGAAATTGTGGCCGGAGGTGTCCGGTACGTTCTCAACGGGTTCGCGGGCAGGGGCGTTTTCATCAGTCTTTTCTGAGGTCTGCGGCGCTTTGCCTCGCAGGCGGAACTGGTCATTGATACGCCAGCGGGTCACGTTCCACAGCCACATTTTGAAGGAACCACGCTCAGGGTCGTAGGAGCCTTTGAGACTCTGCTTCGCAATGGTGAGCACTGTTTCCTGCACGACATCCCAGGCTTCGTCCTCACGAAGTCCGGCTTTGAGCGCTACCGAGTAGATGAGGCGCCAGTACGTGCGGTAGAATTCGTCCCAGCTGCGCTGGTCTTTCCAGTCGCCCAATCGCATGATGAGACTGCGCCTCGTGCGGGCAGCAAGCTTCTCGAGCTCGTTGTCGCTGGGGGTATTGCTGGTATCTTCTGGTTGCACTCGCCTGCCATAGTATCAGAAAAAAACAAGAACGCAAGCCACAAGATGCCTGATTCGGAAAAAAACGGGACAGATTGCGCCGTAGAAACGGGCAAATATGATTCTTTACTTCCGGCCGATATGGTGCTAGATTACCGGCATGACCTCCGAATATGACATACGACTGGCTGTGGCGGCTGATTTTTCCGCTATCCGTTCGTTTTACAACCAGCTTATAGATGATATGCTCTCATGGAAGCACCACCCCATGTGGGATAAGGAGGGGCACCCGTCGGATGCATACTTGCAGGCGGCTGTGGATGCCGGGCAGCTCTGGGTGGCGTGCGTTGCGGGGGAGGTGGTGGCGGCCCTGATTGTGAATCATGATGCAAATGAAGGGTATTTTTCCACTCCCTGGAAAGTGTCTGCCGCTGCTGGCGAGTTTTCCGTGGTACACGCTTTCGGTGTATCAACACGCCACCAGGGCCGCGGCCTGGGCACCGCCATGATGCAGGGGGTGATTGACCGCGCCCGCGCTGCCGGTGAAAAGGCTGTCCGCCTCGATGTGATTGATCTGAATCTGCCTGCGGCCCGGGCATATACCAGGCTTGGCTTTTACAAGTGCGCTGAAATCAGGCTGTATTATCCCGAGGTGGGCTGGCAGTTGTTCCACATGTACGAATACGCTTTGTAAAAACAGCAAACGAAGAAGCGCACCTGCCTGAGCAGGTGCGCTCCCCGTTTTGTATCTCTCTTTTATTGCCCTTTTACAGAGCGGGCTTCTTCGGGGTCGGTTTTTCCTCCGTTCCCTTGAAGGTGGTATTGGGCAGCCAGGTCTGGTTGCGCCCCAGGAAGGCAATCTTGCCGCGCACGATGAGCTTCTTGCCCTCGCGCCACATTTCGCAGCCGTATACCTTCCCTTTCTGCGGGTCCAGGATTTCGCCACCGCTGTATGTGTCTCCGTCCTTTTCCAGATCCCAGATGATGGTCAGCCCTTTGATGGCAGGGCTGCCCTTGATTTTGGCCTTGGCTCCCGGGTTCTTCAGCAGCTCGACCACGCGGCCGTAATACTTGCCCTGGTATTCGTATACCTGCACCACGCTCTTGGCTTCCCTGGTCTCGTCGTCAATCGTAGTCCAGTAGCCTGTGATGTTTGCCGTGGCCTGGGCGGCCAGCGCGCAGAGTGCCATACCTGCTGTCAGCAGAAAATTCTTCATATCGGTTTCTTTCTATTGGTTGTGTGTGTTGCCCCTGCTGGCTGAAAGCTAGAGTGGGGTCTAGGTGAAGTGTACTCTAGAATTGATTTCCGGTCAAGCATAAAATTTGGGAGATAGGGTCCGCAGAAGTATTTAAGCGCTGTATGTAAGCGCGTAGAGATTATTTTTGTTCTTTGCGGTATTTGGCCAGCTGGTGAACGAAATAGAGCGGAAGTCCGAAAATCAGGATGAGGAGCAGGGGAGTGAAGACGTACAGATAGAGCCTCAGATAGAGGATACAGGTTTCATCACCGGCATCGGCGCCGAGTTGCCACCAGTGGTAGGTAGCAGTAGGATTCCAGGTGAGAGAGGAGGAAGGATTGAGATGAAGCAGCCCGCGCCGCGCCATGGCAGCGGGGAATCCGCGGTTGCTGGCGGTGATGTAGTATTCGTCGGCCAGGACACTTTCACCCACGCTGTCGTAATAACGCCCCAGTTCATACGGGGCGAAAGGGCTCCCGAGCGCCGAGTCTGCATATTGGAGAATTTTGAGGCCTTCAGCGGAATCCGCTTCTACTCCGTTGCCAAAAATGAGCATGGAGCCGGCTTTGACGGCAGCATCTGCGTGACCCTGCTGGGCGGCGGCCCGGTAGGCGTCCAGGGCTTCTGCGGATTTACCTTCTTCCTGCAGGAGCCAGCCTTTGTGGTAGAGCGCTGCGGGGACGCGGGCAGCCACTGCTTTTTCCAGATACTGCATGCCTTTGGTCTGATCCACGCCTGTACCTTTGCCTTTGAGGTAGGCATCAGCCACCACATAAGCCATCTGAGCGTCCTTGCCCGAATCCGCAAGCTGTTCGGCATAGTGAAGCGCTTTTGCTTCGCTGGCTTCGGTGCTGGTGCCCTTGGTGTATACCTTGAACAGCTGGTAGGCCGCGGGGAGTGCGCCGGCGCCTGCGGCTGCTTCAAGGTGCGCGATGCCGCCGGCAGCATCCTGTGCGGTACCCAGGGCATTCAGCTCCATGTACCCCTGCCAGTACAGGGCTTCCGTATCGCCTTGCGCCGCCAGTTCCTTGTAGATGGCGAATGCTTTTTCGTATGCAGACTTTGCAGCTTCGGGGCTGTTCTGTTTTGTGTACAGATCGCCCAAGATGAAAGCGGCAGAGGGTTCTCCCGCGGCCGAAAGCCTGTTGAACCATTCCACACTGCGCGCAGCATCAGCCGGGATGACCTCATCGCCGGTCATGAAGAGCCGGGCAAGCATCCACATGGCCTTCTTATCGCCTCCCTTTGCCTTTTCTGTCAGATTGCTGATGAGCTGGTCCGCCCAGGCAGCCGCTTGTTCGCGGTACCCTTTGAGCGCATAACGCAGATAAAGCTGGCGCTGGGAATACGCATCGCCTTTATCCGCTTCAGCCTTGAGGTGGGAGACGCTGGCCTCCATGGCCTCATCCGGGCATGTCAGGGCGGGCGTGGAATCAGATGCCAGCAGGGGCAGGGCGAGAAGGGCGGTGAGAAGCCAGGTGTGTTTCATGTCTGAAGATGGGGATGTGGGGCAGGGCGGCTGCGTTGAAAGAAAACCCCGATGCTGACGATGTTAATCAGCACCGGGGAAGGGGAATCAGCGGTGCTGTTTACTCACCGCGGCGGAATCCGCCGGAACTCCGGCCACCGCCATTGCGGTTGAAGGACTTGCGGCTCCCGAACGATGGTTTGCGGTCACCGAAGGAGCGGCGCTCGCCATCGAAGGAACGGCGTTCACCGAAGCTCTTGCGCTCGCCGAAACTCTTGCGGTCACCGAAGGAGCGGCGCTCGCCATCGAAGGAACGGCGTTCACCGAAGCTCTTGCGTTCACCGAAAGGTTTGCGGTCGCCGAAGGAACGGCGCTCGCCATCGGAGGAACGGCGTTCACCGAAGCTCTTGCGTTCACCGAAAGGTTTGCGGTCGCCGAAGGAACGGCGCTCGCCATCGAAGGAACGGCGTTCACCGAAGTTCTTGCGCTCTCCGAAAGACTTGCGCTCGCCGAAGTCGCGGGCATCATTGCGGTGGTTGCGGGGAGCGCGCCCGAAGGGGCGGCGGCTGTCTTCTCGATCGGGTTCAAAGGATTCGCCTTCTGTAAACTTGGTGGCAATGCCCAGGGCTTCCTCCTCGGTTTCGAAATCAGCCGGGTTGAATACATAACCCTCGTCTTCATCGTCTGCGTCCTGCTTGTTCACAGCAGGAGTGGTGCGCGGCTTGAATACCTGCTTGGCTCCCACGAGCCCCTTGCGGCGTCGCGGGTTGGTGCCGGCTGCTGCAATCTGCTCAGCGCTCATCAGTTCGCAGTGCCCGGGTTCCAGGTCCCCGCCCCAGAGGGAACCAATGCGCACGCGGACAAGCTTCTTCACGCGCAGTCCGAGGCAGGCGAACATCTGGCGTACCTGGCGCTTCAGCCCCTGTTCCAGCACCACACAGGCGCGGCGGGCGGAGAGCCGGGAAACATACTTCGCCTTGGCCTGGCCTTCGGGAATGCGTACGCCCTTGAGCAGCTGGATGAGCACGCTGCTGTCAAAAGCCTGGTCCAGCGTGACCCAGTATTCTTTTTCCACACCACCACTGGGGTGCGCGAGGCTCTGGCTCATGCTGCCATTGTTTGTAAAAATCAGCAGACCTTCGCTATCAGCATCCAGTCGACCCACGTAATTGGCGTGGCGGTACTTGACGGGCAGCAGGTCATACACGGTGCCGATGGCCCCCTGGGCATCACGGCTGCAAACATAACCGCGCGGCTTGTTAAGCAGAATCGCGACCTCTTCCTGTGGAACGGCGCGGCGGCCGTCCACTTTCACAAAATCCGTGGGCATGACACGCAGTCCCGGCGTATCCACGGCCTTGCCGTTGACTTCTACTCGACCTTCCGCAATAAGGCGGTCTGCTGCCCGGCGGCTCTCGTATCCGCACGAGGCAAGAAACTTATTCAGGCGCACGCTGCCCTCGGGGGCTGCGGGGTAGCCATTCTCTTCTGACATGTCTGTTTACTGGTATGATAGTGGTATGAAAGAAGCCCCGCGGTCGCCACAACCGGGGGGCTCCAGAAAATGCGAGTTCCCTCTGAGAGGGGCAATCAGGCCTCGAACTTGGTCTTGGGCAGGCCGATGGGGCTCTGGCCTTCCTTCCACTGACCGCGTTCCTTCATGAGCTTCACGCGCTCGAAACGCTTGAGAACAGAACGCTTGCCGCCGAC
>JAFVQN010000079.1 GCA_017504805.1 Akkermansia sp. | reverse complement strand
GCGCGGCAAGGGTGATGCTAACCCCGGCCGCCAGGGCATGGGCATCGAGGCAGGTGCCACCTACCGCATAGGCGAGCGCTGGAGCGCCAGCGCAAACTACGGCTTCAACACGATGGATGACTCCCGCGAGCACCGCGTGAATGTGGGCGCCAGCTACACTTTCTAATCAAGTTTCCTTCTGATAAATTAGGTTAGAGAAAGAAGAACAGCGGCACTCCGGAAACGGAGTGCCGCTGTTGTTGTCACGCCGAGAGAGGGATAAATTGATGTTTGTCGGGCTGAAAGCCCGAGGAATTTTGAGCCCGGCAGGGCGACATACCCATAGCGAGGGCAAAGTGTTCTGTGAGAAAATTCGTAGTAGGGTATCACCCGCCTCGCCATCGGCAGTAAGCATGCATTGGTGATTCCGTCGGCGTAAGCCGCTAATTTTCAATTTGTCAATCGTAAATTGTCAATTGTAAATCCACGTGTCCCAAATCTTTGGGACACGTGTGGGCGATAGCCGGAGTATGTCAGAATTGCGGTTGACTAACCAGCGGCGAGGGAGTAAACTGGCTCTGCCATGAACCAGTCTGTTCCGGAACAGCCGCTTTCCCGCTTGTGGACGGCGAATTACACGCGCGCCTGGGTAGCCAACTTTCTGTTGTTCTTCTCGTTCATGATTATGACACCGCTTTTTCCGGTGTATCTGAGCAGTGAATTCGGGGCAGATAAGGACACCATCGGCTGGGTGCTGGCCGGGTACAGTATCACTGCGGTGCTGGCGCGTTTTGTGAGCGGGTGGCTGGTGGACAGCTATCCTCGCATGGTGGTGCTGGTGAGCAGCTACCTGCTGTTTGCCCTGTGTACGGGGGCGTATCTGCTGGTAGGTAGTCTGCTGGTATTTGCCGTGGTGCGCACACTGCATGGCATCCCCTTCGGCGCGACTACGGTGGCCAACAGTACAGTGGCGGTGGATTCGCTTCCGTACAGCCGCCGGGCAGAGGGTATCGGATACTATGGCCTGAGTAATAACGTGGCTACTGCGCTGGCGCCGAGTGCGGGGCTGGCTATTTACGGAGCATATGCCGATTTTCGCCTGCTGATGTGGGTGGGCGTGGTGCTGGCGGTGGTGGGCGTGCTGGTCACGAATTCTACACGGCTGCCGAGACGACCGCGTCCGTTGCCTCGCAAGCCGTTCAGTTTCCGGAAGCTGTTTCTCTGGAGCGGCTGGAGCCAGGGCCTTTCCACTGTTTGCTTTGCCTTTGCCTACGGTGTCATTTCCACTTACGTGGCGCTGTACAGTATTGAGGAACTGGGTATCACCCATGGCACCGGCCTCTTCTTCCTGCTGTTTTCCACCGGTCTGATACTGTCGCGTCTGGTGGGGGGGCGCACGCTCCGCCAGGGCAGGATTGTGCAGAACGCCGTGGTGGGGGTGAGTTTCAGTATTGTGGGGTACTCACTGTTTGCCGGGGTTCAGGCCGAGTGGGCGCTGTACGCCTCAGCTCTCATCTGCGGCCTGGGAAACGGCCACTTTTTCCCGGCGGTGCAGAATATGTTTATCAATATGTGCAGCAAGGATGAACGCGGTACGGCCAATTCCACGCTCTTCGTCTCCTGGGATGTGGGCGCCGGTATCGGCACCCTGCTAGGGGGCGTGTTGGCGGAATCCTTCGGTTTCGGCCCGGCGTTCTGGGTGGCGGCGCTGGTCAACCTGAGCGGGGCTGGGCTTTTCTTCCTGTATGGGTGCTCTGCCTACCAGCGGAAAATTGCCTCCTGAAGCCCGGAACCCCTGCTACCCGGGCCCAGAATTGTGCATTTTGCATTATTTAGTCTTTTCCTGACGTGCGACTTTTGCTAGAATCGCCTGCGTTATGATGCTGGAATTCTACAAGATGACCGCTGCCGAGAGCGATTTTGTGGTGGTGGATAACCGGGACCTGGCACTCAGCCCCGTGCTGACCCGGGAAAATATTGCGGATATCTGCAACCGCCGTTTTGGTGTTGGTGGTGAAGGGCTTATCGTTGTGGAGCCGGCAGAGGGCAAGGCCAGTGTCCGCATGCGCTGCTATAGTGCTGATGGCTCCGACGCCGGCATGAACACCGGGGCGGCGCTGTGCTTCACTTCCATTGTCGACTTCCTGATGGATGCCGGCATGAAGAGAGTGCGTTTTGAAACCAGCTCCGGCATGGTCAAGGGCGTGGTGAATGATGATGACAGCGTGACTATCCAGCAGACGTCTCCGCAGCTGGGGCCGAAGCTGACCGGTCAGCCATACATCGTCTTCCGCGGTGAGGTCATCATTTGCGATGAATGATTCCTGCTCCCAGTATGGTACCTGCGCCCATCCATCCGCTTGACACCAAGGGTCGTCCCATCATCCTGGTCGGATTGATGGGCTGCGGCAAGACCACGGTGGGCAAGGCGCTCAGCAAGCGCACCGGTATGCCCTTGCTGGATACGGATGCCATCATCGAAGAGCAGATTGGTAAATCCATTCCTGAAATTTTTGAAGAGCAGGGGGAAGCTCATTTCCGGGCTCTTGAAACCGCGCTGCTGCGCTACTTGTTGTATAATCCTACGCCCAGCCCCTCCATCATATCCACTGGTGGCGGTATTGTGGTGCGCCCGGAGAACCGGGAGCTGCTGCGCATGCTCGGCTTCACGGTGTGGCTGAACGTATCCGTGAATGCCCTGCTGGTGCGTACGGCCAAGAGCACCAACCGCCCGCTTCTGCTCAATACCGACCGCCGCGCCGTCTTTGAACGCCTCGATTCTGAGCGCCGCGCGTTTTACAAGGAGTCTGCGCATCTTTGGCTGGAAGCTTCGCGTATGGATGTGAACAGCGTCGCAGTCCGTGTCTGCGAGGAAGCTGAGCGCTTCTTCGGGGCGTTCTGAATCAGTCGCTCACGGCGAATGCCATATCCGCCAGCGTGCATCGCTGCATCTGAAGTGCTGCCACCAGGGTGCGCAGCACTTGCAGGGAACCTGCGGCATCGAAGAGCGCATCGTGCCAGTGGGCGTGCGCTGCATCACTGACCATGGCGGTGATTTCGCCGCTGATGCCCAGTGCCCCGCATACGGTGGAGAGGGCGTGGTCCGGCAAGTCCGGCGCGGCCTGGCGCGCCAGGACCAGCGTATCTACCCAGGGACCGAAGCCGTGGCCGGGGAAACTTCGCAGAAAGCGCTTCTCCGTGGCGGGATTGTGCCCCAGCACCACCGCACCGCGCAGCAGGTCGCGAATCTGCGGCCAGAGCGAGGCATAGGCAGGGGCGTCGCGGAGCATATCCGTGGTGATGCCGTGTACCTTGGCCGCACTCCAGCGCACCGGGTGTTCGCAGGCAATGTAGCTGGTGAAGAGTTGCGGCTTGGTAGAAAACAGCTTGTCGACACGCACGATGCCGATTTGCACCGGGCAGTCTGTTTCGCCCGGTGCGGTGCCGGCGGATTCAAAATCAATGGCCGCCCAGCTCAGGTCTTCCAGCGCGGTGTGTTTCACCTCAGTTTCTGCTCTGCCATCCGTGAATGGCCTTTATCTCTGCGCAAAGGGCTTCGTAATCGCAGGTGAGGAACCGGCCGTCGCGGTAGAGTTCCTGCCCGTCGACCACAGTGAGTTTGTTTTCCAGCCCAGTGGCGGCGTAGACGATATTGGAGACGATGTTGTGCACCGGCTGCATGTTGGGGGTGCTGAGATCCAGCGCAATGAAGTCTGCCTTCATGCCTGGCTCCAGCGTGCCGATGAGCGGCTCGTGCAGAGCATCGGAGCCGCCGCGGGTGGCCATGTCGAGTGCGGTCTGAGCGGGGCAGGCGGTGGAATCCAGCTGGGTGACTTTCTGCAGCAGACTGGCAAGGTACATTTCGCGCACCATGTTCTGGGCGTTGTTGCTGGCGGGACCGTCAGTTCCCAGCGCTACGGGGATGCGGTAGCGCTGCATGGCACCGGTGGGGGCCACGCCGCTGGCCAGTTTCATATTGCTGGCGGGGTTATGCACCACCGCGCAGCGGCCTTCGCTGAGCAGTTCCATATCGCGCTCGTCCGCATGCACCACGTGGAAGAAGGTACTGTCCGGCTGGAGCAGCCCCAGGCTTTCGCAGTAGGGAATGGGGCGCATGCCATGCGTTTGCAGGCAGGTCCGGGTTTCGCTTTCGGTTTCGGCCAGGTGCATGCCGAAAAGCGAGCCTGTCTCGTCTGCGAGGGAGCGGCATCGGGTGAGCAGCTCTGGCGTGGTGGTGTACGGAGCATGCGGCAGCACGGCCTGGCGGATGCGCGGGTGCCCTTTCCATTCCTCTGCCTGGGTGCGCACCAGGTCGAAGTAGGCCTCGGCATCCCGGCAGCTGAGGGAGGGGAAGTACTGGGTGACGCTCTCGCCCATGACAGCACGCAGCCCCAGCTTGTCTGCCGCGCGGAACACGCTGCGCTGGTGCATGTACATATCATAGAAGGCGGTGGTACCGGTGCGCACCATCTCTGCCAGGGAGAACATGGCGCCCAGCTCCACCAGCTCCGGGGTGAGCTTTGCTTCAGCGGGGAAGATGTCCTGCGTGAGCCAGTCCATGAGTGCTTTGTCGTCCGAATACCCGCGGAGCAGGCTCATGGAAACGTGTGTGTGGGCATTGATGAGCCCGGGCAGGATGACGGCCTTCCCCAGGTCAACCCGGCGGTGCTCCGGGAACAGTATCTCCAGCAGGTCCGCGTGGCCAACGCTCAGAATCCGGCCGTCCTGCACAGCTACGGCTGCGTTTTCCAGAATGTCGCGGGCGTCATTCTGCGTGACCACATAATCGGCGGTATATAAGGAAATCATATTCAGCGAAGGGGGGGGGTTACCAGAATAGGCCGGCACAAGTGCAGATTCCCAGGCCGTAGATGAAATTGCCCGCGGCAATCCAGGTGATGAGGCGCGGCCGCTGCACCAGCCAGTTCACCCAGTCGCGGAAGAGGTAGGGCTTGCCTACCCAGAACATAGCAACAGTGAGCACGGGGTACCACCAGAGCGGAATCAGGATGCGTGTGGCAGGGTCTTTCATGAAGGCGGCACTCATGGGGACAATCGCCATGAGCAGCAGGAAGAAGCCCAGTGCCCGGGCGAAAATCTGCTCTTTTATCATGCTGCTCATGATGAACCAGATGATGGGGCAGAGAATGAGCAGAATGCCGCGGAAGCTTTCGAACTCAAACAGCGGCATGCACAGCGGGTTCCAGTCTGCCTTGAGCAGCAGCAGGGCTACCCACAGGAAATCGATGCCCAGCAGGACGGTGCCGGCGCTGCTTTTGGCGTGGACGGCCCGCAGTTGCTTCCGGAATTGCTCCGGGCAGAGCAGTACGTACAGGCTCAGCAGCATGAGCGCCATGCCCATGGCAAAACCCGTGGGAGCTAGTGCTAATGATTCGTAGAGATGCATAAATCAGTGGTGGGGTTAGTCATCCAGTTCGTCGTCCTCCTCGCTGGGCAGGGGGGCGTGCTCAAGCCTGGCCTGGGTGACCCGGCGCCCGTCGGTGCCAATGACGGTGATAAGGTAATCTCGGAGGCGGAGCTGCTCGTTGCATTCCGGCATGTGACCGAGGCGGTCGGTGATGTAGCCGCTCAGGGTGGAGATGCCGTTGTCCTTCTCAATCTCGCCGATTTCCGGCAGTTCTTCCTCCAGGTCAAACAGGGTCAGTGAGCCGCTGGCTATATACTGCCCCGGCCCCACTTTGAAGAAGGTGCGTGCGGCTTCTACCTCAAATTCGTCCTGTATGTCATTGCCCACAATCTCCTCCAGCACGTCATCCAGGTACACAAGTCCTTGTGCTTCTCCGTATTCATCTACCACCAGGGCAAAATGCGTGTGCTCCCTGGAGAAGAAGTCCAGCAGGGTATCCAGCTTCATGGTTTCCGGCACCACTTTCAGCTCTCGGCGCTCTGCCATGATGTCGCGCGTGCCGCTGTGCAGCATCTGCAACACGTCTTTCACATGCACCCAGCCCTTGGCGTGATCCAGGTGCCCGGAAACCAGCGCAAAGCGGCTGTGACGGCTGTGCAGCACCTGCTCCAGCAGTTCCTCGAAGCTCTTGTTGATATCCAGCACCTCCAACCGGCTGCGCGGTACCAGAATATCATGCACGGAGCGGTCGTTGAGCTCCAGGGCATTCATGGAGATTTCCGCTTCGGTTTCGGTCACTTCGTTGCTGCGCCCGCTGGCTTCCACGATGAGGGCAATCTCTTCGGCACTGTGGGATTCATTGGGCTCGTAATGCGGGTCCACACCGAACACCCGGTGGGCAATGGCATTGGCCGTGTTGTTGAAAAGGAGGATTATCCATTTCGTATACTTTGCAAAGCGGTGCATGGACACGGCGGTGCCCAGCGCGATTTCCAGAGGCTTGCGGATGGCCAGGCTCTTCGGGACCAGTTCGCCCAGCACCACGTGGGCAAAGGTGAACAACGCGTACGATATGGTATACGAAATCACGTGCACCACGGTCGGACTCAGGTGCAGGTAGTAGCTCAGAGGGCTGCTGATGAGGCTCGCAATGAACGGCTCGCCCATGGCACCCAGCGCCAGTGAGGCAAAGGTGATACCCACCTGGTTCGCGGAAAGGTAGGTATCCAGATGCCGCACGATGTGGCGCGCTGTGCGGCGGCGGTATGCCTGAGACTTCGTGTCGCCGGCATCTTCCGCCAGCTGGCTTTCGCGCACGCGGGCGCAGGCAAACTCATTCGCTACGAAAAATGCGTTCAGAAACAGGAAGAAGCTGATGCCGATGATGAAGAGGATGATTTCCCCAGCGCTGGGGTAGGTCCACTCCAGCTGGGCTATTTCCTCAGGTGTCAGAAAGAATTGCATGAATGAATCAGTGG
>JAFVQN010000078.1 GCA_017504805.1 Akkermansia sp. | reverse complement strand
TGCCTCAGTTCCCCGGTTCCAGCCGCGATGCTTCCCTCGATGTGCCCGCCGCCACCCGCCACGCGGATATCATGAAGGTGGTGGAAGGCGCCAAGCAGAAGCTGCTGGTTTCCTGCGCGCTCAAGGATGTGTTCTGCGACCCGACTGGCGAGAAACTCGCCGCCGACCGCAAGGCCATGACCTACACCTTCCTCTATCGCGATGCGAAGAAGACCCTCACCGCCCCCGAGGTGGACGCCGCGCACAAGACTGTGCTCGATGCCCTCGCTGCCAAGGTGAAGGAACTCAGGTTCCGCTAAAGAATACCGTCAACATACCAGAAGGCCGGAGAGTCTGCCTCTCCGGCCTTTTTGCTGTGTTATTGCTTGATATGAAGTACTTAGTATTCATGGGTGCTGTATAATGAAAACATAATTGCATGAAAATGCTGTTTTCATGCAATTATGTTTTCATTATGCTTGCAAATGGTAACCGGAAGGTGTATATTCAGTGTTGAGATGGAAAGTCCTATGCAGATATTTGATCAGAATGACCTGAATGCGCTGCTGCATCAGATTAACCCATGGTGGAAGACCGGGCAAAGCCGCGACGGTATACCGGAGTCGCGACGGCAAGCGTTTGCGGAAGTTCTGAAGTGTATCACGCACCCGCAACTGAGACGCTTTGCGGTTATCAGCGGAGCGCGGCGTGTGGGTAAAACGACGGTGATGCGCCAGCTTATAAAACACCTGCTGGCACAAGGGGTGCCCAGCACAAACATTCTGTACATTTCCTTTGATAATCCGGTATTCAAGTTAAGCGGCATTCAGGCAGTGCTGGACGCATACCGCCAGGTCACTTATCGCGGTGGAGCCTGTTATTACTTTCTCGATGAGATCCAATACGCAGAAAACTGGTCGCTGTGGGTGAAGACCCTGTACGACCACTTTCCGGAAGTTCAGGTGGTGGCTACCGGTTCCGCCAGCCCGGCACTGGAGCGCGGCGCGGCAGATAGCGGAGTGGGCCGCTGGCGTGTGTTCCGTATGCCCACGCTCACTTTCCGGGAATATTGTTGCCTGCAGGGGGTGTCACCCTTGCAGGAGGAGGCTCCTGCTCTGGAATCATTGTCGGCTATGCATCCGTCGGAGTTCAGCATGCTCATGATGCGGCTCAGCGATTTGTCCCCGCACTGGTACCACTATTTGCAGCAGGGGGGCTTCCCGGAGCTCTTGCGTCTGGATGAACTGGATGAAGTACAGAATATTCTACAGGAAGACGTGGTGGATAAGGTCCTGAAGCGGGATATCCCCGCTTTGTTTGATGTGCGGAACCCTGTGCAGCTGGAAAAGATTTTCCTATACCTCTGCTTGCACAGCAGCAATATTGTCAATCTGGATACCATGTGCAGCGCCTTGGGGGTGTCCAAGCCCACCCTCTCCAAATACATTGGCTACTTGCAGGATGCCAACCTCATCTACTGTTCGCGCAACTTCTGTGCAACCGGAAAAAAGGGCCTCACAGCCCAGCCGAAAATCTATGTGGCTGATGCAGCTTTGCGCAATGCCTGCCTCATGCGTTTTACTCCCATGAGCCGCGCGTCCGATATGGGCGCCACGGTTGAGAGTACTGTTTACAAGCATTTCATCGCGGCTTATGACCGACTGGGGGAGGTCGGATTCCTCCGGAGCGGAGCTCGCGGCAGTAATGAAATTGACATTGCTGTGGAGCTTCGCAACGGTGCCCGAATATTCTGCGAAGTTAAGTTCCGCAATGACTCTGAATTATCTGCCAGCGAGGCTATCATCCGTCAATGCCACGCTGTCCCCGATGCCTTGGCCTTGCTGGCTACTAAGCACCCGCAGGATTTCGGTATATCGTCCTCTCCCGGCAGTGCACCGCTGCTCCGTGTGCCGGCTCATACACTTTGTTATCTATTGAATTAGAATGTGGTGATTGATAAATGCTGTATAATGAAAACATAATTGCATGAAAATGCTGTTTTCATGCAATTATGTTTTCATTATCCTGTATATGCTTCACCATCAGGGGGTAGATGATTCCGGCGGTTTTCATTGCATCCGGGCAATGACATTTTGAGCAGCTCCGGCCACATCTGCCTGCCGGAGGAGCCAGGAGACGATGACCACGCGGCGGGCGCCGGCTGCGAGCACGGCGGGCAGGGTGCTGCCGTTGATGCCGCCGATGCAGAACATGGGGAAATCGCCCAGCTGCGCCTGCACGGTGGCGATATCCTGCAGGCCGATGGCGGGGCGGCCGGGCTTGGTGCCGGTGGGAAAGAGCGGGCCGAAGCCGATGTAGTCCGCCCCTTCGGCCACGGCGGCCAGCGCCTGCTCCGGGCTGTGGGTGGAGCGGCCGATGAGCATGTCCGGCCCCACGATGGCGCGGACGGCCTCCAGCGGACCGCCGTCCTGGCCCACATGCACGGCATCGGCCCCGATGCGGGCGGCCATTTCGGGGTAATCATTCAGCACAAAGATGGCACCCGCCGCGCGGCAGAGCGGCTGCATGCGCCGCGCCAGCGCTTCCACCTCATCGAGCGCCACACCTTTGGCGCGTAGCTGCAGGATGCGGATGCCGCCTTGCAGCAGGGCGGTGGTGACTTGCTCCACATCCTCCGGGCGCACGTAGCCCATATCCACAATCCCGTACAAGCGGGCATCTGCCGGAACCTGCTTTTTCATGCGCTTGATTTTCCCTGAAAATCGGCTTCATTGCAAGTCAAAAAACGGCGTTGACAGATGACGGCGGCCAGTGTACATTTGCAGGCATGGAAACGCTTATCTCCCGTGGTATTATTGAGTCGTATTTCGGTAAACTTTCCTCCTGCCTGCAGCTGGATGCCGCCATCGTGGGCGGTGGTCCTTCCGGTATCGTGGCGGCCTATTATCTGGCGAAGGCCGGGCACAAGGTGGCGCTTCTGGACCGCAAGCTTTCCCCCGGCGGTGGCATGTGGGGCGGCGCCATGATGTTCAATGATATCGTGGTGCAGGAAGAGGCCATGCCCATTGTGGAGGAGCTGGAGCTTTCCTACCGTCCGTACCAGGAGGGAACCTACATCGTGGACTCCGTGCATGCCACGGCTGGCCTGCTCTACCAGGCCACCCGGGCGGGTGCCACCATCTTCAACTGCTACTCAGTGGAGGATGTGGTGTACAAGCAGGGCCGCGTGGGCGGTGTGGTGGTGAACTGGACTCCCGTGCTGCGCGAGGGGCTGCATGTGGACCCCCTCACGCTGCTCTCGAAGACCGTGCTCGATGCCACCGGCCATGATTGCGAGATTGCCCGCACCGTGGCCCGCAAGAACGGCGTGAAGCTCGATACCCCCACCGGCGGTGTGGTGGGTGAGATGAGCATGGATGCCGCCGAGGGCGAGCGCTCCACCATCGATAACACCAAGGAGATATACCCCGGCCTCTTTGTTTCCGGCATGGCGGCCAATGGCGTGAGCGGCAGTTTCCGCATGGGCCCCATCTTCGGCGGCATGCTCATGAGCGGTCGCAAGGTGGCTGAGCTCATGAGCGCCAGCATCCGCCAGCAAGGCTGATTCAACCTTTCATTATTCCCCCACCGCCCTCCGCTGGCAAATACGCCTGCGGAGGGCGTGAATTTTGTGCTGATAGTGCGGAGATGTCCGCAAAATGTGGTGAAATTGCCAGAAAGTCGTCCGCGAAATGTGGTGAAAATAGTAAAAAGTGGTCACATATTTGCAAATTAGTATTGATAATGAATGAACTGCAAAAAATGGACAGCTGAGGAACTCTCAATTAGTATCAAACGCTTTATTGTTCCTCATCGCCGGGCGGGCGCTTATTCAGCATTTTGCCGCCGAAGAGGCTCTTTTCGCGGATTTTGGGGGGCAGGTCACGGTAGTGTCGGCTGCCGTCATCAAGCCCATACATGATGTTGAGGGCTCGCTGGACGTGATTTTCCGCCTCGGGAGCTTTCTTCCTTCCCGGCTTCCGTTTTCGTACCTTCAGGCTCAGGTAGAGTTCTACCGCCAGGGTTAATGCTACAATGGCGCCCACGTAGCCGCTCATCCGGGCAAAGCGGGCCAGGGTATCATGCTCGTGGAAAAGGAAGGCGAACACTCCGCAGATGGCGATGATGATGGTCAAGGCTTTCCGGGTGTAGGCGTCCATGGCTGATTCTAGCATGAGGAGCCTGGCCTGTCAATCCGGCGTGAAACGTGAAAATGAGGATGCCCGCGCATGCTTAAAATGAGCATTTTTTGTTTTTAACTTTGCAAATGGCATGGTGTTGTGGTATTCTCCACGCACATGCCCGGTATAGTATATAAGAAATGGCTGGCAGTGATGCTGGCGTTCATGGCTCTTTTCCTGACTTCGTGCGGGGAGAAAGAGGCGGAGCGCGGCAAACTGATGATGGTGACCAACGCCACGTTCCCCCCGTATGAGTTCTACCAGGGGAACCGGATTGTGGGTATTGATGCCGATATGGTGCGAGAGATTGCCAAGCGCAATAATCTGGAGCTGGTGATTGAGGATATGGCCTTCGATTCCGTGATTGCAGCTGTGCAGGCTGGTAAGGCGGATGTGGCCGCTTCCGGTATCACGGTGACAGAGGACCGCCAGAAACAGATTGATTTCACCACGAGCTATGTGAAGGCCGACCAGGTCATCATCGTGCGCAAAGATTCAGATATAGTCGGCCCGGAGACGATGCGGGGCAAGCGCATTGGGGTGCAGCACGGCACAACGGGTGACATGTACGTGACGGAGCACATCCAGGAGCCGGAGCGATTCCAGGATGGCGCGCTGGCCGTGGCCTCGCTGGTGACGGGCAAGATTCACGCGGTGGTGCTCGACAGCGCACCGGCAGAGGAGCACGTGGCCCGGAACAAGGGTCTCTGTATTCTGCCTACGGCACTGGTATCAGAGGAATACGCCATGGCTATCAGCAAGTCCCGCCCGGAGCTGCTGGCCATGTTCAACCGCACCATGGAAGAAATGAAGGCGGATGGCACCATGGAGGCTATCTGGGCCCGCTATCTGGATAAGGATGGCAAACCGCTGGCAGTGCCCGCTGTGGTGGAAGCGCAGGAAAAGGGGTTGTGGACCCGCCTGGCTGATTCCTTTGAGGTGAACTTTGTGAAGGATGACCGCTGGCACTACCTGGTGGATGGTTTCCTGGTCACGATTGAGATTTCCGCCTGCGCGGTGCTCATGGGGCTGTGCATCGGGTTCCTGGTGGCGGTGGTGCGCAGTGCGCATGACCAGACCGGACGTTACAAAGTGTTGAATTTCCTGTGTCACATCTACCTGACCGTGGTGCGCGGCACTCCGGTGGTGGTGCAGCTGCTCATCATCTACTTCGTGATTTTCGGCTCGATGGATGTGAGCAAGGTGCTGGTGGCCATCGTGGCTTTCGGTGTGAACAGTGGCGCCTATGTGGCGGAAATCATCCGTTCCGGCATCATGGCGGTGGATTCCGGCCAGATGGAGGCCGGCCGCAGCCTGGGGCTGAGCTATGGTTCGACGATGCGGTCGGTTATCCTGCCGCAGGCTTTCAAGAATGTGCTGCCTGCGCTGGGCAATGAGTTCATCGTGCTGCTGAAGGAGACATCCGTGTGCGGTTACATTGCGCTGCAGGACCTCACCAAGGGTGGTGATATCATCCGCAGTCAGACTTACGATGCTTTCCTGCCGCTCATTGCGGTGGCGCTCACCTACCTGGTGGTGGTGGTATGCCTGAGCCAGTTGCTGAAGAAACTTGAAAACTCCCTGAAGAAGAATGAACGCTGATAATGTATTAGAGGTGCGCGACCTGGTGAAGGAATTCGGCAATCATCGTGTGATTGACGCGGTTTCTGTGGGCGTGAAGAAGGGTGAGGTGGTGTTCCTGCTGGGACCTTCCGGTGCTGGTAAGAGCACGGTGATGCGCTGCATGAATTTCCTGGAGACTCCCACAGGTGGCGAGGTGCTCTTTCACGGTGAGCCGGTGGACCGCACCGAGAATGGCCTGAATCACTACCGCTCCAAGGTCGGCATGGTGTTCCAGCATTTCAACCTTTTCGCTAATCTGACCATTCTGGATAATATCACTCTGGCTCCGGTGAAATGCGGTCTCATGAGCCGCTCCGAGGCCGAGGCTCAGGCGCTGCAGCTGCTGTACCGCATCGGCCTGCGCGATAAGGCCAGGGCCTACCCCTCCCAGCTTTCCGGTGGTCAGAAGCAGCGCGTAGCTATTGTGCGCGCCCTGGCCATGAATCCCGAGGTGCTCCTGTTCGATGAGCCGACCTCTGCCCTGGACCCCGAAATGGTGGGTGAGGTGGAGAACCTCATGCGCGAACTTGCCAGGGACGGCATGACCATGCTGGTGGTTTCGCACGATACGGATTTCGCCATGGAACTGGCTGACCGCATCGTGTTCCTGGCTGATGGCAAGCTTGTGGTGGATGCTCCGCCCGCCGTCATTGCCGCCAGCGA
This sequence comes from Akkermansia sp., assembly GCA_017504805.1. Lineage (GTDB taxonomy): Bacteria > Verrucomicrobiota > Verrucomicrobiia > Verrucomicrobiales > Akkermansiaceae > Akkermansia. Next base: position 11,842 of record JAFVQN010000078.1, on the reverse strand, counting down.
TAATCCCCGCATCCGCGATTTCTTCTCGCTTAGATAAGAAGTTGCTTATTAACAACATCTTATATAAACGGGCACCCGAATGGGTGCCCGTTTTGCCGTGAAAAATGTGCACGACAAGCACAAATCTCCCGTGAAAAATGTGCAAGCGGGCTTGGCAGAGAGTAGGAGATGAGGCAATTAAAGATTGATGTGTTATCCGTATTGGTGGTGACGGACAAATTGTAATTTGTCGGGCTGAAAGCCCGAGGAATACTGAGCCCGTCAGGGCGACACTTTCCATAGCCCAGGGCGTGAGCCCTGGGCTCTTGAACTTACCGCCCCGCCAGTAGGCGGGGCTCAGAATTCCGCTCGCCTGCGGCTCGCCAAAGTCTATTGTCAGAAGTTTGCGCCCGCTATAGCGATTCGTACCTCAATGGCTCGTTACCATGTGCAGCGCATCCCGGTTGCCACCGGTGGAGAATACACGCAGCTGGATATTCCGCTCTATGCGCTTTCTCAAATGGGAACGGAGTGCTCCGCGCTGGCCGGAAAATAACTCCGGGCTTACTTTTTCGTGCGCTGGTTGGGGCCGTCGCCTACGGAGACGGTCTCAATCTCGACCTGGTGGACCCCCCACTGATGGAAGCCGATGGCGCGGGCAACGGCGGGGCTGATATCAATGATGCGGCGGCGGTGGAAGGGCCCGCGGTCGTTGACGCGGACGAGGCAGCTTTTGCCGGTGGAAATGCTGGTGATGCGCACCGTGCTGGGCAGGGGCAGGGTGCGATGCGCCGCGTACATGCCGCCGTAGGGCAGGCGCTCGCCCAGAGCGCCGATGGTGTTGGCCCCTTCGTAAAGCGAGGCTTCACCCACCTCGCGGTACTGCAGGGCCTGGGCAATGTCCATGGGCCGGTATCGCACGCCGTTGATGGTGTACGGACCTCGCTTGAGCTTTGGTTCAGGCCGGTTATCGACCGGGGCGGGGACGTCCGCAGACTTGCGCCAGGTGCAGGAGGCTCCCGGCAGCAGAATTCCGGCTGCCAGCATGAGTAATACAAATGGGGTGCTCCTGCTCACGGGGCGCATTCTATCATAACTATTGCATAAACGCAATGCGTACTTGCAGATTTCGGTGAGAAAAGCATTTATTTGTCTTGACTTTGCCCAGGCAGTGTAGCATCCTGAGAGCATGCGAATCCGAACGTATGTTTTGATGCTCGGGCTGCTTTCGCTCGGGCTGGCGCCCTTGGTACCGGCCGCTGAAGCTGGGGACAGCAAATTGGCGCTCACTCCGCTGAGAAGCGCTTTGTTACCGGAGTCGGTGCAGAATGCCATCAGCAACGGTGACTATGCAGAGGCTCAGTCCGCCGTGGTGGAAGCCTTGAAGAAGAAAAAAATTTCATTGAAGGACGAATCCTCTGTGCATCTGGCGATGCTCAATGAGCTGATTCGTGTGACGGGGGCAGCGAGTCTGAGTGCCCTGGCGGCTGAGAGTAAGGAAAAGTCTCGGTTTCTGAAGGAATTTGTGCAGGATACCGAGTGGTTGGAGCTGTACCTGAGCTGCGGTCTGGTTCCCTACCAGAAAAAGACCGGTGTGGAGGTGCTCTACCGCATCTGGGAAGAGGAGAAAGGTGAGGTGAAGAACAAGGCTCTCGCTGTGGCTCTGGCTTCCTGCTGGGGGGGTGGCGAGACCTGGCAGAATCCCCCGCTTGCCCATCTGCTGCCGAATAAGCATAACCCGGTGCGCCGCTACAAGTTCTTCCAGAAACAGGACCGCAAGGGCCTGCTGCATCCGAATTACCGGAATCTCAAACCCTGGGAGCTTCGCTTTGTGGTGGCTAATCCCGGGCAGGATTGGGATGACGAATCGTATGAGTTCGCAGCCCGCGCCATCAATATGCCTTGGGATAAGTACGGTATTGCATGTTGGGCAGCTACCTATACCGGCACGTCCAAGTTCGGCGACAGCGTGCAGGGTGGCGCATACAATCTCCCGTACGCCAATGAAAGCTGGGCAGAGGCAACGCTTCGCAATGGCGGTGTGTGCGGCGCTATGTCGCACCTGGGGGCTGTGGCAGCCATGGCGCATGGCATTCCGGCCTACACCTGCGGCCAGCCCGGGCACTGCGCGTACGCCGTGCGCACCGAACGTGGCAAATGGGTGGGCGGCTTCGGTGGCCCTGATGGCGGCATGCACAACATGATATTCGGGCACCAGGCGCCCACGTCCTATAACCTGATGGAAGCGGTTTTTGGCGATGATGAGAAGGTGGCCCGGGCTTATCGGAAGAGTTTCTGCGCACGCGCGCTGGAGGCAACGGGAGATGCGGTGAAGGCTGAGAAGATGTGGAAGTCTGCCCTGAAGGATTCTCCCATGCATCCGTTCTTCCGTGCAGGTTTGCATGCGCTCATGAAGAAGAACGGCGCAACTCCGAAAGAGTGTTATAAATACCTGATGACGGAATTGCTGCCGCATTATGACGGCCATGGTGTTGCTGCCATGGATGCCCGCGCAGATCTGGCGGATGAACTTGCCGGCATGGAGGATAAGGAGCGTCTGGATATTTTCCAGAGGGAGCATCAGGCGCTTGCTTCGACTCCCTCAAGCTGGGCTGTGAAGCTCGACGGGCTCGTGGAAAAACAGGCGGCTACGTTGCAGACGGACAGCAGCCGCCAGGAGCTGCTCAGGATTATGTTCTCCGAGCATATCAAGCGCGGCGACGGCACCACCTTCGGCAAGTTGCTGGAGTGGGCGGTCAAGACCTATGTGGCTACGGAGGAAGGCAGCCTCATGTTCAACAAGGCGTTTGCTGCGGCTGCCGGTTCCGCCGGCGAGGCTGGTAATGATGCCGAGCGCAGCAAGAAGATGGCGGATGCGTACAACAAGGCTATCGTGGCGGCTGAGCAGGCGCGCTCCGCCCCTGCTTTCCAGGCGCTTACTCAGGGCGCCCTGGCTCTCGGCAAGCCCGCCTACAAGGCCGGCGCTCTGCAGAAACTCGGGGAGATGAAAGGTAAGCCTGCCAAGGCTGCTTTGTTCCGTATTTCTTCCACCAGCAACTGGGATACCCCGCAGCTGCACCTCGGAATTACAACCCCGGAGGGTGGTAAGTGTCACACAGGAAAGGAAAAAACGCCTAATTTCATCGTGGAGCTGCAGAACCCCGGATTTACCACCGGCTGCCTTATCCGCAAGACGGATGGCAACGAGCACCGGATGAAGAAGGCCATTGTTTCCACCAGTGAGGATGGTGCTACCTGGTTCAAACGTGCAGAGACGGACAACATGCCGAAGGAGTGGGCCGTGAAATTCCCGGATGGTACTCGCGCCAAGTGGGTAAAGCTTGAGTTCGATAACCCCGGACCGGATTTTGCGCACGTCTCCCATTTTGTTATTTTCACCCGCTAACCTTCAGATTCTGATATGAAGAAATTTCTAGTATTCCTCCTTCTCGTCGGCGTGGTTGCCGGGGGACTCTATTACTACAATCCTGAGTTGCTGGGGCTGGAGGCTCCCGGCGGCAAGGTGGTGAAGAAGAAAGCCAAGAAGAAGGCACCCAAAGCTGAAGATACAGCCACGACTGCTGAAGTGGTGGCGGCTGCCGATCCTGTAGAGGAGGAAGAGGAGGAGATTGAGGCCGGTCCGCCTCCCAGTCCGCTTGATTTTGCAGACAACCTGGAGGCCCGCGCCAAGGCAAAGGCTGAGGGGAGCCCGTCGCTCATTCTCTGGTATGGGTCTGACTGGATGCCCGATGCCGGCAAGGTAGTCACAGAATGGAACAAGCTGGAGAAGAAGAACCTGCCCGTGGTGCTGGGCCAGATTGATGAACGTGTGGGTACGGTGCCTGAGCTGAATCAGCGCGAGAAACTGCTGCCTATCGGTGCTTTCATGAACCTGCCGGTGGCGGTGCTGATGGCACCGGATGAAACACTGCTCGGCATATATACCGGCAAGACGGTGAAGAGCGCTGCTGCTATGGAAAAGGCTGTGAAGCGCACTCTTGCCCGTATGCCGAAGTATATGGAGCTGGTGGAGAAAGCACGCAGTGCGGACGGGCTGGAAGGGGCTCGCGCAGCTGCTGAGGCCCTGGCTATGATGCCATACGAGGACGCTGCCCGCAACCGCCAGCTGAAGGATATCCTCAATCGCAAGGATCCGGAGCATGAGACGCTGTTCCGCTATCTTTACTGCATGGACCACATGGGCATGTATGATGAGATTAACGCGGTGCTGAATGGCGGCAAGGGAGCCGATGCCCGCTTTAAGGGCGCTGAACGCCAGTTTGCCGAGGCTGAAAAATTTGCCAGAAAGGTGATGAAGGCGGGTAAGTTGAATAATGAGCTCAAGCAGCGCTGGACTTCCGGTCTGGCCTACATCTACCGCGAGCATTACATGGCTACCAAGGAACCAGCCCTGCGTAAGAAGCTGGTGGATACCTACCGTAAGGTGGTGGCCATTGACCCCGAAAGCGAGTATGGCAAGGGCGCTCTGCGCTGGGCCAATTACTGGGATGAGAGCTTCCCCTACGTGTTCGATGAGCCGTACTACGACAGCGGCGAGATGACCGTCGGCTTCGAAAAGGACTGGCACGTGAATGTGAGCCAAAGCGTGAAGGGCCCCGGCTCCTACACGTTCTCCCTGGTTCCCAGTCCCAGCAAGAACGGCCGCCTGACCTCACGCGGTTTCAAGCTCTTTGCCAATGGTAAACACGTGTGCGATGCCAATGAACCTGCTGATAAAGATACGAAGACCGTGACTTTCAATGTGCCCCGCACCCTGAAAGGCCGCATTGAGGTGCGTTTCAAGGTGCAGTGTCACGATGGCTGGTTCGGCTGCGCTGGTGAGATGAAGATGGAGAAAACTAAGTAATTTCACCACCTCTTGTGCTTGTTTCAAGCGGTTGCCTGCGTGTTCAGGCAGCCGCTTTGTTTTGCTGCGCATATGTCTGAATGCAAAAAAAAACAGGCCGCACCCTGCCTGGGGTGCGACCCGGAAAATTGCCAGAGTTTTCGAGTGTCAGGATTATGCTTTCAGCTCGTTGCCCAACTCGATGATGGAGTATTCGCCCGGGCTCAGGCGGTAGACAATCTGCAGCACATTGCGGCGGGCGTTGCGGTACAGCACAAAGGGCTTGCCGGAGATTTCCAGCTCCATGATGGCGTCCTCCTTGTACATGGTGCGCAGGTCGTAGCCCTCGCGGGTTACGCGTACCGGCTTCGGGTCTTCCGGTGCATCGGCGTCCACATCGTAGTCCAGCACTTCTTCCTCGTACACCTTCTCATCCAGCTTGCGGATGCTCTTGGAGCGGTGCGGGCGGAAGTGCTTCATGAGACGTGTCTTATGCTTGCGCATGCGACGCATGATTTTGGTAATTGTCTCATCAATGGCTGCATACAAATCCTCAGAAGAGGTAGATGCCTGGATAGTGATATGGTCGGCACAGAATAGCACGATTTCTGCCATCTGACGATCCTTCTGTACATCCACCACTACGCGGGCTTCCACAATCTTCGGGTAATCGATATGGATGGCCTCAATCTTTTTCGTAGCGAACTCGCGGATGGCATCAGTCACTTCAATATGACGGCCCGTAACAGTAATATTGGTATCACTCGGCATGGTTATTACCTCTTTCTATTGGTTTGGTTGGTTTTCTGTGCAGACTGGCGGTTTTGCACCACCATTCTGCAATACTCATCATAACCTGATTTGGGTTTTTTGCAAGATAATTCTGCTTTCTTTAGCAAAATTTCCTTTCGCCACGCCAGCTGACGGTTTTTTCAACCTTGCGTAAATATCTCGCAGCTTCAGTCTCCCAGTGGTCTCAGACTGGTGCCATCCGGTATTTCCACCAGCTTGATGCGGCCGCTGGTTCCATGTACAACTTCTATGGATGATTTAGACACCCCGAGTGTTTTCGCCAGGAAGAGGATGATTTCCTTGTTGGCTTTTCCTTCGACTGGCGGAGCCGCGATTTTGAGTTTAAGCACCCGACCCACCTGGGGATAATCGTCCTCCCAGCCGAGAACTTCATTTTTTTTCGCGCCGGGTGTTACTTTGAGTGCCAGTTTCATGATTGTGGAGCGAGGAGGCTGGCTAGTGCAGGCAGGCGGCGAAGGGATTTGCCTAGCAACGCCGCCTCAGCCTCAGTGGGAAGGTCGCGGCTGGTGTGGACGCCTTCTGTCAGCAGGAAGGGCAGCAGAAGCACCCGGCCGGATTTCATGTCTTTGAGGGTATCGTGTGCCCTGGGTGCCTGGTTCAGGTAGCTGCAGGCAATTTCGGTGCCGGGCAGTAGTTCCCGGAGGCGCCGGCAGAAGAGTGCAGGCTCTGGCGGTGGCTCCGGGAGCGAGGAATCGTGCGCTACGACCAGTACGCCCGTGTCCGCCTCCAGCTGCGTTTTCAACGACGCAGCGGCTGCCTCTGCAAGCCAGGGTGAAGCCCCCAGTACTGGCTGGAAATAAAGCTGCGGTTGTTCGTGCCCACGGGCCCGGTAGGCTTTGTGCAGGCCTTCCACCAGTTTACGCCCGCTGCTGGTGCCGCTGAGCATAAACATGGGATAGACCAGGACAGGTGCGCTTGCCGGTGGTAAATTGCAGGTGTCTAAATCTTTCAGGCTGCATCGGAAAATCCGCCGCTCAGGCATGCGGATGCCGGGGGGATTAAGCTGCATGCCTTTTTCGTTGTAGCTGACAAGCAGATAGTAACGTTTCCATTTCCAGTGGTAGCAGTACACCAGGATAAGGGCGGAGATGACAGCTAGTTGGGCCAGCGCAAAATGGAAATAGATGAGCCCCCTGAAATGTATTTTCATTTCAGGGGGCAGGGAGGGGGAGTCGAGACCGGCGCCGCAATGAACGGAGCCCCACACGGCAGCCGCAAACACAACAGCACAGAGAAAAAGCAGGCTGTGGAAAAGTTTGCGGCTCACGCGTGCGTGCGGGGTGTTAATTAGACTTCTGCTGCATGATCGGCCTCCTGCAGTTCCTTGCGCAGGTCACCGCGCGAGTCGAAGTACAGCACCACCGGCGAGGCGATGTAGATGGAGGAGTAGGTGCCGATGAAGATACCCAGCAGCATGGTGATGGAGAAATCCCACATGGCGGGACCGCCCAGTGCCAGCAGGGCTGTGAGGGCCGCGATAGTGGAACCGGAGGTAAGCAGCGTACGGGAGAGCGTGGAGTTGATAGCGCCGTTCATGATGTCCACCAGTTTCTCGCCGGGTTCTGCCAGGCGCAGGTGCTCACGGATGCGGTCGTAAATCACGATGGTGTCGTTAATTGAGTAGCCGGCAACGGTGAGGAAAGCACCGATGTGGATGATATTCAACTCAGTACCAAGCACGACGACCAGGATGATGATGGCCAGAACGTCATGAAGCGTGGAGAAGAAGGCACCCATGGCAAAGGACCATTCGAAACGGATAGCCAGGTAGAGGGTGATGCCGAGCATGCCTGCAGCCAGCGCGATGATGGCTGTCTTGAAGAAGGCAGAACCGAGGGAGGCACTCACTTCCTCGATGGAGGGAGCCTGCAGTTCCTTCACGCCGGGAACCTTGGCGCGCAGCTCTGCATCAATGCGCTGAGCTTCTTCCTTGTTTGCGCAGCGAATCTTGATGTTGGTGTCCGTGGCGGTGGTGAACTGCTGCACCGTGGCGGCCTTGGAAAGCTGCATACCCATCACAGTGTTTTCCACCTGGGCGTAATCGACCTTGCTTTCGCCGGGAATCACATAGGTGGAAGTGGAACCACCCACAAAGTCCACACCCAGGGCGCTCTCACCGCGTACAAACACCGAGTAGGCAAGCCCGGCAAGCAGGAGAAGTGTGGAGGCTGCCATGGCCGGTTTGCGGTACTTCATGAAGTCGAATACCTTGCCTTGGAAGGGGGCTCTGGCAAAAGTGAATTCTTTCAGAAGTCCCAGATGCTCAGCCCAGAAGAAGAGCACGCGGGTAACAACCACTGCACCGATTAGTGATGTAATGATACCCACGCTGGTGGTCACGGCGAAGCCCTTGATGGAGCCGCTGGCAATCCAGAACAGAATAACGGCGGTGATAAGGGAGGTAATGTTGGAGTCCCAGATGGCGGAGAAGGCTTTTTCGTATGCCTGACGCAGGCATACCAGGAAGGGGCGCCCAGCAGCGCGTTCCTCGCGCATGCGCTCGTAGATGAGCACGTTGGCGTCCACTGCCACGCCCATGGTCAGCACGATACCGGCAATGCCCGGCAGTGTGAGCACGAACCCGAAGAGGCTCATCAGGCCGAGCAGGGCGATAGCGTTGAAGGTGAGACCCACCATGGCTACCATGCCGGCGCTGCGGTAGTACCAGTAGCAGAAGAGGAAGATGCCGAGCATGCCTACCGCGCCGGCGATACCGCTCTGCTCCAGAGCGCTCTGCCCCAGCTGGGCAGATACATCTTTGCGGCCTTCCACCTTCAGGTCGCTGGAGAGCGGGTTTGCCAGGGCTTTGGAGATGTCTTCTGGTTCGCCTTTGCCGTTCAGGCCGCTGATATTGAAATCTTTGTGTAGCACGGCCTGCACCACGGGGGCGCACTTGATCTGGTTGTTGAGTACCACTGCCAACCGGTCGCGGCCAATCTGCATGGCGCCGGTCAGGCGGCCCATGCGGTCAGCACCCGTGCGGTTGAGCACTACGTCCACATAGCCTTTACGCACATAGTCCGGCTGGGCGCGGGAAACTTCCTTGCCAGTGATGTACATATCCTTCTGCATGGCGGCATAAGGCTTCTGCAGCACCATGTATTCCACCACGGCGCGGCCGTGCTTGTCCACCTCGGGCTCGCCCGTTTCCTCGTTGATGTGGGGGTAGGGCAGAATCATGTAGTCATTCAGACCGAATTTGGCGGGGATACGGGGCATGGCAGGCTTGCGGGCCTTGGTATTGCCAGCGGCGAGTTCAGCCTCGTAGGCTGCTACTTTCTGCTCGTAGTCGGCAATCAGTTCCTGGGTGTCAGGGTCATAAATCACGCGGTCCGTTTCCGGGTAGACGGTCAGCAGTTCCAGTTTGGCCATTTTGGTGAGCATCTTCACCATGGCGTCCAGTTTCTCCTTGTTCTTTTCAGGGTCGCTGTCCTGCTGGGGAATCTGGATGAGAATCTTGTTGCCGGAGTGCAGAATCTGTACTTCGCTGGTGCCGGTGGCGTTGAGTCGTTCATTCAGGATGTCGCAGGCTTGCTGCATATCTTCCTTGCTGGGCGGGGCCATCTGGCCGTGGTCATCGAGCTTGGGCTGCACCTCCAGGGTAAGCTCCACGCCGCCGCGGATGTCGATGCCGTAGTGCATGCCATTGAGGAAGAGGGAGAGGAGGGAGAAGGCGCAAAGGCCTAAGATGAAGAATGTGCCTGCGTTGCGTTTTGCTTTTTCCTGCTCTGCGGCCAGATACCAGAAGAACAGGACGATGAGCAGAATGCCCGTGATGAAGTAAAATGCCGGTGTGTGAATGATGCTCTGTAAGAACTGGAACATGATGCGAATAGGTGAACCGCACCATTCTGACAGTTTTTCCGCCTGCGTCAAGCCTGCATGGCGTCATTATCGGCGCGCGCATGCGTGTCCCAAAGATTTGGGACACGTGGATTTACGATTGACAATTTACGATTGACGAATTGAAAGTTAGCGGCTTACGCCGACAGAATCTCAAATGGGCGCTTACTGCCGATGGTGAGGCGGGTGATACCCCACTACGAATTTTCACACAGAACACTATGCCTTTATGTCGTTCAGGGCTATTTTTCCATAAATCTTTGGGACACGTGTGCGGCGCGCGCGTGTTTTTGCGTGTATTATGAACTTGCATTTGGCTGGGGGAGTGTTAGAATACGGGCATGTCGTTATTATCCCTGCTGCTGGGCATCCTGAGTTCCCTGGCTCCGCTGGCCGGAGTCGATGTTTCGGAAATGGCTGCGGCGGACGATCCAATGCCGGTGCATGAGCTGGTGGTTGAGCCGGAGTGTGAGACTCCTCTGGGGGAGGAGGATGATACCCGGATGCAGGCGGCGCTGCGCTCCCGCTGCGAATCTCAGGGCTTGCAGGTAGAGCTGCTGCAGCGCCGGGGCCGGCAGTATGTGCTGCATCTTTCGAGCGGAAGAATATCAGACTGGTGCGAGTATGAAGATGTGCTGGATGACCTGGAGCGGGTGTTCAACGAGCGCACCTCCCTCTGGCTGCTGCCTGTGCATCCTCGCAGTGCGGAAATCGTGAACGATGCTGAGATGCAGGAGAAGATAGCCGCCTACGAGAGCGAAATGGAGGCGTTTGAATACGATCACGCAGAAGGGGATATTGCGCCGGTGCCGCCTGCGCTGCCCGAGCGGCTGGGGGCGCAGGGCTATATGCTGGTCGAGGCTTTTCATGCTGCGGTGGAGGATGGCTCTGCCTGTTCGTCGTATCTGGTGCTGCAGACTCCGGCCGCTTTGCATGCGCAGGGGCTTCTGGTCACTGAGCGTGATGTGGAGCAGTGCCGGCATGACGAGGTGCGTGACGTGCTGCTGCTGACTCTTTCGCACCGCGGTGGTGAAACGTGTCACAAGCTGACCAGCGCGATGCAACTTGGCCAGGACCGCCTCGCTATTGTACTCAACGGTACGGCGGTCTGTGCGCCGGTGGTTCATGCGGCCCTGAAACGCGAAATTTTCATCAACGGTCTTTCAACGGCTGCTCAGCTGACCCTGGGCGATAATATCCTGCGTCCGCTTCCGGTGCCGGTGCGGGTGGTAGCGCGCCGCGAGGTTCCGTGATTCTGCGTGTAACGCAGTACCTACCCTCTGGTTTTGCTTGCCGGAATACTGCCTGGCAGGTATAAGCTTGTGGCATGGGATTTCCAGAAATAGCAACCATTGTGACCACAGCCGCTGCTGTGGCAGGAAAAGCCGTGGAGGCCTCAGCCGAACGCAAACAGGCTCGCGCTTTCAACGCGGCTGCCGAAGAACGCCGCCGCCTTGCCGAAAACCAAGCCGCTGCCATGACCCGCACGGCGCTTGAAAACCAGCGCCGCGGCCAGCGGAACGCCAATGCTCAGCTTGCCAGCGCCCGTGCTGACGCTGCTGCCTCCAACCTCTTCCCGGGCGGTACTTCCACCGTGCGCGAGCTCGACCTTGCCACCCGACTCGAGGATGATATCAACAACTCCACCAACGCCGCCCTGCAGGAGGTCAATACCGTCCGCGCCCAGGGCGGTTACGATGCCCACGACCTCCGCGCACAGGCAAGCCAGGCACGCTTGCGTAACAAGGGTGCCTGGCTGGGTGCGGCTGGTGGGTTATTCCGGGGCCTTAGCTCGGTGGATTGGAGCTCCTTCCGCTCAGGCAGTTCAGGTAGTAATGCAACGCAAGCTTGAGCACCGAGGTGCGGTCCAGCTGGCGCTGACGGGCAAAATTTTCCAGGCGCTCGAATAATTCTGTCTGGCACCGGAAGGTTATCATGTGCAGTGCGGGCATGCTGCCAGTATGCCCGCATTGCCACCTGTTTGCAAGCAATGTTATGCGTCCGCTGCCTAACGGTTGCTGCTCTTATATTCAATCTTGTTTTGCTGCATCGTTGCCTTTACTGTATCAGGTAACGGAAGCTTTATTGATGAGGCAATTAAAGATTGATGTGTTATCCGTATTGGTGGTGACGGACAAATTGTAATTTGTCGGGCTGAAAGCCCGAGGAATTCTGAGCCCGTCAGGGCGACACTTTCCATAGCCCAGGGCTACGCCGAGACAGGTACGCCCTGGGCTATGGAACTTACCGCCCCGCCAGTAGGCGGGGCTCAGAATTCCGCTCGCGTGCGGCTCGCCAAAGATTACAATTTGGCGTTGTCGGAGCACGGGACTTTAGTCCCGAAATCACGGTGCATATAAC
>JAFVQN010000077.1 GCA_017504805.1 Akkermansia sp. | reverse complement strand
CGGCAATTTCGATATGTTCCGCCGCTACTTTCACTCCATGCTGGAGCAGGGGGTATATGTAGCCCCTTCGCCCTACGAAACCGGCTTTATCTCCACGGCCCACTCAGAGGCGGATATTGATGCTACAGTGGTGGCCATGCAGCGCGCTCTTCGCTTGGCGAAAGACTGACTTTCCGCTTGCCAAGGTGTATGTGAACAGGTACAATAACCCCATGAGAAAGATGATAGGCCGATGGATGTTCCTTAGCGCTGTGGCTGTGGCGGCAGCGTTGCCTGCCGTGCTGGCACAGAGCGCGGAGGTGATGAACGAAACCGGTGATATGGTGCGCGTCTTGCGCCACCCGGATGGCACCCGTGCCATCTACCAGCGCCAGAAGGGCTGGCGCGGCATGCGTTGCTCCTCGTATACCGCCAGTGGCCGCCTCGCTGCCGTGAATGATTACACCGAGGGCAAATACGGTCAGCTGGTGGGGTGCATCATCTACGACCACACCAAGAAGAATATTATTTACAAAGTGGCCTATGGCTACGACAGCCGCGCCCGCCTGGTGGAGGAACGCATGTACTCCCACCCCCAGGGTAAGCTGGTACAGCGTGTGATTTACAAGTACGACAACCGCGGTAACCGCTCTAAGCCCCTCATTGTCTCTCTGAATACGGCAGGCCCGGTCACGGAAATTACCCCGACCATGAAGGATGATGTGAATGCCATCAACCGTCAGATGAAGCAGCAGGGGCGGGGCAGCCGCTAAGTTTTAACCCCGATTAATCCCCCGAACAGATGGAAACATTCTCCTGGCAGGACCGCGATGCCGACGGTAACAAGGTTATTTACGAGGCTCAGCACTTCGGTGGCTGGTGGCAGCTGATGGTGGCACCCAAGCTGGGCCGCTCCCAGCGCGATGAGGTGGTGTTCACACCCGCCGATTTTACAGAGGAACACTGGCAGACCCTGCGTGATTTGCTGTGGCGCAAGTACCAGCGCCGCCGCGTGGCATGGGATATGGTGCAGCATATTGACGATATTCTGGCGGGCAAGGCTACCAACGAGCGCCGCGACCGCCGCAACGGCAAGTCAAAATGACCGAGCAGGAGATGATTCACTGCCAGGACCCCACCCGCCAGATTGAGCGTGCGGTGGCCATCATGCACCGCTTGCGCCAGCCCGGCGGCTGCCCCTGGGATGCTGAGCAGACGCATGATTCCATCATCAGCAGTCTGATAGAGGAATGCTACGAGTGCATTGATGCCATTCGCGAGCGCGACTGGCCCCACCTGCGCGAAGAGCTGGGCGATGTGCTGCTGCAGGTGATTTTCCACGCTGAAATGGCGCAGGAGAACCCCGAAGCCGCTTTCGGAATCAATGAGGTTGCCCGTGAACTGGCTGATAAGCTGGTGCGGCGCCATCCGCATGTATTCGGCACGGCTGCGGTGGAGGACGCAGACGGCGTTGTTTCCCAATGGGACGCTATTAAACGCAAGGAGCACGCCATTGAGGATAAACCCTATCTGCAGGATTGCGGCAAGGGACTGCCCTCGCTGCTGCAGGCATACAAGATTACGAAAAAGGTTGCCAAGGTCGGTTTTGACTGGCCGGACCACGCCGGGGTGGTGGAGAAGATCCGCGAGGAAACGGATGAGGTGGCCGAGACGCTCGACCTGCCGGATGCTGACCCGCACGTGGCGGAGGAACTGGGTGACCTGCTTTTCGTGGTGGTGAATCTCTGCCGCCGCCGCAAGGTGGACCCGGAGCTGGCTCTTTTCAATGCCAACCGGAAGTTTGAGCGCCGTTTCAATGCGGTGGAGGCCGCCCTGCGGGAGCAGGGGGTGAGTCTGGCATCTGCCTCGCTGGAGGAAATGGAGGCCGCTTGGCAGGCGGTCAAACGCAGTGAACGCTGATGCTCCCGCTCCGCACAGTCCTGTTCTGCCTGGGTGCGTGCCTGCTGGCGTCGTGCGTCACGCAGCAGCCTCAGCAGGAGCCTGCGGAGGATATCCCGCATCCGGGGGATATGGATAAGCCCCGCATGGGGTTCGAGTCACCGGCCATGCCTGGGATGAATCCCCTGCTTACCGGCGGTGCCGTGGACCCCAACGCACAGAGCTATAATGTCTCCACCTCAGAGGAACTGGAGCAGATTGACAACGGAGCCGAGGGCGAAGTTTACTTTACCGACCCGGATAATCCCGATGCTGAGATTGCCGGAATCACCGCGGCGTTTGAAGCCCGGCGCAACGGCAATGGCTGGCTGGACAGCTACGGCCGCGCCACCCGCCTGGCGCACCGCGAGTGCCGCCCGCTTATCATCTGGTTTCACGATTCGGTCATTGCGCCCAAAAGCGCGCTGCTGGGGGAAGAACTGCTTGATACCCCGGCATTCAATGAGTGGTGCCGCGACCGCGTGGTGCGGGTCAAGCTCGACTCCGGAGCCTCGATAGACGACCGTACCCGTGATTCTGCCCGCTACAGTCACACCGCCATCAACCGCCTGGCGAACCGGTACGGACTGAAGCGCCGCCCGGCCCTGGCTGTGGTTTCGCCCCGTGGCAAACTGGTGATGGGAATCGACGGCTACAACGATTTCACCCAGCAGATTGAAGTATTGCTGAAGGAAGGTGTCGTCATTGCGGAAAAGGAAATGGATGAGTATCGCGAGAAGCTTTCCGCCAAGGGGTACCGGACCTGGACCGCCGCTGTGGGCAATATGACCTTGTTTGCCCGCCTGCAGCGCTTCGATGAGCAACACCAGATGGTTTACCTCAAGGAATATGGCGGCAAGATTTCCCGTACCAAATTACGCCGCTTCTCCAGCGAGGACCGTGAATACATCCTGAAGAAACAGGAGGAAAAAGCCGCCAGAAAGAAACAGAAAAAACGCCGCAAGGCATATAGCGCATGAGTAAGTCGGATGATACCAAGGCGTTAATCATGCGCGCTGCTGTGCAGCAGTTCACCCGGCTGGGGTATGAAGGAGCGGCTGTCCGCGATATTGCCAACGCCGCTGGCGTGAATATCGGTCTCATCCGCTACCATTTCGGGCACAAGGCTGACCTCTACCGCGACACGCTCGCCTACCTCTCCACCCAGTACAATGAGGTATGCCTTGCTGCTCTGGCGGAAGCAAGGGGGAGCAACGACCCGGAGCGCATCATCGGCTCCTGGTTACTCGCGCCCATTACCTCCTGGCTGGATGATACCGTGGCCAGTGGGGTGGAGGTGCTCTGCTTCCTCAACAAGATGGGCTATGAGGACCCTGAACTCACCCGCGATGTGTACGAATCGCACTATTCCTACGCCCTCCAGGAGTGGCAGGAGGCTGTGCAGACTCACTTCCCCGGTATGCAGCGTGGCGATTGGCTCTGGTTCCTGACCTCCCTCCGTGGCATGTATTTCAACATCGTGGCTCACAACGATTTCACCCTCTGGGGACTCCCCGCCATCTCCAACCGCGAGGCCGCCATCCGTCGCCTGGCAGCAGATGCCGTGGCTATGCTCAGAGTAACTGCACAGGCCTGATGCTCCTTGCCTCCGGCCGCTGCGCAGGAGCGGATATCGTCGGCACGGCGTGCCGATTTCGTCCTGCCCACCGGGCAGGATTTCGTCCGGGCAACGCTCGGATTTCGTTTCCCAATACTCCAAACATTACCCAACCAGCAAGCATTGGGAAGCAGAATCATCTATTTTCTGCGAAAATGGAGAGAATTTCGCAACATTGTTGCGAGAGAATTTCTGCTGCGCAGAGAGAATTTCGCCTTTCGGCGAGATTTTACAATTCTGCGCGATTACCCTGGAGTGTTTACTATTGCTTTTTATAAGCGGCTGTGCTAGCATCACTGCGGAGGAGTCGATTATGGCTACATTAGCAAAAAAGACACGGGTGCGCAAAAGTTGGAGCAAGGAGGTGTTTCTGAGCTCCCGTGCTGCAAGAACTCGTGAAGAACAACGGGGTCCCTTTGAGATTTCGGCAAAGGATGCTTCGGTGTTGATTTCTGCTATGCAGCAGCCTCGGGAAATTTCGTCTGCGCTCAAGTCCCTGGTGATTGAATCTGCCAGGCAGTGTTCTGTGTAGCCATGAGACTATGTGGTTTCCCTGTGGATTTTGAGGTGCCCTCTGCGGATATCTGTTCGCGCTATTCGTGTCGGGATTCGCAGCAATGCGATTTTCTCCGCCATCATGCTGCTCGTTATAAGTCTATTGGAGCCTGCTGCCATGTAAGTGCCTGGGCTGATGAGGGGCATGGTGCCTTGGCTGGTTATGTAACGTTTTCCCCCTGTTTGTTGACCGTAAAACAGAAGTCTGCTCTCGTCGCTAAGCAGGGGGCTGTTTATGATATCCCCTGCCATATGCCATGCTGGCTCATCGGTCAACTTTCTCGCGATATCAGTTGCAGTTCTCCGGGGCTGGGGCGCGCTCTTTTGTTCTATGCTATTTCGGAAATTGTGCGACGTGCACAGCATGGAGCCGGGGGATTTATCGTCATAGATGTGGTTTCAAAGGCGTTAATCCCATATTATTCCGATTGTGGCTTTATCCCCTTGCACCCGTTGCCAGATAATTGGATTCCTCGGAATGGATCTCTTCGTATGTTTATGCCTATGTCCACGGCTGAGCAAATCGCAGAAATCTTCGAAAATGCATTGCGAGCTTGATGTGCATGTCGATTTCGTCCTGCCTGCCGGGCAGGATTTCGTCTGCGAAGCGGATATCGTTTCCAGTCGGCAGTTGCATATCTTCTTCCCAATCAATGATTAATGGTTTACTCTAGGTAAAACGGTTAACGAAATCGCCGCTGGCGCGGCGACGAAAACCACGCTGCGCGTGGACGATATCTGCGGTGTTGCCGCAGACGATATCCTCACTGCGTTTACGTCCGCTCCGTAGGAGCGGATATCGTCGGCACAACGTGCCGATATCGTCCTGCCCTATGGGCAGGATATCGTCTGGGCGATGCCCGGATATCGTTCCCTATGGCGCATAGGCATAAATAAATGCGTTCAAAGGGAAAAATTATAAGCTTACTATTCCTATAGGTTTACAGTGTAAGGCAGGTGTTGTTGTTTTTTTACGCATTTATTGGTTTGTTGAGTGCTTGTTGTCTGCAGGCTTCGTCCGCTGCGCGGTCTGCGCCTCCCCCAGGGGCGCGGCGACGAAATCCTGCGCAGCTTCAGCTGCGCACGAACTTCCTTTACTTCGTAATTCGTACCTCGTAATTCGTAATTCCGGATGCTACGCTGCTGATTGCCCCCGGCATTCCCAGAAATCTCCCGCATTCACCACGGGCCTCTGGTCCACATACCGCGTACGCAGCAGCGTAGCATCCCGGTGCCCTATCTCCAGCTGCAGCTCGGCATAGCTGCGGAAGTGGCTCAGGTGGTAGCTCGCAAAGGTATGCCGCAGCGCATCCTGCGGCCAGCGCCGGGCAGGGGAATCCCACCCCGCCTTGTGGCGCAGTTCCCGCCAATGGTGCAGCCAGTTCGGCGGGCAAATTTTTTTCTCATAGGTGCTCTCTTTGTAACGGCGCAAAATCTTCAGCAGCGGCTTGTGAATCGTCACCCGCCGCGCGCCGCCCGTCTTACTGTGCTGCGGTAGGATATAAATCGCCCGCTCCCGCAAATCCACCTGAGCCCAGGTAAGCCGCGCCACCTCGTGCGGGCGGATGCCCGCATACAGCATCATCCCCACTGCCGCCGCACAGCTGCCGTTCCGATAATTCTTCACTGCCTGCTTTAGGTCGCATATCTCCTGCGGTGTCAGAATCGGCACCTGCTTCTCCACCACCCGCGGGGCTTCCACCCGTGCCACCGGATTCTCGCTGCACCAGCCCCGTTTCACCGCCGTGCCGAACACCCCGCTGAGAATTAAGCGCGCCTTCTGCCGCTGCCGCGGTGTATCAAAAGCCATTTCAATATACCGCGCACACTCCTGCGCCGAAATTGCCCGCACCTTCCGCCGCGCCAGCCCCGGGCAGCGTTTCATGAATCGCCGCGTAAAATAACGGAAATCGTAGACCGTCCGCACCCGTCTCTCCCGCCTAGCCTCCAGCGCGAAGGCGACCGCCTTTTCAAACGACACCGTGCGCTCCTGCTTCCTCAGTTCCTCCGCCCCCGCCGCAATGCACCGCAAAGCACGTTTTGTTCTGCCGTTCCCCGATTGTATGGCCGCACACGCCACTTGGGCCGCTTCCAACGCCGGAACACCACTGCGCTTCAACAACACAAGCGCCGCCATTTCTTCTTCGGATAGTTCTATGTTCATATCTGCTCGCTTTCGGAATCCGTAAGTCAAGCACACAAACTGTTTTAATTCCAGAAATATCAAGGAGTGGGTACTGCGTTCCAGTTGAGATGGAGATGTGTTCTGTTATGGCTAACACGTTGGGAGTATAATGTTGCAAAATTTACTCTTTACGGATTCCGAAAGCGTAGACTTGATTCAGTCGCAAAAGTAAATTTTCTCCATCATGAAACTTCATCTCCCTGTTATTCTCCGTAAGGCTGTTTTGGCCTGTCTGGCAGCTGTTGGTATGACCTTGATGCCGGGACTGCCTGCGTATGCCGGGTGGTCTGATCAGGATGCTGATACCTTCTTATACACTGGAGAAACCACGATTGACCTGACGACATCGGATGTAACGCAAGCATACTATCTGATTCGCCCTGGAGCCGCGGCTTCAGCGAACGATGCCGTTTCCGGGGTGGTGGAATTACTGAATGTGGGCAATGGGGTTGAGGTGAAAGTGAGTGATGGATACTATTCTGATGCCCAGGGAAAGAATTTTACCACTGATTTTATAATTAATGAGCTTCGCTATGCAGGGGGCAATGGGAATAATACGTTTTCTATTCACAATAAGCAGTCCGCAACCATAAAAAAGTTTTCCGGAGCTCCGGCAGATATCAAGATGTATGATGCACAGGAGCTGGTGCTCGGCGGCGATGCCGGTACAGCGCATACAGTGGATATCATTTCGTTCGAAGCGAATAATAACCAGAATGTCTATACCCGGAATCTCACCATTGCAGACGGCGTCAGCGTAACCGCAACGAAGCTGTTGAATGCCTGGGGATTCGGTACTTTGAAGGTTGACGGCATCTTGAAGATAACAGATACCACAGAAGGTCTGTTCTTATCATCCGGAGAAAATGCATCTACACAAAACAACCGGATTACCGGTTCGGGGATCATCAATACCGCCACGTTGATATGCGATAATCAAGGGACCTATAATTTCGATATTGATGAACTGAATGTGCAGGGAAACGCTGTTTTCGGTGGTTATGGTGTACATGTGCATGGTGGCTCCATTAATCTGGCGGGTTCTACCACAATGAATACGCTGGTGACGCTGTATGATGGCGCCATCATTCAGAATAATGCAGCATCAGCCATTCAATTCGGTAGCGATTTTACGCTTGATATCAAGAACCTGACAGCCCAAGTGCAGGATGACCGAAGCCGTGTCTATACCATCCTGTCAGGAACAGGAAACAAGGATCTGAGCGCTTTGAACATAGATAAGGTAAATGTTTCAGAAAGATACGGCTGGAATTGGTCATTCAATCAGAATGGCACCATTGTTGCCGAATACAAAGGGCGCGATATTTCTTTTGATGGTGGATACTTGAACTGGAGCACGGCGGTGGAGAACACGGCTTTCAGTATGGATGGAACGGCCACATGCTTTCAGAAAGACGATAACGTAACGATACTTGACAATTCGTCTGTGGCGCTTGCAGAAGATATAGCGGTAACGCGCCTCATCGTTCAGGACGATTCATTGGTTAATCTGGAGACTGCCGGGCATGACTTGATTATCGAAAGTATGCAAGGTAAAGGCTTCATTCAGGTGAATAATACAGGAGCGGATGAATCCGTGTGCAACATACATGGGGAAGGTGCTAGTTTTTCCGGTACTGTGAAAGTAAAAGGTAACACCACATTGTATGTACGTTCTAGTTTATTTATTCACGGGGAAAATCCCAATGCTTCCATCATTATCAGCGATGGCGCGGCATTTGGATCTAATTGGGATTTAGACGCGTGGCTTAATAATGACTCTTTGAACGTCACTACACAAGGTACAGGTGTCGTTCGCCTCATGGATACAGGCGATTGGCTAACGTATCATCTTAAGCAGAACGGGGATCTGGACAGAAGTTATGAGATTCACAGAAATACCATCCTGAATGGTTACTGGTCTAATAATGGCTCCTGGTACCAAGGTAACAAACACACTTACTTAAGAATCGTTACGGGGCGCTTGTTAAGCTTCCATAAGGCGTTGACTATTCAATCTGCGGCCGACTTGCAAATAACAGGAGGCCGCCTTTCAGCTGGGAGCATAACCCTGGGATCTCCTTCTAACAAATTAGATTATTGGGGTGCGCTGTCGATGACTGACGGATGGATGACCACCGGCACAATTAATTTTCAATGCAATCATAGCAACCGTATAGATTTATCCGGTGGTAATGTGGAATTTACAGGCTCACAGGTCGTTAACCGAGGTTACAATACCGCTGCTACTATACGCATAGT
Organism: Akkermansia sp.; assembly: GCA_017504805.1. Taxonomy (GTDB): domain Bacteria; phylum Verrucomicrobiota; class Verrucomicrobiia; order Verrucomicrobiales; family Akkermansiaceae; genus Akkermansia. The sequence continues at coordinate 15,845 of JAFVQN010000077.1, read as the reverse complement.
GGGACGTGACGCCCAGCACATGGTCAATTTACACGCTACGCAATGCAGCTGGACGCTGGATGGAGCCGGGTTGAACAACAAACCTGTCATCGGCAATATTACAGTGGATGCCGGGAACACGCATGGTATCACCTTGGCGAATGTGGCTCTTACCGGCAGCATTGTAAACAATGCAGGGCTGACGCTGGGCGAGGGTATCAGCGTGGCCGCCGGGAGCAGCGCTGTCCTTTCCGGTGACGGGCAGCTCAGCGTGCACCGCACCATAGCCAATGCCGGTACTTTCAATCTGCAGGTCAGCCAGGTTTCCTTGGATCGCAGCAATCTTGAATACCTGCAATCAGGCATAGAGGGTGCCACTGTCAGGTATAGCTATGACGGCACTACCTATAATACCGATGGTTCGGAAAATGGATTCAGATTCCAGACCGATGGGCGGTATTATCTGGTGGCCGGTGGACAGTATACGGTAACGCAGGGAAGCCAGGTGCAGCTGGGCGATGAGGCATACGAGCTGTTCTGTGATGGCACGGGTATCGGTTTCATTTATCCTGAAAACACCCGTTCTGTAGAATACTTCGTCAACAGCGGAAATGTGGTTGTCGGGGCTGCTGCCCGCGAGCTGGCAGAGACCTACGAGATAAATGGCGGAATTATGGTAGTCAACACCGGCAGCATTGCCGGTGAGCGTATACATTTCAATACCGATGCCGCCGCCCTGAACATAGGCGGCGCAAGCCATGTAACGGGCACTCTGACCACCACCCGGGGAACGACAACTGTTGCCGGCGGTGAGGTGGATGCCCTTACCTCCACCGGTGGTCAGGTTCATGTTACCGGCGGCCACATCGGATCCCTCCTTTTTTCCGGTGGTTCTGCAACCCTGAGCGGGGGATCTTCCGAATCCCTGATGGTAGGTGCTGCCACTGTGGAGGTAACAGGCATGCACACGACGGGGCGGGTCCGCATGTCGGAGCTTGGGGCATCCACGGTTGTTATCAAGGATGGTGGTAACCTCACCCTCTCCGGCACGAATAATGACCACAGCACAAACCGGAGTTTCAAGCTGGCGCACTCGCCGTATGACTCTACGCTGCGGCAGGAGGGTGGCTTACTGAACTCCCCCGGCGCCACGATGTTCATCAGCTGGGATGGCACCGGCACATACGAGGCTATGGGCGGTGTGGCCAACCTGGCTGGCATTTCGTTCTGGGGAAGCTCGTCGAATATACGTGGCAAGTTCTATCTTGGGGAGGCTGAGGGGGGCACCGCCCGCGTCAATATAGGTGCCAATGGCATCAGCGATATCAGCGGCTCTGTTCAGATTCTCCTGGGTAATGGTACATTGGGAGCCACAGCAGATTGGAGAATGCACCATAATCCTTCCTTTACTGTGTCTCCCGTGCAGCTGATAAGTACGGGACAGGGGACTATTTTTGATACCTCAGATGCAAACTACTCGACCATCGGGCGCACCATCACCGTAGATGTGCCTTTCACGGGCATCGGTAAGCTGGTCAAACAAGGGGTGGGCACACTCATCCTGAACCGTGCCAGCACACACAGCGGCGGCACCGTCATCGAGGCCGGCGAGCTTGTGGCCGGCAATGAAACCGCCCTGGGTTCGGGTAAGGTGAGCCTGGCCGCCGGTTCGCTGAAACTGAACACAGGCCTCACTATCGGGGAGCTGGAATACTCCGGTGGTGCATTGAATCTCAACGGGAATACGCTGAATATAACCGGAGAACTGGCTGCAAACCGTCAACTGAGCCTGAATAGTGGAATCCTGAATATTCAGAATGACGCCATCTACAGCGGGCAGGGTATCATTGCCTTGGAGGGCTCCTCGGCTACCCTGTGCTTGCAGAATGCCGGGCTGAGCCATGTGGGGTATGATTTGACCTTTAATGCCGGCACGGCGCTGGAGGTGGCGGGGAACAGCACGATTCGCGGCAATGTGAATCTGCTGGCTGACAGCTTGTTCAAGCTGGAGCAGGCGGCTTCTCTCAGTCTGTACGAAACACTGGAGGCGGATGCCGCCACGCTGACGGTGAATGGCAGCGCGATGCTGGAAGGTGCTTCTACCCTGAATACCAGCCTGACCCTGGCAGATGGCGCTACGCTGGATATGATGAGCCTGGATGCCGGGGCGGTGACCATCAACGGTGCTCTGACCTTCGGCGGCAAGGTGGAGATGGGTGAGCACCTGCTGGCTGCAGTGGAAGAACTTACCTGTTGGGAACCTGGCCTGGTTCTCTTCACCGGGCTGACGAATCTCGTGCTGCCGGTGGCTGCAAGCGAACTGGAAAGCGACCGTGTGCTGGCAAGCTCCGTGTTCAGCAATGTGGAGGATTCCAGCTTGTATGTGACCTACCATGTGGTGGATAATGTGGGCAGTCTGATGGTGATGAGCGTTCCTGAGCCGACTACGACAAGCCTTAGCCTGGCAGCTCTGGTGGCACTTGCCATGCGCCGCCGCCGCCGCTGAGGTGACTACGGCGTGCCAGGGCCGACGAGACAAGCGAAGTGAAAATTCCCTGCCGTGTGCCTGACGGAGCGCGGCAGCGTTGTTTCGGAATAACTATGCCTGAGAGATAAGCCTCCCCCTCGCCCGCCGGTCAATCTCCTGCGCTCTTTTATTATTGCCTGTCAGAATGATTCTGAAACGCAATGCGAACCGTCGATGCCGCAGCTCTGCTGAAGGCGGCTATTCGGGAAAGATGATGTGTGTAATTAATTCTTTCTCAATGATAATGATGTATTATAAAATATACTTTCTAATGCAGTGCTGAATTGGAAAGTATATTTTCTAATTTCGGGTAATATTGAAATAAGAATGCCTTGCGATAAATTGAATAAGCGGCAGGGTGCCCGCCATGAGTTTAGCCCAGCGCTACGCCGAGATAGAAAAGTGCCGTGCTCCGACGTTTCCAATAAAGCAAGGCCTGACCATTTCCCAATGATGGGGAGAATGTACACTTATGTATGATGGGAAAAACGAAATCCACACTGCGTTCGGACTATTTATTCCGGCAGGGTGGCGACGAGTTTATCCCAGCGGATTCTGGCTTCGCGGATGGCCTCGGCGGTCACGGAGGAGGAAAGCTCCCAGGTGAGTGGCATGCTCCGGGTGAAGTAGGCGGGGAGCAGGTGGTCAAAATCCACGCAGCCGCCCTGGAAGGGGGCGCGGTGGTCGCGGCTGGGCCACTGCACATCGTTCACGTGTGCTCCGTAAAGATAGGGTTTCAGCTGGCGGAGGTACTGGTCGTGGTCGAGGAGCAGGAGGTTGTGCTTGCGCTGGATGTGGCCGAAGTCGTGCCAGTAGCGCACGTGCGGATTGTCGGCAAACTCAGCCATCAGCCGGGGCATTTCCCACTCACCGGGCACCTGTTCAAAATGGCTGCGCCCCTCCACGCCCAGCACCAGGTTGAGCTCCTTTGCTTTTTCCGCCAGCTTGTGCAGGGCTTCGCGGGCTCGTTCGTAGTAAATCGGGGCCTGCCTGCTGCGGCGGCGTACCAGTTCACCCTTGCGCAGGGCGTATTCCTTGCTGCCCACGCGTTCCTGGCGAAGCCTGCGTTCCAGTTCGCGGGTGGGGTGGATGCTCTTCATGAGTTCCACATTGCCCATGTGCAGTACCACGTAGCGGGCCCCCAGGCGGGCGGCCACCATGAGGGTTTCCTGCGTGAGCCGCATGGCGCGCTCCCGCGTTTCCGGCCGGTGCGAGGTGAAGGGGTAGGCATCCGGCACGTCGCCCATCACTTCAATGGGGGCGGGACAGAAGTTGTGCACCCCGGCCACCTGGATGCGGCCGCCATCCACCGCTTTGAGCAGTCCGGGCATCATGTCCAGGCTCAGTCCGTGTGAGGCTTCGATGTATTCGAAGCCCAGCTCGCGTATTTCATCGCACATAGCACCGCCGTCCTTGTGGCGGCGGCTGTTCCAGCAGGTGGAAAAGACGTTCACGGGGCGTATTGTAGTAACATTCACCGGGGGAATCAAGCCTGATGTTGACTTTTCCGCGCCTTACGCGTATAATCACGCGCGTGAGCGATTACCAGCAGAAAAATCAGGGATTCAAGCCTAAATACAAGGACAGGAAACGCCCGCAGAGCGCACCTGCTCCGCGGGTGCGGGCGTTCAAGACGACCGATGCACCGGAGGGAAGCGAAAACTGGGTGCGCCCGTGGGTGCAGCTCAAATATTTCACATACAATCCGGCGGTATTCCCGCGTATGCTGGGGGCTGTGAGCCCGGATGCCGTGCAGGGCGGGCTCATCAATGTGTACGATAAGAATGGCGACTTGTTCGGCGGTGGTTTCTGGAACCCGCAGAGCCGCACGCCGCTGCGCATGCTGCAGCACGGCCCGGAGGTGCTCAAGGAGAAGGACCTGGAAACCGCCATCCGCCGTGCGGTCACCTGGCGCCGCCAGGATTGCAGGCTGGAGGAAACGACGAATGCCTACCGCGTGATTCATGGTGATTCGGATGGCCTGGGCGGCCTGATTGTGGACCGCTACAACGATGTGCTGAGCCTGGAGGTGACCACCCTGGGGGTGTGGCTGCGCCTGCCGCAGTGGCTGCCGCTGCTTCATGAGCTCTGCGGCACCAGCCGCCATGTCATCACGGTGGATGAGGGTATCGCCCGCATGGAGGGTATCGATGTGAGCCAGGCGCCGAAGAGTGAGCCGGTGCATAAGGTGCGCATCGTGGAAAATGGTGTGAATTTTGAAGTGGACTTTGCGCAGGGACACAAGACCGGCTTCTTCTGCGACCAGCGTGATAACCGCCTGAAGCTTTCCCGCCTGGTGCAGGGCAAGTCCATGCTGGATTTGTGCTGCTACTCCGGCGGGTTCTCCATCTACTCGAAGTTGCACGGCGGCGCTGCCGAGGTGACCGCAGTGGACCTGGATGAAAAAGCCATCCTGATGGCGAAGCGCAACGCCAACATCAACGCCCAGAACGGCCCGCTGCGCATCGACTTTGTGCATGCGGATGCCTTCGTATACGCCCGCCAGATGGTGCGCAACGGCAAGCTGTTCGATGTGGTGCTGCTGGATCCGCCCAAGTTTGTGCTGGGACGCGATGAGGAGAAGGAGGAGGGCCTCAAGAAGTACAATGACCTGAACATGCTGGGCTTGCAGTGCGTGCGCCGCGGCGGCTTGTTCGTGACCTGCTCGTGCAGCGGACTGGTGAGCCCGGCGGAGTTCGAGAAGGTGGTCATCAAGGCTGCGCAGCGCCTGGGGCGCCGCTTGCAGATTCTGGATATGACCGGCCCCGGCTGGGATCATCCCTTCCTTTCCACGTACCCCGAAGGTCGTTATCTCAAAGTGCTCTGGGCACGCGTACTGGTATGATTTTCACACTTGTCATTGGCCTGGCCCTGGCCTTTGTGCTGGGGATGGTGGCGCAGAAACTGCATCTTTCCCCGCTGGTGGGTTACCTGGTGGCCGGCATGCTCGCCGCGCAGGACTGGTGGGGTCACCCGGTGGACCATCATGTGGTGGAGGAGTTCTCGCACATCGGCGTGGTGCTGCTGCTTTTTGGCGTGGGGCTGCATTTCCATTTCAAGGACCTGCTGGCCGTGCGCAGGGTGGCGGTACCGGGTGCGGTGACCTGCAGCCTGCTCTGGACTGGTATCGGCGGTCTGGTGTACCACCTTTGCGGTGGTGCCGGCGGCTGGGTCGCGGCGGCGATTTTCGGCATGTGCGTGTGCGTTTCCAGCACCGTGGTGCTCACCCGCGTGCTGGAGGACAACAAGATGCTCCAGACTCCCGCGGGGCATACCGCTCTGGGCTGGCTGGTGGTGGAAGATTTGTTCACCATCATCCTGCTGGTGCTCATGCCCGTGATGTTCGGGGATGATGAGCTGCTGCCTGCACTGGGCGGCATGGCCGTGAAACTCACCCTGCTGGTGCTCATCGTCGCCCTCCTGGGCAAGCGTGTCATCACCAGGGTGCTTACCTATGTGGCGCGCAACGGTTCGGATGAGCTCTTCACCCTGGGGGTGCTGGTCATTGCGTTGGGCATTGCCGTGCTGTCATCATACGTGTTCAATGCTTCCATGGAGTTTGGCGCCTTCCTTTCCGGCATGGTGGTGGGACAGAGCAAGTTTGCCAGCCGCGCCGCGAGTGATGCTCTGCCCATGCGCGATGCTTTTGCTGTGCTGTTCTTCGTCTCGGTAGGCATGGGTTTCCAGCTCGGAGGCATGGTGGAATACTGGCCGCTGGCGCTGGGCACCACGGCTTATGTGCTGCTCATCAAACCGGTGACGGGGTACATCGTTATCCGCCTCCTGCGCCGCCCGGCCCGGCTGGGCGTGGTGGTGGGCGGAGCCCTGGCGCAGATTGGTGAATTCTCCTTCATTCTGGCCACCCTGGCCGCCAGTACCTACGGCGTGCTGCCGCTCTACGCGGCGAATGTGATTACGGGGGCGGCCATCATCTCCATCACGCTGAATGCTGCGCTGTTCCGCTATGTGCCGAAGCTGATTCACCTGCTGGAGAAAAATGCCCCGGTACCGGCGGATGTTGCCCGCCACGTGCCGGAACCTTCAGAGGACCGCCACCGCGTCATCGTGGTGGGGTATGGTCCCAGCGGTCAGATTATGACCAGCCTCCTCCGCAAGTATGATGTGGAAGTCGTGGTGCTGGAAATGAATATCGACACCGTGACCCGCTTGAACGCAGAGGGTATTCCCGCGCTGCATGGCGATGCCCGCCTGCGCCATATCCTGAAACTGGCCGGGGTGGAGCATGCCCGGGCTATCATGGTTACCGCCGCAGCGGCTCCCGCAAAGGAAATTGCCGCTGCTGCCCGCAGCCTGAACAAGGGTATCAATGTCATGGCTTACACCACTTACATGAGCCAGGCTCAGGAGCTGCGCATTGGTGGCAACTCCGTTTTCTCCGGCGAGGAGGAAGTGGCGCTTTCCATGTCCTCCGCCCTGCTGCGCAAGCTGGGCGCCACGGATGAGCAGGTGAACCGCGAGAGCATCGCCACCCGCCGCAGCCTGGCCGGCCTCCCGCCCGAGGAGCTGGAAATAGCGTGAGGCATTCCCATGAAAGGCCTGGCTGCAACCTGCGCGTTACTTTCCCTGTCCCTCTGCAATGGTGCGTGGGGTAATGGCGAACAGTCCGCTGCGGGCGGGCTTCCGGCCTCGTTGCGGGTACACAGCTGCTGTGTTTATACTTCCCCCGAACTGGAATCTGCACTTTATGAGGCCGCCGAGGCGGGGCAAAGAGAAACTGTGCTGCTTCTGCTGGAAAAGGGCGCACCGTTGAGTACTGGAATTTCCGGAGCTGCCTGTGGTGGGCATCGGGATATCGTGAACCTGTTGCTGGAGAAAGGAGCTTGCCCGAATGCCGGACTTGCCGGTGCGCTCATGGGAGAGCATGCGGATATTGCAGAACAGATGCTGGAGCTGGGGGCTGACCCGACCGAACCTCTGTGGCGGGCAGCATTTCATGATAAGCTGGATATGATGCGCCTGCTGCTGGAACACGGCGCCAATCCGGACATCGCCATCATGGAAGCTGCTTCATACATGCAGATGGACATGGTAAAATTCCTGCTGGAGCGAGGGGCAGACCCGACACACGGACTTTCGAAAGCCGCACTGCGTGGGAACACGGATATGGTAAAGCTTTTACTGGAGCATGGGGCTGACCCGGAGAGCGGTATTGAGGAAGCTGTGCGGGGAGTCCACGCAGATGTTGTGGCTATGCTCCACAAGGCCGGGGCGCCGTTGGACCGGAAGAAATTGCTGCCGATGGCCGTGCAAGGTGGAGATGCGACCATCGTGAAGACTCTGCTGGAACACGGCACCGGACACGTTAAGGTCCTGGCGCTGGCGGTCGAGCATGGGCGGACTGCAGTGGTGAAGCTGCTGCTGGAGCATGGGGAGGTGCCCGGCGGATATGAATTGCGGAGCGCTGCACAGTATGGATATGCCGATATCCTGAAACTCCTGCTGCCGCTGACCCGCTCAGAAATCAATACCGCCAACTGGCAGGGCTGGACCCCGCTGCGTCTGGCTCTGAAACGGGGCGATTGCGAATGCGTCCGCCTGTTGCTGGAGTATGGTGCTGATGCGAATGAAACGGGCAGCCAGGGCCGCTCCCTCCTGGATTACGCGCTGCAGCTCGGCCACGAGGAATGCGCCTCCCTCCTGCGCGATGCCACCGGTAAGCATGGGAAATAACTGTCTCACGCCCCGGGAAAATCAAACATCAGTTTATCGCTCTTTTTTTCAAAAAATTGCGCGGGGTATCTTGCAAAAGCGGGGGAGCAGGTGTAGTATGGTAAGCATACTGAAACGCTCTCTCTGTATATGATTTTCACGCTTGTAATCGGGCTTACGCTGGCGCTGGTACTGGGCATGCTGGCGCAGAAACTGAAGTTATCCCCGCTGGTGGGGTATCTGGTGGCCGGCATGCTGGCGGCGCAGCCCTGGTGGGGCGAGCCGGTGGATGCGCACATCGTGGAGGATTTCTCGCACATCGGCGTGGTGCTGCTGCTTTTCGGCGTGGGCCTGCAGTTTCACATCAAGGATCTGCTGGCAGTGCAGAAGGTGGCGGTACCGGGGGCGCTGGTGTGCATGCTCACGGTCTCGCTGCTGGGTATGCTGGCTTTCCATTTCCTGGGCATGGGCGATGTGACCTGGGTGAACAGCCTCATGTTCGGCCTCTGCGTGTGCGTTTCCAGTACGGTGGTACTCACCCGCGTGCTGGGGGATAACCGGGTGCTGCAGACCCCCACGGGACACACGGCGCTGGGTTGGCTGGTGGTGGAGGACATGTTCACCATCATCCTGCTGGTGCTGCTGCCGGCGGTCTTCGGTGGGCAGGAGCTGGGCCCGGCTCTGGGCATGATGGCGGTGAAGCTGACCCTGCTCGTGGTGGTGGTGGCTCTCTTCGGTCGCAAGATTATCAAGCAGACCCTCACCTATATTTCCCGCCACTGCTCGGATGAGCTCTTCACCCTGGCGGTGCTGGTGTGTGCGCTGGGCATTGCGGTGCTTTCGGCCACGGTGTTTAACGCCTCCATGGAGTTTGGCGCCTTCCTTTCCGGCATGGTGGTGGGGCAGAGCAAGTTTGCCAGCCGCGCCGCGAGCGATGCTTTGCCGATGCGCGATGCCTTTGCCGTGCTTTTCTTTGTATCGGTGGGCATGGGCTTCCACATCGGCGGGCTGCTGGAGCACTGGCCGCTCGCCCTGGCCACGCTGGCCATCTGCATGCTGGCCAAACCCATCATGGCGGCCATTATGGTGAGCCTGCTGGGCAAGCCGATGCGTCTGAGCCTCATGGTGGGCGGCTCACTCTCGCAGATTGGTGAGTTCTCCTTCATCCTGGCCACCCTCATTGCCGGTACCTACCACCTGCTGCCCATGGAGGCGGTAAATGTGATTACCGGCGTGGCCATTGTCTCCATCACGCTGAATGCCGCGCTGTATCGCTTTGTGCCGTTGGCGGTGCACAAGCTGGAAGACCGCGGCATCGGCACGCAGCATGCTCATGCGGATTCCATTCCCGCCGCGGCGGATGATGTGTACCGCATCCTGCTGGTGGGCTATGGCCCCTGCGGCGAACTGGTGAGCCAGGTGCTGCGCCGCCATGATATGGAGGTGGTCGTGCTGGAGATGAATGTGGATACCGTGGCCCGCCTGCACAAGGAAGGCCTGCCTGCCATTCATGGCGATGCCTCGAACCGCACCATCCTGCGCCTTGCCGGGGTGGAGAAGGCCAAGGCCATCATCATTTCCTCAGCCGCAGCCCCTGCGGTGGCGATTGCCTCTGCCGCCCGTGGCCTGAACCCGGATATCCGCGTGGTGGCTCACACAAACTATATCCGCATTGCACAGGCCATCGCCCAGTCCGGCGATGCTCATGCTTTTGCCGGCGAGGCCGAGGTGGCCCTGGCCATGACCAGCCACATGCTGCGTTCCCTGGGCGCAACCGAGGAGCAGGTCATGCGCGAATGCGGTGAAAACCGCCGCCGCCTCATGGGGGAAGAAAATTGACGATTGACCATTGAAAACGGCAAGCCGCATCATGCTTTTCTCTGCAGTTCGTCCATGAGGCGGGCGTAGAGCACGCGCAGGCGGAGCAGCATGTAGAGCACGATGAGGGTGACAATGGTGAGGTAGATGATGACGGCCCAGCAGAAGAGGCGCATGGAGTCGAGCGTATCATTGATTTTCTTCTCCTCCAGGATGCGCTGGGCAATGATATCCCCCACTTCTTTGGCGTATTCGCGGCCTTCTTCCTTGTAGGCATCCAGCAGGGAATCGGTAGCCCCGCGCAGGGTGAGCACCATTTGCTCGCCCACCGATGGTTCTTTCTTCTTCTGGGCAGGTGCCGCCGGGGTGCCCGGTGCCGGTTGAGGCTCGGCTACAATCTGCAGCAAACCGCCCAGCAGCTCGCCCGCATCCACCTTGGCGTGTACCGGCAGCAGCCACACCAGCGCCATGAGCAGGAGAAAAATCTTCTTCATGGTGGCAGTGTAGCACAGCGCGCTATGCGCGGGCAAGAAAAAAGCCCCGCGGGTTTCGCGGGGCGGGTAAATTACTGAGCCAGGGCAATGAGCAGCTTGTTGTGTATGCCGCCGAAGCCACCGTTGCTCATGACGAGAATCACGTCGTTCGGGTGTACGTGGGTGACCACATGGGCCACGATGTCATCCACATTCTTGCCCACGTAGGCATCGGTGCCGGCGGCCTGGATGTCGGCCAGCAGTTTATCTTCGTCCAGCCGCTGCTCGGGGGTGAGGCGCTTGTGGTTCTCGATGGGCGAGATGACGGCGAAGTCGGCATGGGAAAGAGCCTCGGCGAGTTCGTTCTGGAAGAGGTTGCGGATAGTGGTGTTGCTGCGGGGTTCAAAGAGCACCCACAGGCGGCTCTTCGGGAAACGCTGGCGCAGACCCGCAATGGCCAGCCGGATGGCCGTGGGGTGGTGGGCAAAGTCATCTACCACGGTCACGCCATTCACGGTGCCGCGCACTTCCTGGCGCCGGGCCACACCTTCAAAGCTGTTCAGTGCGGTGCGGATGGCTTCTGCCCCCAGCCCGGAGAAGGCGGCGGCGCAGGCAGCCATGGCTGCATTGCGTACGTTGAAATCGCCAATCATGGGCACGAAGAAACGCTCTCCGCACAGTGGGCTGAGCGGTGGCTGCCCGTCTTCTGCCGGGGGGCAGAGCAGGGTGAATTCGCAGCCTTCCGGGCGGTGTTCGATATCGGTGATGCGGATATCGGCCGTTTCATTCATGCCGACGCTGACGGTGCGGACCGTCTTGAGCTCGGCGGCGGCGCAGGTGCGTACATCCTGGCAGTTGGGGCAATCGGCGTTGATGAAGACAATGCCGTTGCGTGGAACGACGCGCAACAGGCGCTTGAATGAGAGTTTGATTTCCTCCACGTTGGCGTAGATATCGGCGTGGTCCATCTCGATATTGTTGATGATGACCACTTCCGGCAGGTAATGGAGGAACTTGGAGCGCTTGTCGAAGAAGGAGGTGTCGTACTCATCGCCCTCCAGTACGCAGAATGCCGAATCGGTGAACCGGCCGCCGCGACCCAGGTTGCGCGCGATGCCGCCAATCATGAAGCTGGGGTTGAGCCCGTTGGCTTCCAGCATCCAGGCCAGCATGGAGGTGGTGGTTGTCTTGCCGTGGGTTCCGGTCACGACCAGGTTGCGCTTGCCCCAGAGAAAGAATTCCTTCATGGTTTCCGGCAGGCTCATGTAGCGCAGGCGGGAGTCGAGCACTGCTTCCACTTCAATGTTGCCGCGGCTCATGGCGTTGCCGATGACCACCAGGTCGGTGTCTGCCGGGATGTTGGCGGGGTTGTAGCCCTGGAAAATCTGAATGCCCTCATTCTCGAGGAAAGTGGACATGGGCGGGTAGACATTGGCATCGGTGCCGGTTACCACGTAGCCCTGTCGTGCCATGGCCGATGCGACGGCCCCCATGGCGGTGCCACATATTCCGAGAAAGTGAACGTGTTTCATATTGTCCCTTACAGTGCGTAGAAGTGCTCAAAAGGGTATATCATCTACTGCTCCATTGCAAGTATTTTTTAGGGCATGATGTTAAGAATGAAAATTTCTGAAAAATGCCACAGAATAGGCTTGTAATGGCTTGAGGGTATAAATGGCTCAGGTGCCCGGAATGGGGGGCGCGCGCTTTACAGAGGGTGTGTGACGCAAATTTTGTAAAAATGACGTATTATAATATTGAGGCGCGCGCGTACGCGCGTATAATGGGCGGCACTTATGAGTGATAACGTAACGCCCCCGGAGGATGCTGAGAAGCTTTCGACCGGGGCTCAGCAGGAGTACGGCGCCGCCCAGATTGATAAGCTGGAGGGCCTTGAAGCCGTGCGTAAGCGTCCGGGCATGTACATTGGCGACCCGGATGAACGTGGTTTGCATCACTGTGTGTTCGAGGTGCTGGATAACTCGATTGACGAGCACCTGGCCGGATACTGCAGCAAGATCATCATCCAGATTCACGAGGGCGGTACTATTTCCGTGATTGACAACGGCCGTGGTATTCCGGTGGACATACACCCGAAGTTCGGCATTCCCGCTGTGGAGCTGGTGCTGACCAACCTGCACGCCGGTGGTAAGTTCGGCCAGGGTGCGTACAAGTATTCCGGCGGTCTGCACGGTGTGGGTGCCAAGTGTGTGAATGCCCTTTCCGATTTCTTCAAGGCCGAAGTGCGCCGCGACGGCAAACGCCACGTCATTACTTTCGAGCGCGGCAAGACCACCGAGAAACTGCATGTGGTGGGCACTTGCCCGGAGGGACAGACCGGCACCGCCATCACCTTCCTGCCGGACCCGACCATCTTCACCGACACCACGGAATTCAAGTTTGACCTGCTGGCCCGCCGCCTGCGCGAGCTCGCCTTCCTGAACCCCGGCCTCGTCATCGAACTGGTGGACGAGCGCAGCGGCCAGGAGCGCACCGAGACCTTCTACTATGCGGACGGTATCCGCGAGTTCGTGAAGCAGCTGGGCGAGAACAAGACCCTCATCACCGCTGAGCCTATCGCCATGAGCGGCGTGCGCCACATCGAGGTGGAGTACGACGGTAAGACCATGGAGGACGATGTGATTGTGGACGTGGTGATGCAGTACAACGACAGCGACCGCTACCAGATCCAGTGCTACGCCAACTCCATTTTCAATGCGGATGGCGGTACGCACCTTTCCGGTTTCCGCAGCTCGCTGACCCGCGCCATCAATAACTACGCCAAGAGCAACAACCTGCTCAAGGACAAGGACCCCAGCCTGAACGGCGACGACGTGCGCGAAGGCCTGGTGGCGGTCATCTCCGTGAAGATGCCCAACCCGCGCTTCTCCTCCCAGACGAAGGATAAGCTCGTGAATACCGAAATCGAAGGTGTGGTGAGCAGCGTGGTGTACGAGGAGCTCAAGGAATACTTCGAGGAGAACCCCGCCGTTGCCAAGACCATCATCGACCGCTGCCTTATCGCCTCCCGCGCCCGCGAGGCCGCCCGCAAGGCCCGCGAAAGCGTGCGCAAGAGCGCCATGACGGTGGGCGGCGGCCTGCCCGGCAAGCTGGCGGACTGCTCCTGCCGCGACCCGAAGCTCAGCGAGCTCTTCATTGTGGAGGGTGACTCCGCAGGTGGTTCCGCCAAGATGGGCCGTGACCGCCGCACGCAGGCCATTCTGCCGCTGCGCGGTAAGATTCTCAACGTGGAGAAGGCCCGCCTGGATAAAGCTCTGGGCAGTGAGACGATTCAGAACATCATCACCGCCATCGGCGCCGGTATCGGCGATGGCGAGGGTGAAGGGTCCTTCGACCTGAACAAGGTGCGTTATCACAAGATCATCCTCATGGCTGATGCCGACGTGGACGGCTCCCACATCTGCACCCTGCTGCTCACTCTCTTCTGCCGCCACATGCCGCAGCTGGTGCGCGCGGGCTACCTGTACATTGCCCAGCCGCCGCTGTACCGCGTGATTCACCGCAAGGTGGAGCAGTATGTGCAGGACGAGGTTTCCCTGAACCGCAAGCTCATCTCCCTGGGCGCCGGTGATGTGACCCTGCGCACCCCGGATAAGAGCCGCGAGTTCGATGCTGATTCGCTCATGGCGATTCTGGAGACGCTCATCAACCTGCAGAAGTACGAGGGCAGCGTTGCCCAGCACGGCGGCGACTTCAAGGACCTGCTGCGCCACCGCGCCGGCAATGGCGCTTTCCCGCAGTATCTGGTGAAGGTGCGCTGCGGCAACGATGAGGAGGTGAAGTACTTCCAGTCCATGGAAGAGCTTACTGCCTTCTCCGATGAGAACCGCGACCTCTTCCTCTTCGGTGAGCCCAGCGAGGAAGAACTGGCTGCCAACCCGCTGCCGGTGCGCGAGGGCCCCAGCCGCCGCGCCCTGCTGCATGAGCTGCATGAGGCCATGGCCATTACCCGCGTACTGACCCGCCTGGAGGAACTCGGTATCGACCCCGCCCGCCTGCTTTCCGATGACGAGCCGGTGTACGAGCTGGTGGAGAACGCCCGCAACACCGTCACGCCCATCTTCTTTGTGGGCGATATTCTGTCCAAGGTGCTGGAAATCGGTGGCCGCAGCGTGACTATCACCCGATTCAAGGGTCTGGGTGAAATGGACGCCAAGGACCTGTATGCCACCACCATGGACCCCGAGAAGCGCGAGCTGCTTCGCGTGCGCCTGGACGATGACAACGCTATGCAGGCGGACAAGATGTTCACCATCCTCATGGGTGACCTGGTGGAACCCCGCCGCCGCTTCATTGAGGACAACGCCCTCAACGTCCGCAATCTCGATGTGTAACCCCTAACCGATTTCTTACTGAATTATGAGTGAAACAAGAATTCGCCCGGTAGACGTGGCCGAGGAGGTTTCCCGCAGCTTCCTGGACTACTCCATGTCGGTGATTATCTCCCGCGCCCTGCCGGACGCCCGCGACGGTCTCAAGCCCTCCCAGCGCCGCGTGCTCTACGCCATGCACGAGCTTGGCCTGGTGCCCAGCAAGGGTACAATCAAGTGCGGTAAAATCGTGGGTGACACCATCGGTAACTACCACCCGCACGGTGACCAGTCTGCCTACGGCACGCTGGTGACCATGGCCCAGCCCTGGAACATGCGCGACATCCTGGTGCAGGGGCAGGGTAACTTTGGTACGCCGGAAGGCGACCCGCCCGCCGCCATGCGATACACCGAAGCCAAGCTGAGCCACCTGGGCGTGGCCCTCATGGACGACCTGGACAAGGACACGGTGGATTTCCAGCCGAACTACGACAACCGCCTCACCGAGCCCGTGGTGTTCCCTTCCGCTTTCCCGAACCTGCTGGTAAACGGCGGTACGGGTATTGCTGTAGGCATGGCCACCAACATGGCCCCGCACAACCTGGGTGAAGTGGTGGACGGCATCTGCGCCTACATCGATAATCCCCTCATCAGCAGCGAAGCCCTGCGCGCCTACATCAAGGGGCCGGACTTCCCCACCGGCGGCTATGTGCTGGGTTACAAGGGTATCGACAGTTACTTCCGTACCGGCCGCGGCAGCGTGCGCATGCGCGGTAAGATGGAGGTGGTGACCAATGAGAACGGCCGCGAGTTCATCCATATCTCCGATGTGCCCTACGGTGTGAACCGCGCGGTGTTGCAGGAACGCATTGCCGAGCAGGTGCGTGATAAGATTATCACCGATATTGCCGGCATGCGCGACCTTACTGACTACATTGAAATTGAGCTCAAACGCGATGCCCGTCCGCAGGTAGTCATCAACCAGCTCTATAAGCTCACCAGCATGGAGACTTCCTTCTCTGTGAACATGCTGGCTATTCACGAGGG
>JAFVQN010000076.1 GCA_017504805.1 Akkermansia sp. | reverse complement strand
GAACTGAGCCTGGGGCTGAGCTACAGCGCCCACCTGAAGCCGGAGCTGGAGCTGCAGGCAGAAGGCGCGGTACTGGCACTGGCCGGCGACCTGGCACCGCCCCTGGAAACCGGCTTTGCGGGAGCCCCGGGAGAGAGCTGCCGGCTGACTCCCGCCCGGCAGAGGCGGTACGACTACCGTGCCGGTCTGCAGCTGAGCTGCCGCCTGGGTCCGCAGAGCAGCCTGCAGACCGGCATCAGCCTGCAGAGCGCCAGCCAGAGCACCCATCTGAGCCTCCAGCTGCACTTCTGAACCCTCTCCACCGGAAAGGAAAACCACCCGCATGAGTCTCGCGACATCATGCGGGTGATTCTACTTACTACCTTATTGAAACTCAGCCTCTCCCCATCAACTGCTGCAAGGGCTCTCTCCTTCCCCGGCAGCGAGGGACATCATGACTGATGAAGGATGGACACACGCCTCTGCCCTTCTGTTCAAAATAAATAGCGGAGCCGTGTTATTTGCCGGAAAGGCGACCTGAAAGCATTGTCATATTTGATTTCCGGAGCGGGAGAGGCCTGAATACGGCATTGACAATAGATTTCAGGGGGAGTAGAATCGCGCGGGCAACGATTTTCAACCCATTCATTTCCATGTACAATCCTGAATTCAAAAACCGACTGGTGAGCGACCTGGAGGCCCTGAAGGCCGCAGGTCTGTTCAAGCAGGAACGCTATATCGACACCCAGCAGTACTCTGAGGTAGGCCTCAAGGATGGCAGCCAGGTCATCAACATGTGCGCCAACAACTACCTGGGTCTTGCTAACAACCCTGAGCTGATGAAGGCCGCCAAGGACGCCATCGACCGCTGGGGCTACGGCATGGCCTCCGTGCGCTTCATCTGCGGCACCCAGACCCTGCACCAGCAGCTCGAGGAACGCCTCAGCGCCTTCCTTGGCACCGAGGATACCATCCTCTTCGGTTCCTGCTTTGATGCGAACGGCGGTCTGTTCGAGGGCCTGCTGAGCAAGGAAGATGCCATCATCTCCGACTCGCTGAACCACGCTTCCATCATCGACGGTGTACGCCTGTGCAAGGCTGCCCGCTACCGCTACGCCAACAACGACATGGCCGACCTCGAAGCCAAGCTTCAGGAAGCCAAGGCCGCCGGTGCCCGCACCATCCTCATCTCCACCGACGGTGTGTTCTCCATGGACGGCATCGTGGCCAGCCTGGACAAGATTCACGAGCTGGCTGAGAAGTACGGCGCCCTGGTGCATTTCGACGAATCCCACGCCACCGGCGTGCTGGGTAAGCGCGGTCGCGGCACGCACGAACATTGCGGTCTTTTCGGCAAGATTGACATCACCACCGGCACCTTTGGCAAGGCCCTGGGTGGCGCTTCCGGCGGCTATGTTTCCGCAAAGAAGGAAATCGTGGACATGCTGCGCCAGAAGGCCCGCCCCTACCTGTTCTCCAACAGCGTGATGCCCGCCATCGCCGCCACGACTATCAAGGTGCTCGACATGCTCGAGGAATCCACCGAGCTTGTGGAGCGTGTGCAGAGCAACGCTGCCTACTTCCGCAAGGGCATGGAGCAGTGCGGCTTCACCCTCGCCGGTGCCGGTCACGCCATTGTGCCGGTCATGATTGGCGATGCTGCCCTCTCCCAGCGCATGAGCAACCGCCTGCTCGAACTCGGCGTCTACGCCATGGGCTTCTTCTACCCCGTTGTGCCCAAGGAACAGGCCCGTATCCGCACCCAGATTTCCGCTGCCCACACCACCGAGCAGCTCGACCGCGCCATCGCCGCCTTCGCACAGGCCGGCAAGGAGCTTGGTCTCATCAAGTAAATCTGCAAAAACAGTCTCATCCTCCCCCCCTGCCCGTCTCACCGCGGCCAGGGGGGGAATTTCTTTTTTATATCCCGAGTGATATAGTATATTTTTGACAGCAATCTAACTTTTTTCTTGCATATACATACAATACCTATAGAATATACACACATTACATAAGTCCCCCATATTGTCTCACTCAAACACACAAGAAGAAACATGAAACTGCACCTTCCCGTCCGACTGCTTCATGCCATTGTAGCACTGATGATTGCAGTCCCCGCGCTGGCAACCGGATATCCGAGTGACCACACCCAGGTAACAGTGAGTCAGCAAGACAATCTCACACCCTACCTGGCCAACGACACCAAAGCCGTCTTCATAATTCCCGCCACGGGGCTCACCCTGACAAACGGAGGAATCGCATTCGGAGAAAACAGCAGCAGCATCTGGGCCAGCCCGACCGGTGGAGCCCTGACCGCCACCGGGCTTTCCGGAAGCGTATTCCGAGTGCCGGACACCAGCTCAATGGCCATGATGCAGCTGGGCAATATCACATTCAAAGCCAACAAGCTGGACGGCGGGGCAACATCCGACGCCTTCGGCGGCGCCATTGATGCAGGTGACGTCACTATCACAGACAACAAATCCGCCGTTTTCACCGGCAACTGCATCACCGCCGACAATACGACCGGGTACATGTACGGCGGAGCCGGTCTGAGCGCGCACAACAGCCTGACGATTCAGAACAACGAATCAGTCATCTTTGAAAAGAATTATCTCCGGTTCGGGGATGAGACATACCTGCAAGGACTGTATACGCACACCGCAGCCGCCATCACACTGTCTGCACCGGAAGGGGGCAGCATCGAATTCCGCGACGCAGTGAACACTCACTCCACAGTGCTGCATGTCAACCCGGTATACATCAATGCAGCGGGCGAATCCATTGCACAGACCGGTGATATCATCCTGAACGGTGCATACGCCGAGCAGCATCTGAAAGAAATCCGCGAGGCCGAAGGAATCACCACCCCCCTGACGGAAGAGGAAATAGCAATCTCCCGCGAGCATTACATGGAAGACACGACAATTGAGGTACACGACGGGCGGCTCATCGTCAAGGAATCCACGCTGTTAAGCAAGGGCGTAGAAGTGCACAGTTCACCGAACAGCACCCCGACCCTGAAACTCGAAGACGCCTGCATGGAATCCTCCAGCAGCTCCGCCTGGATACAAGTACGCGATGGCGCAGCACTCGAACTGAGCGGCAACAACAAAACCACCGACACCCACATCCAGATGGACGAAGGCAGCACACTGGCAGTCAATGTATCCGATACCCAGAAGGAAACGGCAGCCCTAGAGGTACACAACGGCAACTTTAACACAGGTAATACCCTGACCCTTCAGGTGGCCCCCGGTGCCCAGGTTGTCAAGGCCGGGCAGTACAAGGTGCTCGACCTCGTCGGCAACGCCACCCTGCAGCCGGTCACCATCCAGCTCACCGGCATGAGTGTCGATGTGGAGCTCACCAGCACCAGCATCATCCTCACCCTGAAGGAGGACTTCAACATCCTGACCAATCTGACCCGCAACGAACGCGCCGTGCATACCGCCGCCACCCAGGCCACAAACTCCGGTGGCATGCTGGGCGAACTGTCCACCCTGGCCACCACTACATTGGATGAACAGGAACTCCGCAGCGTGCTGCGCGAACTCGGCGGCGAGGAGTATTCCGTGAGCATGAGCGGCCAGATTGGTGGCAACATGGGCCACATGCGCCGCATGCGCGCCGCCGTGGGCCACAGCAACCAGCTTACAGAATTCAGCCACAGCTACATGAGCGGCAAGAGTGCACCGCTGGCCACCAATCCGCTGGAGGACGCCCGCCGCTGGCGCGCCGGTCTGATTACCTTCCACGAGGAGAACGACATCGACGGCAACCGCGACACCGAAGGTTTTGACCGCACGGACACCGGCGCTCAGCTGCTGGTGGAAAACCGCCTGCGCGACAATCTGACCCTGGGTGCCGGGCTGGCCCTGAGCCGCACCAAGGTAAGCCCGGAAAACGGCCGCAGCCGCCACGAGGACAACACGCACTTCGACCTCTA
Source organism: Akkermansia sp. (assembly GCA_017504805.1). Lineage (GTDB taxonomy): Bacteria > Verrucomicrobiota > Verrucomicrobiia > Verrucomicrobiales > Akkermansiaceae > Akkermansia. The sequence goes on along the minus strand of JAFVQN010000076.1, from coordinate 4,947 downwards.
CGGCGTCTACACCAAAGGCCGCTGGAACAGCGTGACCGCGCTGGGCCTGGGCCTGCACGACCACGACATGAAGCGCAACGTGGCCGGCGGCACCACCGAGGCCTCTGCCGATGGCTACTCCATCAACTTCCTGCAGGAACTCGCCTACGCCGCCTGGCGCAGCAACAGGAATGAACTGCAGGTATTCGGAGCCCTGGAAACCAGCTTCAACCACATTGACAGCTTCACAGAAAAAGGCGCTGGCAATGCCTCGCTCCGCGTAGACAGCCAGGAGGCATGGGGTACCGACCTCACCGTCGGCACCCGCTATAACCGGATTCTGCCCCAGCTGGGCAGCGCACCCGCCGGCATCTTCAGCGCCCAGGCAGGCGTGGTAGCCAGCATTGGTGACACCAAGGACACCATCCGTATGGGCTTTGTAGGTACCCCCGGCACCACCTTCACCCAGCACGGCGCCAGCCGCGACCGCTGGGGGCTGAACCTCGGAGTCTCCGTCACCCTGCCGGTCAGCAGCCGCACCAGCCTCTTTGCCTCGGGCGATGCTGTGTGGCGCGAGAACTCCACCAGCGCCGATGGCCAGATAGGCGTGAAGATTGCCTTCTGACCCCGAAAGCCGTCTCTATCCATCCCCACCCCTGCCGCGGCATCATGCACGGCAGGGGTGGCGCATTCAGCATTCCAGCCCGGGGCTGTTCGCTGATTATTCACAGAGCGCAGTGACCGGCAGTTCACCACGCAGCCCCGGACAGAGCAGAGCTTGCGGGGCACCGCAGGCGGCAGGATTTTTCCACATGTGTCCCAAAGATTACGGGAAAATAGCCCTGAACGACATAAAGGCATAGTGTTCGGTGTGAAAATTCGTAGTGGGGTATCACCGGCCTTACCATCGGCAGTAAGCACTCATTTGTGATTCTTTCGGCGTAAGCCGCTAATTTTCATTCGTCAATCGTCAATTGTCAATCGTAAATCCAAGTGTCCCAAATCTTTGGGACACGCATGGGATTTTTCATTATGAAAGTTTTTGCAGTTGGCAAGGCGGGGGCAACATGCTAGACTGGGTGCGCAGGTGGGTACACAATGAGCGAGATACGGACAGAAGGAGCAGACGGCATACCAGCACAACCGATGCTGGTGCTGCCGAACCGTGTCGACCTGCCCACAATGCTGGAAATAGAAAAAGCGCTGGGGGGCCACGGACGCATTGCGTGGATGGTGGAAAGTACCCTGATGCCCGGCGAGGCGGTCATGAACCGCCTGCGTGAAACACGCTCGCCCGGATTTGTGTGCGCCATCAACCAGCAGGGGCGCGACTTCATCATCAGCAAAGCGCGGCAGCAGATAGAGATGGGGCGCCACGTAGTGCTGCTGCCCGGGAGGCCGCAGCAGGCACCAGCCAACCTGACAGATGTACCCGCGAATCTGCTTTCGCTCTTCGATGGCAGCCCGCTGCACGCCATGCCCGTATATGCCGGCATGTACAACAATTACTTTGACAGCGGCATCACCACACGCGAACCGTATGACCTGCTGCACATCAGCTTCTGCCCGCCACTGCGGGCTGGCAACCAGCTGGGAGCCCGCGTGCAGGCGGCGTGGATGAACGCCCAGGCGGAGCAGATAAGCCGGCTGCCCATGCTGGAGAATGCGAATCTGGCAGAGATGCTGGTGGAAGCGCTGCTGCGCAACCCGCAGGGGCAGCTGATTGACGGTGTGGACGACAGCACACTGAGCTACCGCGACCTGCTGGCAGCAGCCGTGATGGCTACCAGCGTACTCGAAAAACACTCCACCAACTCACGCATGGGCATCATCCTGCCACCGGGCAAGCTGGGCACCATTGCCAACCTGGCCTGCATCCTGTCCGGCATTTCGGCAGTCAATATCAACTACACCGCCACTCCGGAGCAGTTCGAGCAGATGGTGCAGCAGGCCGGACTGACCCGCTTCATCACCGAAACCCGTTTTGTAAACAAGCAGCGGCGCTTCTCCTGGCCGCGCTCGCGCGACCTCATCTACCTGGATCAGGAGCTGGCCGAGCAAGGCCCCTGGAAGCTGAAAGCCTGGAGTACCCTGGCAAAGCTGCGCACCCCGCAGCAGCTCATGCAGCACGCAAAAATCGCGACACCAGCCGCGGGGGACGAAGCCGCCGTCATCTTCACCGGAGGCACAGAAGACAAGCCCCTGGGCATATCGCTCACGCACCGCATGCTGCTGGCAGGCGCACTGAGTCTGCGCAGCCGGCTGGAGATGAGCCCCGGGCACGATGTCGTGCTCTCCGTGCTGCCGGGCTACAGCGCTGCGGGCCTCATCAGCGGGCTTCTGCTGCCCCTGCTGGGCGGGTTCAACATGGTAACCTACCCGACGCACACCAGCGGCAAGCGACTCTGCACCCTGGTACAGCAATACAACGTCATACTGGCAGTCAACACACCAGCCGGCACCCGGGCCATGCTGAAAGCCGCCCAGGCGCCCGGCGTATTCGCCCAGCTGCACTACTGCCTGTGCGCCGGGGCCAAGCTGCCGGCCAACCTGGCGGAAGCCGCCCGGCAGCGATTCGGCATTGAGCTGCTGGAATGCTACGGCACCGCAGAAGTAGTCCCCTTTGCCTCAGCCTCCATGCCCCACCCGGCCACTGACCCGGACACCACACGCCCCACCCTGCCCACCGTCCGGAAAGGCAGCGCCGGCGCCCCGCTTCCGGGAGTAGCCGTACGCATCACCGGGCTGTACAGCGCCGCCCCCTCGGCCACGCCGTCGAACCCGGGTCTGGTGTGGCTGAAAGGGCCGGCGGTGTGCTCCTCCTACCTGGGCATCAGCAACGCAGATTCGCCGCGCATGCACGGCAACTGGTTCTGCACCGGCGACGTAGGCTGCATGTCAGCAGACGGGATGCTGACCATCCTGGGACGCAAGGTACGATTCACCCAGATGGGGGACGAATTGATACCGCACATCCAGCTGGAGGAACTGCTATACAAGATATTCAACGTCACGCCGGAAGAAAACGAGCGCAAACTGGCCGTCGTCAGCGTACCGAGCCGCACCGGCGGTGAAGAACTGGTCATGCTTTCCACCCTGCACAAAGAAGTCATCCCCTCCGACTACCTCACCCTGCGCTACGGCGTGACCAACATGCACCTGCCCAGCAGCTGGGCCCCGCGGCACATTATCCCGGTCAAATTCATCCCCACCCTGCCAAACGGGAAGCTGGACTACCAGACTTGTTTTGAAGGCGCCTGCCGCATGCTCAAAATCAAGCCGAATTGAAGCCCGGGACGAAATTCCGGCCGCCGGAGGGCCGGAATTTGGCCGGAATTTGCGTAGGGAATTGCGCATTTTGGCTTTACAATAAGGGTGCATCTGTTATACTCGGAGTCGCATGAATACGGAAATCCTTCAGAAGGCTGCAAACCAAGCCCGTGGTCTTGCCATCGACGCCATCTACGACAAAGCATCCGGCCACATGGGGCTGCCCCTCGGCTGTGCCGAAATCGGCGCTGTGCTCTACGGCGAGCTGCTCAATGTCAACCCCTCCGAGCCGCGCTGGCTCAACCGCGACCGCTTCATTCTGTCCGGCGGCCATGGTTCCATGTTCCTTTACAGCTGGCTGCACCTCAGCGGTTTCGGCGTGAGCATGGATGATGTGAAGGCCTTCCGCGCCAAGGGGTCGAACACCCCCGGTCACCCGGAATTCGGCTGCTGCCCCGGAGTGGAATGCACCACCGGCCCGCTGGGTCAGGGTATTGCCAACGCCGTGGGTTTCGCCATTTCCGGCAAGCATGCCGCTGCCCGTTTCAACACCCCGGAGCACGAAATTTTCAATCACAATGTCTACTGTCTGGCCGGTGACGGCTGCATTGAGGAAGGCATTTCCCGCGAAGCTGCCGCCATTGCCGGCACCCTCAAGCTTGATAACCTCATCCTCATCTATGATGCCAACGGCATCACGCTGGATGCCCCCATCGAAGTAACGCAGATTGATGACATCGCCGCCTGCTTCACCGCCCAGGGCTGGGATGCCTTCACCATCGACGGCCACAACATGCAGCAAGTGGAAGACACCCTGCGCGTCTGCCGCCTGGAGAAAAACGGCCGCCCGAAACTCATCATCGCCAAGACCATCATCGCCAAGGGCGTGCCTGGATTCGAAGGCACCACCAAGGGCCACGGTGAAGGCGGCGCCAAACTCTGGGCCGAAGCCCACGCCAACTGGGGCCTGCCCACCGACCAGCAATACTACGTCTCCGACGACGTGCGCAGCTACATGGCCGAGCTCAAGACACAGCGCGAAGCCGCTTACGCTGAGTGGCAGGCCACCTTCGACGCCTGGAGCGCCGCCAACCCCGAAAAGGCCGCCGAACTGGCAGCCGGCATCGACCTGGCCGCCAACGGCCTGAGCGCCGAGGCCAGCAGCGCCCTCATCCCCACCTGGGCACCGGGCGCCAAGGAAGCCACCCGTTCCTCCGGCGCTGTGGCGCAGAACGCCATCGGCACCGCCTGCCCGGGCCTGCTCTCCACCAGCGCTGACCTCTTCTCCTCAAACAAGAACTACCTGAAGGGCGCAGGCGACTTCTCCGCCGCTGACTACACCGGCCGCAACTTCTGGTTCGGCATCCGTGAGCACGCCATGGCCGCCATCTGCAACGGCATGGCCTATGACGGCCTCTTCCGCGTCTCCGCCGGTACCTTCTGCGTGTTTGTGGACTACATGCGCGCCAGCATCCGCGTGGCTGCCCTCTCCGAGCTTCCCGTCACCTACGTGCTCACCCACGACTCCGTGGCCGTGGGCGAGGACGGCCCCACCCACCAGCCGGTGGAAACCGTGACAGGCCTGCGCGTCATCCCGAATCTGGACGTCGTGCGCCCGGCAGATGAAGAAGAAGCCGCCGGTGCCTGGATGTGCGCCATGGAGCGCAAGAACGGCCCCACCGCCCTCATCTTCACCCG
>JAFVQN010000075.1 GCA_017504805.1 Akkermansia sp. | reverse complement strand
GCCCTGGGCAGCGGGGTGGTGCAGATGAGCGGCGGCTGTCTGGATGTGGACGGCCAGGCGCTGGCCAACGATATCACCGTGCAGGGAGGCGAGGCCGTGCTGAAGAACGCCGCAGCCTGCACCGGCACCCTGCGGCTGCAGGACGCCGCGCTGACCCTCAGCGAAACCGCCTCTCTCGCGCAAGCCACCCTGGAAAGCAGCGGCAGCAGCCGCCTGAGCATCGACCCGCAGGCATCCACCCCGTTCCAGTTGCAGCACCAGATTACCAACACCGGCCACCTGGTGCTGGAAGGCAGCTACGATATCACCACCCTGGCCGAACATACCGCCGCCTGCCTGGTGGATGCCACCGGCAGCATCAACGGGCAGAGCGGCTTTGTGCAGGATGCCGGGAGCCGTGCGCAGCTCACCACCGGCAGCGGAACACTGGATGCCACCGGAGCCACCATCCTGCTGCACGGGCAGCAGGTCACGCCTGATGAAAACGGCAGCGTCTCACTGCCCGGCGCCCTGCATCCGGATACCTACACCATCAGCGGAGAGCACCGCGTGAGCGTATCAGCCATCCGGCGCATGGCCGGAGAGCAGCTGCAGCGCATCCGCATGAGCTCCGGTCACCTGCTGGTGGACAGCAGCACCAGCTGCCTGCAGGCCAGTGGAGGCGTCGTACAGCTGGGCAATGCCCACCTGGGCAGCGGGGAGCATGGCGGGCTGGAGGGCAGCACCCGGCTGGAAATCCACGGCGATGCCGTGCTGCACGGTCGCAACACCCACAGCGGCGGCACCCATATCATCAGCGGCAGCCTGCGCCTCACCGACGCCGCATCCCTGGGCAGCGGCCCAGTGCTGCTGGGGAGCGCAGCGGCAGAGCCTGGCAGCAGCCGGAAGAGCCGCAGCACCAGCCTGCCGGTGCTGGACCTGGGCAACCAGGCGGTAAGCCAGCACCTCCATCTCCAGGGGCAGAGCGAACTGCGCGGCACCAGCCACTTCAGCGGCTCCCTCACCATGCACCCCGGAGCCGAAGCCACACTGAGCCCCGGCAGCATCCTGCAGCTGGGCCGCGGGCAGGTGCTCACCCTGTCCGCGGGCGGCAACACCCTCCACGGGCAGGTTGAGCTGGCCGGCGGCACCATCGTGCTGAGCGGAGGCGCCCTCACCCTGCACGGAGTCACCACCATCAGCCAGCGCACCACCATCGACCTGCGGCAGTGGCAGGGACTTGGAGCCGGCACCCCCTTCCTGCAACTGGACTACCCCACCGCCTGCAACGCAGAGCTGCTCACCCTGCTGCTGCCGGAAGACACCGAGGGGCTGCGCCTGCATTACGACCCGCAGAGCGGAGCGCTGCAACTGCGCCGGGGACTGGCGGAAAGCGCCATCCTGGCCGCGCTGCCGAGCAATGAAAGGCGGCTCTACCAGTTCCTCATCAGCCAGAGAGCAGCGGCGCAGGGCGAACTGCAGGAACTCATCACCACCATCAGCGAAAGCGAAGACACAGGCGCCTTGAAGAAACTGCTCAGCCAGGCAGGCGGGCTCTGCTACACAAGCCTGCTGCCCGGCATGCAGCGACACGCGCTGGCGCATGCAGCAGAACTGCGGCGCAGTGCAGGCAGCGGCCAGCGCCTCGCCCCCGGCAGCCGCACCAGCGTGGGCATCCACGTAAACCACCACCAGATAACACAGGACGACACCACGCAGGGCCCCGGCTACGAAAGCCGCGAATGGAGCGCCCGCCTGCAGGTGGAGCAGCACCTCACCGCGCACAGCAGCCTGGGCCTGGCGCTGAGCAGCGGCAGCGCCAGCATCACCCCCGGCCGCGGAGCCGGCCGCGGAGCCAGCCACCGCGACACCCGGACGCGGGTGGACCTCTACGCGCATCGCCGGGCCGGGCGCCACCAGTTCCAGCTCGGGGCCGGTCTGGGCATGCACGAGTACGAACTGAAGCGGCAACGCCCCGGCGGCGGCAGCAGCCGTGTGGAAGGAGCGGGCGGTCGCAGCCTCACGCTGAGCGGCGCCTGGGACTGCGAACTGTCCGCGCAGCAGCTGCCCGGTCTGCGCAGCCACTGCAGCCTGAGCACCGTGCTGGTGGAGCTGGACGCCATCCATGAACGCGAAGGCGGCAGTGCAGCCGTGCAGGTGAAGAGAGCCAGCGCGCAACTCACGGAACTGAGCCTGGGGCTGAGCTACAGCGCCCACCTGAAGCCGGAGCTGGAGCTGCAGGCAGAAGGCGCGGTACTGGCACTGGCCGGCGACCTGGCACCGCCCCTGGAAACCGGCTTTGCGGGATCCCCGGGAGAGAGCTGCCGGCTGACTCCTGCCCGACAGAGGCGCTACGACTACCGTGCCGGCCTGCAGCTGAGCTACCGGCTGGGTCCGCAGACCAGCCTGCAGGGGGGTATCAGCCTGCAGAGCGCCAGCCAGAGCACCCACCTGAGCCTCCAGCTGCACTTCTGAACCCTCTCCACCGGAAAGGAAAACCACCCGCATGAGTCTCGCGACATCATGCGGGTGGGTTAAGAATCGCAGGTTGACCTTTACATCTGCGGAGCTGGGGGCGCCGCAGGGGCAGGGGGTACCGGGAGCGGAGCCACAGCTTTGCGGATGTTCTGCAGGGCATCGAAGAGCGGACTCACGGCCTCGCTGCCTACGAGAATGTGCGGGAATTTGATTTTATCCAGATTGCGGATGGTTTCCACGCGGATGATATTTTCGCCGATGGCTTCATTGAGTGCCTTCTTACCGGCAGCTTCCAGCACCATACCTTCGGATTCGGCCTTTTTCATGGCTACGATGGCGGCGGCTTCCTGCTGCTTGGCATAGAGCTTGGCATCTGCCTCAGCCTTGGCGCGCAGGAGTTCACCCTGGGCTTCCTGATTCATGCGGTTGGCCTTGGCGCGGCCCTCAGCCTCGGCAATTTCCTCGGAACGCTTGGCGATTTCAAGCATGATAGCCTGGCGTTCGTATTCCTGAGTGGCCTCGACCTTCTTGGTGATACCAGCGGTCACGCTTTCCGGGGGCAGGGTGGAACCGATGGTGACTGATTCCACGATGAAGGGTGATCCTTCCAGCTGCTTGCGCAGGCTGGCTTCGACAGCCTGGGTAATCTCGGGAATCTTGGCGGGAGCTTCCAGACCGCGGAATTGGGCAATGGCCGTGCGTACGGCTGTGCGGAACGGCTGGCAGATGAATGAATCGTATGCATCCTTGGCGATTTCGTCCGGGTTATTCGGGACATCGGCAATGGCTCCGTAGTTTTCCACGAATTCTTTCACTTTGGTGGCATCAATACGGTAGACGAGGTAGGCCTCAGCTTTCATTTTGAGCTGGTCTGCCGCGCGGATATCATCGAAGGTTTCCGTCATGGTGTACGGAGTAACGCAAATCGGTATGGATTTCTGGCGCCACACGTAACCGGTGCCACCCGGGCCTTTGATGACTCCGCGGAATTCCTTGATTCCGAATATGGGGTTGGTGTAGACATAGGCGGCATAACCGCCATCTACCTTTTCGTTGGAGCAGTTCGTGGCGACGATGACACCGGCGCCTACGGCAATGAATAACAGGCCGGCACCGATGGTGGACCAGATTCCGGCTTTGGGGGTAGTGATGTAATTTTTAGCCATGTCTGCTTCTACCATACGGAAAACCGGGTGTCAAGCAAACAGACAGAAATCAGTTCTGCTGGTCTTCGTGAGAAACGGCGTCCAGCAGGGAGCGGTAGGACGGCAGGCGCCAGTTCATATACACCGCGGCCATGCGTACCACGAATACCACGATGGTGCCTAGAATGTAGGAAATCTGATAGGGGCAGTTGAAGTATTGCAGCACGACGAACAGGAGACTGCCGGAGAAGGCTGCTGAGGCATATATTTCCTTGGAACGGAAGACGTAGGGAACATTGCCGGTGAGTACATCGCGCAGGGCGCCGCCGGCTACGCCGGTACACACCCCCATGCAGATGCAGGTGATGCCCGGACAGCCCAGATAGTATGCCTTGGCCGCACCCAGCAGAGTGAAGAAAGCCATGGCAAAGGTATCTGCCACGCGAATGGTACCCACCGGCGGGTTCCAGAAACGCGTGACGTAGAACATGATCAGGGAGGTGATGAGCGCCATGTACAGGAACTGCACATCGTGTCCCACAACCCAGTAAACGGTAATGGGGGTGCCGTTCTGGGTTATCATGCCGTTGAGCAGGATATCGCGCACGGTACCACCACCCAGCGAGGCGATGGTGCCGCAGACCAGCACGCCCACAATGTCCATACGCACGCGGCTGGAAGCCGTGGCACCGGCAATGGCGCCGACCACGGTGGCGAAGACGCAGCAGAAGTAGAAGAGCGGATGCTGTTCAAAACTTTCTACCGCCTGCAAACTATCCAGACTGCACGTGTCTAACATGGAGAATTAACCGTTGAGTGCTTTATTTAAGAGCCAGATGAAAAAGATGACCAGAAGAACCGGCCAGAATAACTTGATAGCACCAACGGCAAATACGATGAAGAGCACAAGCCCCAGCAGGAAAATGAGCAGCGGCCCCAGCAGACCGCTGCGCTTCAGGATGGTGAAGAGCCCTGGGTTACGCTCCTCTTCTTCCTCCTGGCTGAGGTTGACGGTGTGGAGGGGTCGCCAGGTGTTGTTATCTGCCCGGCGCACCCAGGTTTCGTCATTGATTTCACCTGTGGCTCGCAGTCGCACCAGGTCGGCCCCGCTGACGGGGCCGATTTTTTCAGAACCAGTGTCGTAGTAGAATTGGCGGGCCATGGGAAAATCAGGCGTGAATCGCGCGACCATCCGCTGCCAGAACGGCTTCATGAATAGCCTCCGACAGCGTGGGGTGGGCGTAAATCATATCGTTCAGGTCAGCATCGGTCAGTTCGCTGTTCAGCGCCAGTTCCGGTGCTGTCAGCAGTTCGGTGGCGTTGTCGCCCACGATATGGGCGCCCAGCAGTTCACCGTTTTCCTTGCCGAAGAGCAGTTTGACAAAGCCTTCGGTATCGCCTCCGGCCACGGCGCGCCCAATGGCCTGGAAGGGGAATTTGCCTACCTTGTACTCAACGCCGGCCTCCTTGAGCTCGCGCTCGCGCTTGCCTACGCTCGCCACCTGCGGGTGGCAGTAGGTGCAGCCTGGTACGATGCGGGCCTGTTTCGGGGAGTAGCCCTCCACGTACATGCCTTCGACTGCCTGCTCAGCTTCGTAGCTGGCGGTGTGCGCCAGCATGATGCCGCCGATGCAGTCACCCACGGCATACACGCCCTTGATGCTGGTTTCGTAGCGCTCGTTCACCTTGATGAATCCGCGGTCTGTGAGCTCCAGCCCCGTGGCTTGCGGCACCACAGGCACCACGCCGATAGCCACGAGACACACATCGGCCGTGATTTCCTGTTGCTTACCATTTTTGGCGGTGATGGTGGCGGTGACGCTGTCACCGTTGTCCTTGAGTGAATCTACCTTGGCACCGGGCATGCAGGTGATGCCCTGCTTCTTGAAAGAACGTTCCACAGCCTGGCTCACGTCGTCGTCCTCATTGGGGAGGATGCGCGGCAAGGCTTCCACCAGGGTCACCTTGGTGCCGAAGCAGTGGTACACGTAGGAAAGTTCAGAACCGATGGCACCGGAGCCGATGACAATCATGCTGCCAGGGCGTTCGGGCATGACCAGGGCATCCTTGCTGCCGATGATGGTCTTGCCATTGAAGGGAAATACGGGGACCTCTCGGGTACGGGCGCCGGTAGCAATGAGAATCTGCGGTGCTTCCAGTGTGGTCACGGTGCCATCGGCTGCGGTGACTTCCACCTTGCCGGGGCCGGGGATACTGGCTTCGCCGCTGATGCTCTCAATCTTGTTCTTCTTGAACAGGAACGCGATACCGGCGGAAAGGCGGTCGCTGATCTGACGGGAACGGCCGATGATTGCGCTCCAGTCGAAGCTGAGCCCCTCGGCTGCGATGCCGAATTCGGCGGCGCGCTTGTTGATAGTGTTGTAAACCTCGCCGTTTTTCAGCAGGGCCTTGGTCGGGATACAGCCCCAGTTCAGGCAGGTGCCGCCGATGCGTTCACGCTCCACGCAGACAACCTTCTTACCCAGCTGTGCAGCGCGGATGGCACCCACGTAGCCGGCGGGACCACCACCTATCACAATCAAATCGTAACTCATGGATGCATTTTAGCGCGTTCAAGTGCGTGTGGCAATGATTATTCTCTCATTATGACGCCACAGGCAGCGCACGCGCGTTATTATTTGTGATGCTCTAATAAAATCTTGACGAATTGCAAGCGGAAGTATAGGATTGCACGCATGAACAAGCCCACAATGCACTGGAGTGCGGCGCTCACAGCGCTGGCACTGTCGTTCGCGGCTCCCGTTTATGGTCAAGGCACTACGGGGGACCCCTTCCTGGATGCCATGATGGAAGACCAGCAGGAGGCGCAGCAGACAACTAAGGCCGCCGCTGCGGAGGACGACGTGTTTGCCCGCAAACCTGAGCGTAAGGCCCCGGCTTCTGTAGAGGAGGCTGCTCCGGTGCAGACCCGCCTGGTTTCCGCTGCTTCTGACACACGCCTGCTGGATGAAGCCGAGGTAGTCCGCGAACTCGGACCCACGACGGGCTTGTTCCAGAACGATGCAGCGTTCGACGGCAAGACCGTGGCTGGTGTGGAGTTCCGTTACACGGGCGAGAAAGTGCTGCCGGACCGGCGTCTGATGGATGTGGTGCAGACTCGTGCGGGGGGCGAGTACTCCTCTGTGCGGGTAAACGCCGACCTGGAGCGCCTGATTGAACGCAGTCTGGTGGACCCGGATGCCACGGTGGCCGTGCAGCCGTCGGGCAGTGCGGTGAAAGTGATATTCAATGTGCGCGCCAGTAGTGTGCTGGCCGGTGTGGGCTTTACCGGCAACACGGAATTTGATGAAGACGACCTGCGCGAGATGAGCAAGCTGCAGCCCGGCACAGTGCTGAGCGACGCCAGCCTGGCCCGCGCCCGTGCGAACATCATCAAGTCATACCAGGAAGCCGGCTACCCGGATACACAGGTCAGCTGGCAGGCTCAGGAGACCGCCAGCGGCTCCTACAAGGATGTGGTGTTCAACATAGATGAAGGTCGCGAGGTCAGCATGAACACCATCGATTTCGAGGGTAACACCGCATTCGATGACGAGCAGCTGCGCCAGCTCATGCAGACCAAGGAACGTGGCCTGTTCACCTGGATTACCAAGTCTGGTCGCATTGACCGCGAACAGGTGGAGGATGACCTGGAGGCCGTTATCAAACACTACAAGAACTACGGTTACCTCCGCGCCCGTCTGGCTGATGTGAGGTACACTGCCAGCGACAATACGGAAGGCCGCCAGAAGCTCCACCTGAAGGTGGCGGTTGAGGAGGGCCCTCGCTACAAGGTCCGCAATGTGACCTTCGGTCCGCTGACGGCCTACACCGCCAAGGAACTGGAACCCGGCCTCAGCATGCTGGACGGCGATATCTACTCGCTTCAGAAGGTGGCGGATGACGTGACCATGATTCGCCGCTACTATGGCGCCAAGGGCTATGCAGATGCCGATGTGCGCCCTGATATCAACGAGGCAGGGCAGCTGGAAGACGGTACGCGCCTCATCGATATCTGCTATAATGTGAATGAGGGCGATTGCTACAAGGTGGGCCGTATCAATGTGCGTGGCAACACCAAGACTCGTCAGCACGTCATCCTGCGCGAACTTCCCCTCAAACCGGGCGAAAATCTCAACTCGGTAGACCTTGAGACCGCAAAGCGCCGTCTGGATAATCTGAACTACTTTGACCAGGTGGAGGTCTCCCAGGGGCTGTCCACGACGGATGGCTACCGCGATATCAACGTGAATGTACACGAGAAGATGACCGGCAGCCTGACGCTGGGTGTGGCTTTCTCCACAGTGGAAAACGTGTATATGTACACCACCATCACGCAGTCCAACTTCGATATTCGCGGTTTTGTGAACGGCGGTACCTTCGTGGGTGGCGGTCAGCGTCTCACCGTGTCCGCTAAGCTGGGTACGGAGTATTCCAGCGCCTCTATCTACCTGCTCGAACCCTGGTTCCTGGATCGCAAGCTTGCCTTGGGTAATGAACTGTTCTACTCTGACTCGTCGTACATGAGTGATTACTATGAGCAGGAGAACTACGGCTACGCCATCTCCCTGCGCAAGGCGCTCTCGGACCTTACTGCCGTGAAGTTTGAGTACAAGATTGAGCATTATGGTATCGACACCCGCGGCTGGGCTCCAATCTTCTTCGAGGAACAGGCCGGTGACTACGTGCGCAGTCACTTCCGCGTGAGCTACGAGTATGACTCACGAGATGCCATGATCACCCCGCGCAAGGGCGGCCACCTGGAGTGCTTCCTGGGCTACAGCGGTCCCGGCAGCACCACGGAAACCTACACGGTGGGTGTGGCCGGCTCCTATTACTACAACTCGTTCTGGGATTCCATCTTCAGCGTGAACTTTGCCCTGGAGACGGTGGATACAGTGAAGAGCGGGGATGATGTGCCCATCTTTGAGCGCTGCTACCTGGGCGGACCTTCCAATCTGCGTGGCTTCCGCTTCCACGATGTTGGTATGGTGGATGAAGCCCTGGCTGGTGATGAGACCATGGGTGGCAACACCTCTGCCTTTGTGCAGCTTGAAATGACCCTGCCGATTGTGGAATCCGTGCGTTTCGCCATGTTTGTGGATGCCGGTTTTGTTCACAAGAACAGCTTTGACTTCAAGCTTGCTGAGTGGGCCGCTGACTACGGTATCGGCCTGCGCATCAACCTGCCCATGGGCCCGCTGGCTGTGGATTACGCCATTCCGTTCAAGAGCGAGAACTGCGCGGACGACGGTGGTCAGTTCCAGTTCTACGTGGACTACAAGTATTAAAACTTCGTTTCGGAGTTGATGCTGAGAAAGCCCCGGTCGCGATGGCGACCGGGGCTTTCCTGCGATGAGGGGGGAGGGTGGACTTAATCCTCGCTGCCGCCGTGCTGCTGCTGACCCTTTTTGAGCCGTTCAGCGGCGGATTCTCGGAGCTTTTCAGCCTTGCGGCTGTTTCCGGCTTTATCCCAGGCATCGGCTATCATGTTCTGGATTTCGACTTCTTTCTTGAGTTTGAAGAAATCGCCGCCGTTGCTCATCATGTGTTTCTCAAAGAGTTTTTCGGTGCTGCGGGCCAGGGTGTTCCAGTCGCGCTGGGTAGCTTCCTCGCCGAGGTGACCCATGTATTGCCTCAGCAGCTGGCCGAAGATATCACCTCGCTTGGTGTATTTCTTGAGCTGCTTGCTGTACAGGTTGGCCAGACCCCGGTAGTTGCCAGCCTCGGCCATGACGGTGGCCTGGCGGTCTACCGCACTAAGTACGAGATCGGCGCGGTCATCGCCTCCGCGGCGACTCAGCTGGCTTATGGAGCGGTTCATGGCTGCCTGCTTGCTGGCGGCGTTCTTGCCGGCCAGCAGGTATTTCTCCTCTACCTCGCCTGCCAGGTCAAGCAGTTCGGAGTTCTTGCGGCTCATGCGGATGAGGTCGGTATCTATCTTGCGCCACACCGAGACAGGCGGCAGGTGCTTCTCACTGTGGCCGAGTACCTTGATGTAGTTTGCCCAGGCGGCTGTCTCCTCCGGGAATGCCTCGGTCACATAGCGTGCCGTGCCGTGCGCTTCCTTGATGCAGTCGATACGCACCAGGTAGTTGGCCAGTATCATGGCATCCGATGCGGGAACCAGCTTGGCATCCGTATTTTTGGCGCTGCGGCTCAGAAGCACAGATTCGTGCTGGCTGCGGCCGGAGCAGGGGTTGGTGAAGCGTCCGCTGTTGTAGCCGTACGAGTTGGTCTGAACCCAGGTGGTTGCATCGGTCAGGTTGACCATCCAGGCGTGCGGGCCGCGGTCACCATCGCCCACGATGTAGACAGCCGGTACGCCGCGGCATTTACCCGTATTGCACGAGAAGTAACCCTGGTCGCGGCAGACACCGCCTTCGCGCTTGATTTCCTCAAAGGTGTACAGCTTGTACGGGTCCTTGTTGTTGGTGGCGCGTTCCATCAGGTAGCGGATGGAGCCGTAGGCTTCACCCCACTTGGCCTGGGTGTAGTTCACGTTTTCCGCAGCCCAGTCAATCTCGCTCTGGGGCAGGCGCACGTTCACCACGTGCATGAGCTGGGATACGCTTAGTTTCTTGATATCGGTCACCAGTTTGCGCTTACCGTCCATTTCTCGCAGATAGGCGCAGACCTCCGGCACGGTGAGGATAGTGGCGGAGGCGTCGCGGATGCTGCCTCTGGAGTTGCAGACATCCGGGTTCATCAGCGAACCGGCTACCGCCAGGTTGAGGTATTTCACGCGTTCCTTGGCCGGAGTTTCGGACCAGATGGTGTAAAAGAGGTTGAGGGAGTGGGCTGCATTTTCCGGTCGGCCTTCCTGCGAGGCAAAACTCTGCATGAAGAGGTGCAAGGGGCGGCTCTTGTCACGGATTGCCCAGCGGAGGAAGTCTGCGCCGCCGTTGTCGTTGTCACCGCCTTCCATTGCCGCGAGTTTGCTGAGCTCGTTTGCACCGGCCATGCGGATGAGCAGGCAGAGGTCCACCGCCTGCATGAGGTTGCGGTTGTTTTTGTACTGCGCGTAGTTGAGCTTGCCGTTGCCGGCGTAGTTCGGGATACTCTCTTTGATTTTCTCGCTCATGGCGCGTTCGAAATCGCTGAAGTCGCGCTTCTCGAGCAGGTTGTCAATGAGGGCATCAAACTGCTTCCTGGAGGATATACTGTTGGCATCTGCGCCGTGCATGGGCAGCTCCTTATCGTAGATAGAGGGCTCTTTCTCTACCGGTTCCGGCGTTGGTTCCGGTTCATCGGTATCTTTGGGTTCCGGGAGGGGGGGATCGTCTGATTTCTGCGATTCTCGCAGTTTGCGCAGGCGCTCGGCCTCCTTGCGGCGGCGTTCTTCCTCTTCCGCTTCCAGTCGGCGGCGCTCGGCCTCCTCGGCGGCCAGTCGCTCGCGCTCTGCTTTTTCGGCCGCCAGGCGTTCTTCTTCCGCTTTGCGTTTTTCAGCTTCAATCCTGGCGCGGCGGGCAGCCTCGCGGGCCAGGCGCTCCTGTTCGCTCTTCTGGTACTGGTCGTAACCGTAGTATCCACCACCGCCCAGGGCGATGAGGATAAGGGCAGCAATCCACCCCTTGCCGGATGACGATGCGGCACGTGTGGGTTTCTTCTGTGTCGGTACAGGTGTTTTAAGCGGGCGTCTGGCCATGTACTCATGCTACACTTTTACCAGGTTATGTAAAGCCTAAAATGCAGGCGATAAGATTATATCCACCCCATGTGGCCCAAAGTTTGAAAGAAAAGAGCCGTTATCTAACCATAATGCACTGCCTTTTCCGGAGAATGGACAGCGTCGACAGAAGCTCTTGAAACGCTTTCACGCCATGTGCAGCAGGTGCTGGGCTTTTTCCGCTTTAAACGGACTCAGGAATATCCCGCCTCCAACTCAAAACCCCGGGGCGACCATCCGTTGAGTATCTTCGCCTCAAACTCAGGCAGCTAACCCCCCCCCGTCATTTACGCGACTTTTATGACGCAGTGCCGATTTTCTACTTGTCGGCAAATTTTCCGGGACTTTGCGTGATGGAAGACATTATGCTGGTAATTACTGCGACATTGGTGTATATTAGGCGCATGAGTGATTTGCAGTGGAACAGTGTGACTCTGGAGGAGGATGAGAGGCCGCGTGTGACGCTGGAGGACCTGCAGCAGATGGCTGCGGATCTGGATCCTGATGAGTATGATGAGCCTGTGCAGGAGTTTCTGGAGGCTCTCATGAAGGGGGAGGATGCAGAGACGCTGCGCCGGGCGGCCACACTGCTGCTGCAGGATGAGGTGGACCTGGCGCCGGACCTGGCTGCTGTGGGCGTGGAGCCGGATGAGGCATTGATTGCGCTGCTGCTGGCTGCCGGGGCAGATGTGAATGCCCGTAATGCATACGGTCAGCCGCCGCTGCATCTGGCGGCTTTTTACGGGTATGAGCGGATTGTGGACCAGCTGCTGGCGGCGGGGGCGAATCTGCGTAACCGGAATATGCACGGACGCTTTGCGGCCGAGGTGGCGGCTACTCCTGGTCTGGCGGCGAGGCTGGAGCCGCCGTACCACCCTGAGGACGATGCGCCGCTGCCGCCGGAGATTGAGGATGCCGACTATGAACCGGAGAGCGGGCACGGCTGTGAATGTGCAGATGCCGACTGTGACTGCCACCACCACCATGAGCCGGGCGAATGCAGCTGCGGCCACCACCATCACCACCATTGATTTTTTTTCGTATGAGTACCAAGATTGTTACATTTCGTTGTCCCCTGGAGCTGCTGGATGAACTGGAGAGCACGGCAGGGCATTTCAAGCGCACGCGTAATACGTTGCTGCTGGCAGCGGTGCGGCTGTTTTCCCGCCAGCTCCGAGAGCAGGGTGGTTCGCTGACTCCGCCGCTGCCGCCGGAGGCACTGAGCCGGGAGAATATGTTCCCGCATCCGGAGAGCAAGGGTGGGCGTCCGTCCAAGAAGAAGGCTTGATGCGCATGGCGCGTACCGGGCCGGGGGCGGTGAAAATCTTGAGAGGATTCAGGCTGCGCGAAGTGCGCGCTGCTGTGATGTTTCCGTCTTATTGCTTTGACGATTTGTGATGAGTGTATCATGCGCATTGGTGGGGCGATGCGTGGTGGGCAGTTTGCGAGCTGAAAGCCAGAGGAATAGTGCATGGAACATCGGCATGCACCTTGCTTCTCCCAAAATGTTGCTGATATTTCCATAGCTTGCAAAATCCTTGGGAAAATAGCCCTGAACGACATAAAGGCGTAGTGTTCGGTGTGAAAATTCGTAGTGGGGTATCACCGGCCTCACCATCGGCAGTAAGCGCTCATTTAAGGTTCTATCGGCATAAGTTGCTAACTTTCAATTCGTAAATCGTAAATTATCAATCGTAAATCCACGTGTCCCAAATCTTTGGGACACGCGTGGTGGGAAAAGGAGCTTGAAAATTAGAGATTGACAAGCGGAGTAAAAATCAGTAGCTTTAGGGAAGTTCCGTGCATCGGCTATGGTGTTCCTTAATCGAAGTTGCCGGATTTTTACAAACAGGACACACTTTACATGCTATGAAATATACGACTGGAGTTATCACGTTGCTGGCAATGGCAGCTTCTGCTTTTGCGCTGCCAGAACTGGCTACAATGCCGGAAGCACTTGCTGCAGCAAAGGAAAAAAACTGCAACGTTTTTGTTGACTTTACGGGTACGGATTGGTGTACCGCCTGTATTCATTTGCGTAACAAGATTGTGAATTCTCCTGAGTTTGAGTCTGCGTTCGGTGATAAGTTTGTGCTTGTACCGATAGATTTTCCCCGGACTCCGGCATTGTTGGCCAAGGTGTCGCGTGAGGAAATGAAGGCTCGCGAGGCGATGCTTTATGCCTATAAAATAGAGGGCTTGCCAGGTGTGGTGCTGATGGATGCTGACGGTTTGCCTTTTGAGGTGATATATGGAGCTCGCCGCACACCGGCGGACTATATACCCCTGGTGCAGGCGGGGTTGGAACGGCTGGCTGCCCGCGATGCGGCACTGGCTGCCGCTGCCGGGAAAACCGGGATGGAGAGGGCCAGGGGGCTCGCCGCGGCGCTTGAGACACTTCCGGAAGTGTGCCGGGATAAATACGCAGATGTCATTGCAGAGATAAACTTGCTTGATCCCGATAATGTTCTTGGATATCGTGGGTTTGCAAATTCTACCGAGTTGCGTATTTCTCAGCAGTCTGCTTTGCGTGAAGTGCTGGATTCGTTCAGAGGTAAAACTACCCCTGCGGAACTGAATGCAAGCATTAAGCAGTTAGATTCATTCCTTGCTCAACCTGATCTGGTGCCGGAGGTGCGTCAAGATGCCTTACGGGCTGTGGGTGATTCTTACGCTATGCTGCGGGATTTGGAGAACATGGTGAAGGCATATAAGAAAGCCTATGATGCAGCTCCCCGGACTCGTACCGGTCAGGCACTGGAACGTAATCTTAAGTATTACGAAAAATTAATGAAACAGAAATAAAGGTGGCGCTGTTTCAGCAGTGTTATACCTTTCATGTTCATCAGACGGGAAGCTGAGGTCATTTTCTGCCGCAGGTTGGTGGTGAATATTTAAGTGCAGCTGAACCGAATAACAGTAAAGGGAGCAGATGAAGTTTTCGATATTTTTCCTTATTGGTGTTCTGTTGTTATGCGTATCGCCGCATATGACTGAGGCTGGTGAAGCTGGGCCGGAGCCGTCTTCAGCTCTGGGACTCAGTGACCCAACTGCTTGTATAACCTGGTATGAGATAGACCCGGCTATCCGTAAATACCTTATCCTGATGACAGCGGTTTCGATGGAACTGAATGCGGAACTTCCCGACGGCGGCATCAATCCAGCTCCGGAGCAGCAGTTTGATATGATGCAGAAAATCGTTGAGCGCACCCCTGTCGATTTTCTGACCGGAGATGCCAGGTCCTATGTTACTGAGGCGAATGAGCTCAACCTGGCTATAATTGCAACATTGCGCCGGGAATCACCAAAGGACCGGGCCGGAATGCTGGCTGTACGCGAGAGATTCTCTCCTCAGATAGACGCGCTTGCTGCCAGATACCCATCTGTCAGCCGTTATTTCACGCCTCAGGCTCAGATGGCCATTTCTATGATGATTGCGCGGGAGACCGACCTGCAACGCGTGATGATACAAGCTGCCATGGCCGGGAAATCCCGGCAGGAAGCCATGCGCACTGCTGTGGAGCACCTGCGTTTCGAAGCGGAAAAACAGTTTTGATTCTCCTGTAGGGGGGGGCTTTCACACGTGGCGCCAAAGATTACGGGGAAATAGCCCTGAACGACATAAAGGCATAGTGTTTGGTGTGAAAATCCGTAGTGGGGTATCACCTGCCTCGCCATCGGCGTTAAGCATTCATTTGTGGTTCTGTTGGTATAAGCCGCTAACTTTCAATTCGTCAATTGTAAATTGTCAATCGTAAATCCACGTGTCCCAAATCATTGGGACACGCATGGGGGGCTTTCGCTTTCTCCCGAAAAACATGCCCCCTTTTCGCGTTTCGAAAAGGGGGCGGAAAAGTGGTAAAGCAGAAATACTATTTCTCTTGTTTTGCGACTTGTTCACTCCGAACAAGAACCACTATATTGGAATCAATGTAGGACTTGCTGAAAATAATATTGCGTTTTTCACGCTCTTCTGTCTTGTTGAGGCCGGCGATAACCAGGTCCAGCTCACCGCTTATGAGGCCGTTAGTGAGCCCGACATAGTCCATTTCTCTAAGCTCAACCTGGACGTTGAGGTGCAATGCCAGGCGCCGGAGCAGCTCCATGTCGAAGCCGGTGAGGGTAGTTGTGCCTTTTTCGCTGCCGGGTATGCTGAAGCACATGGGCTCGGCCTCGCTGCTGGTGCCCACCACGAGTTTACGAGTCGGCTCCGCAGGCGTAGCAATCTGAGGCATTTCGGGTATTTCTGCGGCATCTGAAATCTCACCATCCTTCAGACCAGGCGGATTTACCCACCTTTCATACATGGCTTCGTACGTGCCGTCTTTTTTGTACTGGTCGATGAAGTTGTTGATGGCAGCGAGCAGATCTTTGTTTTTTGGAGCAATGCCGATGGCAATGTCAACCTTTCCAACCGAGCCGGGAAGTACTGCAACATCCGGAGAGTTTGCGGCTACATAGTCAAGTGCGTGACTGTCATAGAGGTAACCATCTATTTTGTTTTGCATCAGCGCGTTGTATGCCGCATGGTTGTTTGCGTAGTAGCTGAGACGTGCTGTTGAGAAGCGGGCTTCCCCAATATGCATGGCTTTTGCGCCTAGCGGCAGGCCAAGGCGGAACCGCTGGTCGTCAAGATCCATAATGTTACTGAACTTGGGTTCCTTTTGCTCATACGGATGGTCGCAGGAATTCAACATTCCAGCAGCTAGAATACAACAACTCAGAATGCAGGACAGGGATGAAATTTTGTTCATGACGGTGGAATATAGCGCAGCTGTTATTCTGCATATTATGGAAGAAATAGCAAGAAAAAACTGCAACCGTCATGTATATTGCCACATGTATCTCAAAGATATCGTTAGCAATAGAAATATCAGCAATCTTTGTGGAATGGGTGAACTTCTGGGAATTTGTTCTCCGGGGGGCTGTGAAGATGCCCATTTAAGCCGTTTCTTCTTTTTTGATGCGGATGAGCATATTGGTGATGATGGCGGTGCAGCTGCCGGTGGTAATGCCGGAAGAGAAGATTTCGCGAATGGATTGAGGCATCTGGCAGAGGATGTCGGGTACCATTTCCACGCCAATGCCGAAGGCCATGCTGATTGCAATCACGAGTGATGCCTTGCGGTCAATATTCTGCGATACCAGGATGCGGATGCCGGCTGCTGCTACGGTGCCGAACATCAGCAGGGTGGCTCCACCCAGGACTGGCTCGGGCATGAGGGAGAAAATCAACCCCACATAGGGGAAAATTCCCAGCAGTACCAGCATGGCGGCAATGTAGTATCCTACGCGGCGGCTGGCAATTCCGGTGAGCAGAATCAGACCGTTGTTCTGGGCGAAGATTGAGTTCGGAAAGGAGTTCAACATGCCTGCCAGCATGGAGTTGAAGCCATCTGCCAGGATGCCGCCCTGTGCGCGTTTCATGAAATCCGCGCCCTGGACTTTCAGCCCGGTAATTTGTGAATTGGCGGTAATATCGCCATAGGCCTCGATGGAGGTGATAACGTAAATGAGTCCCAGGGCTATAAAGGCGGACCAGCTGAAGTCAAGGCCGTAGCGGAACGGCGTGGGGAAGTGGAAGGCTGCATAGCCCGAGATGCTGTTGAAGTTGATGAGGCCGATGCTCCACGCAACAATGTAGCCCACGATGAGTCCGATGACGATGGAACTCATGCGCAGATATTTGTTGTTGCTCTGGTTGCTGATAACGATGCAGCAGAGCACAAGGCTGGAGAGCATGATGCTCTGCATGCTGCCGAATGTACCATTGCTCATGGCGCTGTATCCCCCGCCGCATGCGATGATGCCCACCTTGATCAGGCTCAGCCCGATGAGGGTAACTACGATTCCGGATACCAGCGGGGTGATAACTTTTTGCAGGTAGTGCAGGCTGGCGCTTACCAGCATTTCAAGAGAGGCTGCGGCCATGCAGGAGCCGAAGATGAGCGGCAGTCCCCCAATCTGACCTGCGGCAATGATGGGGGCAATGAAGGAATAGCTCGTGCCTTGTACGCAGAGTAACCCGGCCCCCAGCCTGCCAAAGCGGCGGCACTGGATGAAGGAGGATACCCCTGAGGCCACAAGTGACATGGATACCAGGTAGCCCGTGGTAGCGGTATCCAGATTGAGCGCAGCTGCTATGATCAGTGGTGGCGTAACCACCGCCACGAACATGGCGAGCAGGTGCTGCAGTGCCGCAAATAGTGCATCCCAGAATGGCGGTGCGTCCTCCAACCCGTAGATGAGGTCGGGCTGGCTGGTGGCTGAATGGTCAGTCATGTTCAATTGCGTAATTGTATCGTGCAGTTGTCCAGACTGTCAACAATGGCTAGTGATTCGACGTGAATCCCAAGATGTCTCAGTTTATTGCCACCATTCTGAAATGATTTTTCGATGAGGAACCCCATGCCTTCCAGAGTGGCGCCAGCTTGTTTCACCAGGTCCAGGATGCCCAGTGCTGCATTTCCATTGGCCAGGAAGTCATCGATGAAGAGAACCCGGTCATCTGGTCCGAGATACTCGCCACTTACGCATACTGTATAGTCCTTGTCTTTCGTGAAGGAGTGAATGGTGGTGCTGAGCATGTTCTCCATGGTGCTGGGTTTCTTTTTCTTGGCAAAGACAACGGGTAGCTCCAGCAGGTTGCCCACCATAATGGCCGGGGCTATGCCGCTGGCCTCTACGGTGATGATTTTGTTGATCCGGGCAGAGGCAAATCGGCGCACGAACTCAACTGCCATGGAACGCATCAGGCTGGCATCCATCTGGTGGTTGATAAAACTGTCCACCTTGAGGATTCCCCCCGGAAAACATTTGCCATCCTTAATAATTCGGTCTTTCAGTGCCTTCATGAATCGTTATGGTGTGTTACCGTGCGCGGCAGCATATCAGTTTTTTTTATTTCTGGCAAGCATATTACAATGGTAATCCCGGTCTGATGGGCGGAACTTCATGTTCCTGCATGATATCCTTCCTCTTTTTTGCGGCTTTGTCGTTGGGCACACGTGTCCCAAAGATTAAGGGAAAATAGCCCTGTAGCAGGGTATCTCCCGCCTCGCCATCGGCAGTAAGCATGCATTGGTGATTCCGTCGGCGTCCTGTCTCGGCGTAGTTCCGCAGGAACGAAGACGGAAAGCCGCTAACTTTCAATTTGTCAATTGTCAATTGTAAATTGTCAATCCACGTGTCCCAAATCTTTGGGACACGCATGTGCCGTTGGGGAAGGCATGAAAGTAAGTCTTGACAGAGAGGGTGGGCTGTGATATTAGAGCCGTCATGCACTTACATCAGTACTTAGCTCCGGTAGTTATTGTTGCAACGCAGATTACGCCCTCATGGGCTCAGGCGCAAGAGCTCACGGTGGAGGGGTACATTCAAACCCAGCAGGCCTTGATTGGAGGGGTGGCCGAGCTGCTCCGGCTGCCAACTATTGCAGAGGACCCGAATGATGTGGCTGTCGCTATCGAGGAACTTTCGAAATATGCAGCTGCCCTGGTCAGTATGAAAGGTCAGCTTGATGCTGCGGAATTGGCAGCAGCGCAGGCCCAGCTCGAATATGACCCTTCTGCCCAGGCGGTCGGGGCTGCTTTTGTGTCAGAGGTCAATAAGCTCAATGAAGTGCAGTTTTACAACTGCCCCCGCCTGGCGGCAGCTGTACAGCATTTTGCTGCCTTGCTGGCCCGGATGTAAGCTGAATGGCTTTTTTCTGGTGAGCTCGGACAATCCCCCACCCAGGCGATTAAGGGATGTTGCTCTGGCGGAATTCCAAGTGGACTTTGAAGAGATTGGCAACTGTGAGGATTCCGCAAGTCTGAGGCTGCGCGGAGCTGCGTATTTTCCGTGTTAGTCAAGGTCGGCGTTGCGCATGTCACCGGTGTCTGCAAAGGCGTTGTGGAAGCAGAATGCCTTGTGCAGGTCGTGCGGGGTGTGACCCTTGGTATTGCGTGCGAGGTATTTGCGCAGCAGCGGGCGGTATTCCGGGTGGGCGCAATTTTCGATGATGACTTCAGCGCGTTCGCGGGGTGATAGGCCACGCAGGTCGGCCACGCCTTGTTCGGTGATGATGACGTGTACGTCGTGCTCAGTGTGGTCGGTGTGGGAGACCATGGGTACCACGGCAGAAATGGCACCCCCTTTGGCGACAGAGGGGCAGGAGAAGATGGTGTAGGCAGCGCTGCGGGCGAAATCGCCGCTGCCGCCGATGCCATTCATGATATGGGTACCGGCGATGTGGGTGGAGTTGACGTTGCCGAAGATATCGACCTCGAGCGCGGTGTTCATGCAGATGAGGCCGATGCGGCGGGCGATTGCGGGGTTGTTGGAGACTTCTACCGGGCGCAGGAGAATCTTGTCGCGGTAGAAGTCGAAGTTCTGGTATATTTCCTGCAGCACTTCATCACAGACATGGATGCAGCAGCTGCTGGCAAAGAGGCAGCGGCCCTGCTTCATGAGCTCCACCACGGTATCCTGGAGTACCTCGGTGTGCATTTTGAACGGTGGGATGATGGTGGATTGCCCCACACTGGCGAGTACCGCATTGGCCACGTTGCCCACGCCGCTCTGCAGCGGGAGCCCTTCTGCCGGAATGCGGCCTGCCTGGTACTCGGCCTCCAGGAATTTGCGCATGTTCTCGCCAATCTGCAGGGTGACTTCAGAGAGGTCTTTGAAGCGGGCGATGTAGTCCGGCTCGTGGGTGAGCACCACGCCTGCTATTTTCTCCGGATCTACCTTCATGGTGGGGCGTCCGATGCGGTCGTCCAGGTTGTTCAGCGGGATGAACGTGCGCTGGGGCGGGTCGTTGGGGATGAAGATATCGTGCAGGCAGCGCAGTTGGCGAGGGTCGTGGAAGGAGTTGAGCTCAAGAATGATGCGGTCTGCCAGAAGCCCGAAGGTGGGGGTGTTGCCTTCGCTGGTAGTCAGGGTCAGCTCGCCATCATCCGTGACCTCGCAGCATTCGATGACTGCGGTCGTGGGGCGCTCCAGGTGGCCGTAGCGCATCTGCTGGGCCATGAGGGAGACGTGCAGGTCGTTGTAGGCCATGCTGCCGTCATTGGCCGCCTTGCGGGTCTCCGGGCTGGACTGGTAGGGCATGTGGCGGGTGAGGGCTCCCTCTGCGGCCAGGCAGCCAGCCACCAGGGTGCTGGTGGTAGCACCGCTCATGAGGCTGATACGCCACGGTCGCCCGGCCTGGTGTTCGGTCCTGGCGTGTGCCGCCATGGCTTGCGGAATCACTTTGGGTGCGCCCGCATTGGCAAATCCACTGAACCCTACGCACTCGCCATGCTGAATCATGGCGGCGGCCTCTTCCGCTGTCATTACCCTGAATTTCATATTTCAGACCTCACTGCGGGTATTCTAGCAGATTTCACGTGTCAGCGTCGAGTCAATTTTTGTCTTTTCGTTTCTCTGGGGATTTGAGCACCATGCCTGGCGAATCAGGGAAAACAAAGCGGCTTCCCCTGTGGCGTCAGGGGAAGCCGGCGAAGATGAATCTTCAGGAAGAACGGGTGGATTAGTTCTTCTCGGGCATCTTGCCCGTCTTGAAGTACTGCTCGATTTCCTCGAGGGTGCGGCCCTTGGTTTCCGGCAGGAAGAAGGCGGCAGTGATGAAGTAAATCACCGTGAAGCCAGCCAGCCAGAAGAATACGGAGGAGTAACCGGAGGAACCCACCCAGGGCAGGAAGGTGCCTGCGATGGTGGTGGAAACACCCTGGTTGATGAGCAGAGCAATGGCCATACCGTTGGCGCGGATGCGGTTGGGCATGAGCTCGGAGAGAGCCAGCCACACGCATACGCCGGGGCCGGCAGCGTAGAAGGAGATGAAGACCACGAAGAAGCCGGTCACAATCCAGCCGGTCACGGCGTTGGGCTTCATGCCGATTTCAGCGCGGGTGATGGTCACTTCCTTCACGGTGCCTTCGGGCAGCGGGGTGGTCCAGAAGCAGAGCTTGTCCATGAAGGTGGGTGCCAGCGCGACGCTCTTGGCGATGGCAATGGAGGAACCATCAGCAGCACCATCGGCGCGGACCTCAGCCACGTCCTGCATGCTGGACGTGCCCTGGGTGTAGGTCACAATCAGCTGCATGCCGGGGGCTACGGATTCGCCTTGCATGAATTCGGGGTGGGCAGCCTGTACCTCGGGGGTTACAGCGGCTTTCACAGCATCCGCGGCGGAGATATTGAGGGAGTTATCCTGCACAGCGGCGGCCACCTGGGCGGTTACGTCCACGCGGTTGTTTTCCACGGTGAGGAACATGGCACCCACACCTGCCAGACCCACGATGATGCCCAGCGTGCCCATCTTGAGCAGGAAGGTGCGGCCCTTCTTGTCCACCAGGGTC
>JAFVQN010000074.1 GCA_017504805.1 Akkermansia sp. | reverse complement strand
TCAGTCTTCACCGAGGAAAGCCAGAGCGCACAGGGATTAAAATTGCGGCGCAGACAGGCCGAGGCGGAGTCTGGCAACTCTTCTTCCATTTCCTCATCACCACCGCCGCCGATGAACACGCCCTTGTTGCCGAAATAGCGACTGCCCAGGTTCTCGCTCACCAGCTGTCCAAGGCCGGAGAAGGTGCCCACGCAGTGCTCGCGGCCTTCCATGCAGTAGAAACGGCGGAGCGGGTCCGGCAAGTCATACCCCATCACCTGCAGGGTGCCTTCATCCTCCGCAAAGAGGGTCACCTCAGCATTCGCCACCGGTTTTCCGGCGGCATCGGTAATCACGCCACTCACCTGGCAGGGTTCGCCCGGCAGCAGGGATTGCTGCGGTGCCTGGAGCTGCACCATCAGTTTCTTTTCTGCGGGCTCCACCCGCACCAGGCAGGTTCCCATCTTGAGCAGGGGCTTGCCATCGGCCCCGCGGGCCCCGGCATTCTGCACCAGGCTCACGCTCACATACACACCGGGCGCATCCGCGGCCTCCAGCGGCACCTCAATCACCGGATTGGCCACCGTCACCTTGCGGCGCAGGTGGCGCAGCACCATGCCGCGCTCCACCGTCACCAGCAGCTCGGCATCCACCGGGGTCTGCACCAGCACGCGGGCTGTCTCGCCCGGCTTGTAAGAATCCTTTTCGGGCAGCAGCACCAGCCCGGTATCTCCCATGTATTCCCAGGGGGAGACATCATCACCCCACACGTAGTGGCGCGTGGCGCTGTAGAACTCGCGTCCCCCGGCATCGCGGCCGCGCAGCTCCACATCGTAGCGACCTGCCCCATCCACCGGGATTTCCAGCTTCTGCGGGGTGCCGGTCAGCTGCACGGGAATCCTGCGCTCTGTGTTTTCATCTGCCGCGTTGCGGATAGCCGATTTGAAGACCGAGCCGTAGCGGTACGGGCGGAACACCGTGCGCTTCACCGTGAGCTCTGCCGCCAGCGGCTGGCCATCCCACGCGGCGCCATCAGGCCTGACCGCCACCAGTTCCACCGGCAGGGTGCCGCCGGCCGAGGCCAGCAGTGATTCCGGACGGATACCGCCATAGACCGCAGCGGGGTGCATGGTCTGCTCCTGCACGCTGCGCACGCTGAGCTCGTTGCCGTTGGTCACCGTAGTGGTTGCCACCACGTGCATGGCACCAGGCTTATCCGACCTGGGCAGCGTGAAGTTCACACTTCCCCGCCCGGCATCGTCCAGCGTGCCGCTCTGCGAATCATACTCCTTCTCCGCCCAGGGGCCGTAGTCGCCGTAGCATTCCTGGTAATAAGCCCAGGCGGTGTCCGTATAATCAGCAAAGCGGAATCCCTCCCACTGCGGCTGGCGGGGATGGAAATTGCGGGGCTGGGAAACAATCCGCCAGTCCACCTTGCCCCGGGCCACCGGAGTGGTGGTGAAATTCGTGGCCCTGGCCTCCACTTTCGCCAGTCCCTTGGCCGCATCGATACTCAGGGAGCTTTCCACCTCGAACTCATTACGGCGGAATTCCTTGCAGGCAAGAGAAATACCAGCCGTGCGGCTCAGGCTCACCCACTTGGAAGCTTTGCCCTTCAGCACCGATTTATCCGGACTCGTCTCATTATCATCGCCCTTGTACACCAGGGTGAATCTCACAGAATAATCACCCACGGCATTCATGGGTGCATCCACCGTGAAACTGCCGTTGCTCTCCAGCTTCACCGGCAGGGTGCATACCTTTTCGCTGTTGCAGAACAGCTCAGCCGTGATGCTTTCCACCTGCGGCAGCAGGATTTCGTTATTCTTCACCCAGCGGATGAGGCCCTTCACGTGTGCCTTTTCACCGGGGCGGTACAGCGAGCGGTCGCTGAAGAGATACACCAGCGGCTCCGGCAGATCAGCCGGGCAGATTCCCTCCTCCATCAATGCCTTATTCTGCCAGGTGTTGCCCTGGTTCGCCTCCCAATCCATCTTCCTGATCTCATGGCTCAGGATGACACTGTCCTCCGCCGTGCAGAGCTGCAGGAAGCGCGTCTCTGCCGGGAAATCGCCCTGCACCAGGCCATTCTTCACCGGGAGCTCGCCCAGCGTATCGCCTTCGGCATCCAGCAGACGCAATGTGGCATCCTGCACCTCGCCCGCGGTGCTCAGGTGGTAGGCCCAGCCGAACAGGTGGCGGCCATTTGTCTTCCAGAGCAGGCCCAGGTCCGTCACCTGCACCAGGCCCTGGTTCATGCAGGGGTGCTTGCTCTTGCGCATCGGGTCGCCCTCCACCTCGACCATGTAGAAACCACCCACCGGCTGACCGGGGAACAACTCGGCCAGCGGCAGGTTGATTTCCGAATCGAGTGAGGCCGGCAGTTCCTTCTCCACCGATGCCAGCACGCCGGGCAGGTCATCAGTATCGATGCGGTTGTCCTCAAAGACCTTGTCGTCCAGCTTCTCTTCCACGCGAGCGTCGTGGCGGGCTTCTTCATCATCCCAGTCGAGGCGGGCGCCGGTGTAGCGCGTGCCGTAATTGGTGAGCAGGCGCACGGCGTCCTCTGCCTCGCCGCGCAGTTTCCAGAGGCGGATTTTACCACCCTTCACGCGGCCATATCGGCAGCGGATAGTGGTGCTGCCGCGCAGCTGCATCTGGCTGGCGCACACATCGGTGTAGATATACGGAGCCCTGGGGCGCAGAGAGGTCACATCCTCCGGCACTTCCGGACGGTTCGCCTCATCAACCGGCACCACAGCTTCGTACAGCCCCACCGTGCGCAGTTTGAGTTCCTGCTCCCCGCTATCGTACAGCAGGGTCATGCCGGTGCTGCCCGGTTTCACGCTACCATCCGGCAGGCGCACATCGCTCACGTGGATTTTCTGCGGGGTGATGACAACCTCCTGGCCGTTCACCTGGGCGCGCAGGGCGCCATCACGCCACTCCATCTTCTGGAATTCGGGGACCGTGGCATCCGCCGGCACCAGCCCCCACTCAAACTGGCGGATGAGCTCTTCTGGCGTGGTGGCAGCGGCGGGCATGTCGAGCTTCAGCTCCAGCTCATACTTACCGGGAGCCTTGTAGGTATTGGTCACCACGTGCTTCCACTCGTGAGCTTTCAGCAGCACGATATTCCCGGGGCCAAAGCATTCTTCCTCCTCATCCCAGCGCAGCCCCGGCATGCGGACGATTACGCCACCTTCACTCAGGGCTCCGGGCAACTCCAGCACCCAGGTATTCGGAATCAACTCATCCTGCGGCAGACTGGTGGCGGCCTCGCGGTCTTCATCACCCACCTGGTACCCGGTGCAGCTCCTGAAGGCATCCCAATCGGCCACGGCATCGGCCACCGTAGCCGGGCGACTCACCACCGGATAGCGCTTGCCGCCCACCTCGTAATACATACCGGCCAGGCGTGGCTTCAGCACATCGGCGTATTTTTCCTTATCGGCACGCAGGAACACGTTCCCGTTATCGCAGAGCCCGGTGGAGTAGCCGTAGAAATAGCGGCTTGTGCCCAATTTCTTCACCAGCGGGGGAATCGGTTCGCCCTTCAGCCCCTTCACCCCCGCCGGTACCTCCAGGGTGAACACCTCCAGCACCGGCAGCTCGCACACCGGCTTTATCTGCAGCATGGACGTGCTCTGCCACACCATCGACATGGCATCCGCATGGCTCAGCTTCACCACCCCGGGCTTCACCGGCTTGCCCACCTCCCCCGCAGGCACCATCGGCACCGGGAAACTCACGCTGATGGTGAAGTCTTCCGTCATGGAGCCGTAGTACCGGGGGAGCCCCACCTCCGGCGCGGGCAAAGCCGCCGACATTTCAGCTGCAGGAGCAGCCATCACCAGGGGCGATACCACGCCACCCAGTGCAAACAAGGAAAAAGTACAGGCCAACGATGTCTTCATCTCGAAAAATTAATAAGTTTATACCAGATAGGCGTTTTTCAGTGATAACTTTATTGCATCAAATCCCCATTCGGAACATTATTTTCATACTCTACCAATACGCTGCGCTATTCACAAGCATAAATTACGTTTTCTTGGCCGCTACGCCCCCCTGCAGCCCCTGGCATCCTCAATTCCCTGAGCCAGGGGCTTACCAGCACAGTCTCAGCCGAAAGGTCGCGGACTCTGCGGCGAAAAACCATCCGCCCGCGCGGCGTGCCACAGGCAGCGCCTCCGCCTGCAGAGCTTGTGACGTCGCCGTTTATGCGCCGCTCTCAATTTCTGGGCACCAGCGAATAACGGGTGGCAGACTGCTGGCGGGCTGCCTCGCGGTTCAGCAGTTCCACAAAGCGCATCTCCGTCAGATACATGGCCGCCGGGTCCGCGGCGGCATCCTCACGGGCCTGCACCTCAATCTGGTTCTGGGCCAGAGCCCGTTCATCCGGGTGAATCTTGTTCCACATCCCCTCCTCTTCCTCCAGAAGCTGCAGACCAAACCGTTCGCAGGAAATCACGCAGGGTTTCAGGTTACCCACCTTGATGACATCGCTTCCTTCCTTCCACTCGCACTGCAAATCCGCCATGGTGGTATCGATACCGTAACGCACGCGATAAGGCTGGGTAATCTTAATCCGCTTGCGGGAGAACATCCAGCTCGTCGTGTACTCATACTCCACCACAAAATCCTTCTCGTAGAGGGAATACATCTCAACCATGCGACCGGACTGATTCACCGACTTCCCCTGCAGCGTACTGCTGGCCACCAGCTGCTCCACCATCGAGCGGACGGAAGTCTGAGCTTTCTGCACAGCCTCCTGCGGGCTTCTCACCGTGCCATCATAGAAACAGAAGGAGAACAGCCAGCAACCACCCAACACCAGAAGAATCAGTAGGATAAAAAATTTGAGACAACCCCGGGATTTTTTCTTTCCGGCCGGGGCACTACTGCTGTTGATTTCTTCCTGTGACATAGTAAAAGGGAATTCGGGAGTAAGTTTCTGTCAGGTCTCAGATAACCTGTGCAATCATTTTATTTCATCGCCATTAAAAAGCAAGCATTTTCGACGCGCTTCCACCAATCTGTCAGAAATAGGCACACAAGCTCCCTTTGCAGAAAAAGGTATCCAACTGGGCGCGACAGAGCACACAATCTGGGGATTGCCGCCCTGCTGCTTGCCCGCACCCCCTACCCCTTTTCTCTCTGGAGCAGGTTCCATACCCCACCCCGGGCGCGTTTGTGGGTGTACCCCTGCGAGTGAGTGAGGGGACACGCATCCGAAAATTGTACCAATTCCCACAGACAAGAAAAAGCCCCCGTTGATGGTGCGGCAACACCCGGGGGCTGATTTTGTAATATGATACAATGCACTGCATTGAGCGGTTTCCCGCCGGGCTTATTAGAACACAAAGAGCCGTAGATGTCAAGCGGCATTAAAAATAAAGGTTTCCCGGGGACAGGGCGTAGATTCTAACACCGCTGGAACGCAATGAACAGAATCCATATCAGTTGCTCAGCCAACACGGGATTGACTGCCAGTGTGTTTATCAGTGCGTGTTGTATCATAATACTACGCCGCCTGATGATTTGCCGCACCAGGCGGCACGCGGAGTGTATCACAGAACAACAATGCCATACAAGTAAAATGTCCGTCTCTGGTGGCTCTGCAATCTGTCAGAAATAGGCACACAAGCTCCCTTTGCAGAAAAAGGTATCCACCTGGGCGCGACAGAGTACACAATCTGGGGAGCTTGTCAGATACTGCTGTTGAGCTGGCTGTATGCGCGTTGCTCAGCGGCCTGCTGCGCGGCATTGCCGCGGATGGCGGAGGTGTACTTGCTCTCCGGCTTCAGCTGGTATGCCTTGCGGAACCAGGAGTCAGACTCCGCATAGTTCCGGGCGTTGCGTTCGATGATACCCAGCACATAACAAGCCTCGGCCTCATTCGGATTCTGCTGCAGCGCAGCATGAGCCAGCTGACGCCCCTGCTCCCAGTTTCCGGCAGCGCATGCCTGCGCGGCCTGGTCCACAGCAGGGTTTTCGTCCACAGCATCCACGCCCATACTGTAGCGGGCAAGGTGCGGAGTAAGGTCACGCATCACATCTGCGGCTATATCCTCTGCTGCTCCCTCCCAGTCCGGGCGGTCCTCATAATCACAGCTTATATACTCCGAAAGTTCTCGGCGGTAGATGCGCTGGTGATTGCATACGACATCCGCGGTAAGCTCCACTCGATTCGGGTAGGGGCGGCGGTGGTGCTTATCCTCCCCGGAAGGCTCCACCATATTCACATGCACACGGTGCAACCGCACATGCGCGCAGGGTCCGCCGCCATCCACGGTGTAATATCCATCCGCAGAAATCTGCTGCGCAAAGGCGCGATGCAGTTCACGACGCAGCGGCCCCCGGGTCTCGGCATCAATATGAAGCACCAACCCGCGCGGCAAATCCACCTGCGCAGGCTCCCACCTGTTCAGATACACCTGAGTGGCACAAGAGCCGAACACCCACGCCACAACAATACAAGCCACTGATTTTACTAAATGTCGCATCTCCTGAAAAGATAACATAATTCCCGCAGCAAGCAAGCACAAAAAAGCTCAATTCCGGAGAATTGAGCTTTTTCAGAGTTGCGGGAGCAGGATTTGAACCTGCGGCCTTCAGGTTATGAGCCTGACGAGCTACCTGGCTGCTCCATCCCGCGATTTCATTTGATTCACCCTGGTGGGTGCGGTGAGAATATACCACCGGATGACCGGCAGGTCAAGACCTTTTTTGCAAAAAATTATTTTTTTCTGAGTCTGGACTGGTTCAGCAAATCCACAGCGGTCTGATTACCAGCCTCCGCGGCGTTTACAAGCCAACCCATCATGAGTTCATCATTTTTGGGAACGCCTTTCCCCGTCGCGTAGCAGGTACTGAGCATGAGGCAAGCCTCGCCATTTCCCTGCATAGCGGCATAGCGGAGGTAGCGGATACCCTCGGCTGCGCTGGCATTTCTGGCCGTGCCATTCAGGTGCATGTGCGCCAGCATAAGCTGCGCGGGGATGGAATCATCATCAGCCATGCGTTCAAGCCACTGCAGCGCGCCGCCGAGGTTTCCGGCCCGGGCTTCCATCTGCACCAAGGTCTGACAAGCGTTGTCGTTTCCCTCATCCACCGCAGCGGCGTACCATAGCCTGGCCTTGCGAAGGGAGCGCTGCACCCCCAGGCCACGCTCATAACAGAGCCCCATGGCCGCCATGGCGCGGGAATCCTTCTGCTCGGCAGCCCTGGCAAACCAGCGGAAAGCGTTTTTATACGAGCGGATGGCCCCCTTCTGCCCAGTCAGAAGGCGGCGTCCGTATTCATACTGGGCGGCGGCATCCCCCTTCACGGCGGCGCGGCGAAGCTGGTAGATATTATGGCAACTGGTCAGCAGCAGCAACCCGCAGGCTATGGAAAGCAAACGCATCAGCGGAAATAATTCTGTTGTTTCTCACTCACCGGCATCCCGAGGCGGCGCATCACCTCCAGCATATCCTCCCACAGGGCGCGGCGGGCACTCAGAGCTTCATTGCGCAGCAGATAACTGGGATGATAGGTCACGCGAACGGGTACACCCTGGCACTCCAGCCACTGCCCGCGCAGCGCACTCACCCCCTGCTGGGTTCCCAGCAAGCCCCTGGCGGAACTCCCGCCAAGGCACACGATGCACTCCGGCTGAATAGCGCGGATTTCCGCCATGATGAGCGGCGAGCATGCCGCCAGTTCCTCCGGATTGGGGGCTCGGTTGGCCGTACCCTGGTTCTCGCCCATGGAGGGTCGAAACTTGCACACGTTGGAAATATAGACATCGCTGCGCTTCAGCCCCATGGCCGCCAGGATTCTGGTAAGCAACTGCCCGGCGGGCCCCACAAAAGGCTCACCCTGACGCTCCTCCTCATAGCCAGGAGCCTCGCCAACCAGCATCAGCCTGGCATGCGGGTTACCTACGGCAAACACCATCGTATCACGCAGGGTACCCAGCCGTCGCGCTGGTTTCCAATCCGCTGCCCGCTGGCGCAGGTAGGCCAGTTTTTGCTCCACGCTCATTTCCGGTTCCTCAGATGGCCCAGGCCGGGCAACAGATTGCGACGGCCGGGGGGACGGCGCTTTCCGGGCAGCCAGCATCCACTGGCGCAGAATACCGCGAGCCTCATCATCCACAGCCATGCGTTCACACCCGTTCTCCGCCAGATGCGTGAGGGTTTCTACGGTAAGCTGCTTGAGAGTGGGCATGCTCTCATTCTAACACAAACCCACCAGATAGCAAGGAAAAGAAACCGCTCATTTGCGCATACTGTCCGTCATTTCACTTGCGTAGCGCGCGCGGGTTGTGTTACATTAACCGTCTGATGGCTACACTCTGCATACTAGATGGCATGGCGCTCATCTACCGCGCCTTCTACGCCTTTATCAACAACCCGATGCGCAACTCCGCCGGGCTGAACACCTCGGCCATGTTCGGCTTCATCAACACCGTAGTGCATCTCATTGAAAAAGAAAAGCCCACGCACATTGTAGCCTGTCTGGACCCCAGCGGTCCCACCTTCCGTCACGAAAGATTTCCGGAATACAAGGCAAACCGCCAGGCCATGCCGCAAGAGCTGCGCGATTCCATCCCCTGGATTGTGAATATTCTCTCCGCCATGAGAATCAAGACGTTGCGCATGCCCGGCTACGAGGCCGATGACCTCATCGGCACCATCACCCGCATGAGCGACGAGGCTGGCGGCATGCACGCCTACATGGTCTCGAAGGATAAGGACCTGGGGCAGCTGCTCTCGCCCACCTGTTCTTTCTGGCGACCGGGCAAGAAAGGCAGTGATTTCGAGACTGTGGGTGTGGAGGAGTTCCTGGAGGAATGGGGCATTGCCGACCCGCGCCAGATTATCGACATCCTGGCTCTCATGGGCGATGCGTCTGACAATATCCCCGGGGTACCTGGCGTGGGAGCCGTGTCGGCTAAAAAACTCATCACCCAGTTCGGCAGCATCGAGGAAATGCTGGCCCGCAGCGCCGAAATCAAGGGTAAGATGCGCGAGAAGATTGAGCAGAACGCCGAGGCCGCCCGCCTTTCCTACGAACTGGTCACCATCCGCCGCGATGTGCCGCTGGAAGTGAAGCTGGAGGATTGCAGAATCCAGGATTTTGACACCAAGGCGCTGGCAGAAATTCTCAAAAAGCTGGAGTTCAAGGAACTGGCACGCAAACTCTGCGGCGCCCAGCCGAGCGATGCCGACCTGGGCGAGCTCTTTGCCGCTGCAGCTCCTGCTACAGAAGTGGCTGAGGGCGAGACGCAGCTCGACCTCTTCACCATGCCCCAGCTCACCGATATCCACTCCACCCCGCACCAGTACCACCTGGTCAACACCCCGGAGGCCCGCGCCGCCCTGGCAGCCCGCATGGAACAATCACCCCGCTGGGCTTTTGATACCGAAACTACCGGACTTGATCCCCTCATGGACAAGATGCTGGGGTTCTCCGTGGCCATCGATGCACACGAGGCATACTACATCCCCGCTGCGGAGGAAGGCTGGCTGGATTGCTTCGCCCCCGCCTTTGCCGGCAGCGCCGAGAAAATCGGGCTGAATGCGAAGTTTGACATCCAGGTGCTGCACCAGGCCGGTCTGATAGTGAACGGCCCCTTCTTTGACTGCATGCTGGCGCACAGCGCACTCTACCCGGAGCTGCGCCACGGCATGGATGAAATGGCCGAGGCCCTGCTGCAATACAAGACCATTCACCTGGAAGACATTGCCGGCAAGGGCAAGGACATGGACACCGCCGCCGTGCCCGTGGAAACCATGGCCGAATACGCCGCTGAGGATGCGGATGTGACCCTGCGCCTGTACCAGGTGCTGCAAGCCCAGCTGGTGGAAGCCGGGCAGGAGGAGCTGATGCGCCGCATCGAGTTCCCCCTGGTGCCGGTGCTTGCCGGTATCGAGGAAGAAGGCATGCGCGTGGAGCCGGAGCTGCTGCAGAAGAGCTCCGATGAACTCGGCACGCAGATTGAAGCCATCCGCGCCCGCATCGATGCGCAG
>JAFVQN010000073.1 GCA_017504805.1 Akkermansia sp. | reverse complement strand
GCGGGGATGGCCTGCTCATACTTGCCGAGCTTGGCGGCAATGTACTTGAAGCCGGTGAGCACGTTCACGGTGGCGATGCCGAAGGAGGCTGCGATGGCATCCTGCAGCGGGCTGGTCACGAAGGTCTTGACCATTACGGCGTGGTCGATGTTCTGCGGGGTGATGATACCCAGCTCGATGGCGCTCATGCAGCGGTACCAGGCCAGCAGGGAACCGATCTGGTTGCCGGTGAGCAGCTGCATCTTGCCGCTGGCGGTGTCGCGCACGGCAATGCCCATGCGGTCGCTGTCCGGGTCGGTGGCGATTACCAGGTCTGCCTGCTCGGCATCGGCCTGGGCGATGGCCATATCCAGCGCGGGGGCGTTCTCCGGGTTCGGGCTGGCCACGGTGGGGAAGCGGCCGTCCAGCGTGTCCTGCTCCGCCACGGTGCTCACATTGCAGCCCACCTGCTTCAGGATAGGCACGATGCAGCGGCCGCCGGTGCCGTGCAGGTTGGTATACACCACCTTGGCAGAGGCTTTGGCGAATACGTCCGGCCGCAGCACGATGCCCTTGAGCTTCTCGATGTAGATGGCATCGAACTCCGGCCCCAGAATGCTCAGGGAGCCCTGTTGCCCGGCGGGCAGCGGTTCGTACACATCGGTGGTCAGGGCATTCACTTCGGCAATCACCGCCTTATCGTGCGGGGCGATGAGCTGGGCTCCGTCGTTGAAGTAGGCCTTGAAGCCGTTGTCGTGGCTGGGATTGTGGGAAGCGGTGAGCACTACGCCCGTGTCGGCGTTCAGCTCGCGGATGGCGAAGGAAACCTCAGGGGTGGAGCAGGGGCCGTCGAACAGGGCGCAGTCACAGCCCAGATCCGTGGCAATCCTGGCGCAGAATTCGGCAAAATCGCGGGAGAAGTGGCGCGTGTCGTGCCCCACCACGATGATGGGTCTGCGGCCCGTGCCCTCGGCTTCCACAAAGCGGCGCACGTAAGTAATGAGCCCGCGCATGGCGCGGCCTACGTTGAAATAGTTCATGCTGGCGGTGCCCACGCAGGGGAACTCGGGGCGGCCGTTCACGCCGCCTTTGCCCTGTTCTGCCTCGGTCACCACGGTGCCGATGGTGCGGCCGCGCAGACCACCCGTGCCGAAAGCCAGGGTCTTGTAGAATCGGTTGTTGAGCTCGGCCCATTCGCCGGCAGTCACCAGCTGTTCAATGGCCGCGGGAACCACCGGGTCCTGCGTGCCGCCGGTCAGCAGCTCAATGTTCTCCAGGGAGGATTCCAGCAGCTTGCCTTCGGCCACTGCCTGCTTCAGCGCATCAAGAATCGTTGCATTCATACTTGCGCGCATTATAACGCGCACCCGCCCGCTTGGCAAGCCCTCACTGCGACAGACCATGGGAAACACCATGCGTGTCCCAAAGATTTGGGACACGTGGATTGACAATTGACGATTGACAATTGATAAATTGAAAGTTAGCGGCTTTCCGTCTTCGTTCCTGCGGAACTACGCCGAGACAGGACGCCGACGGAATCACCAATGCATGCTTACTGTCGATGGCGAGGCGGGAGATACCCTACTACGAATTTTTTCACAGAACACTTTTCTCATCAGGAAGCGCCGATTCGGGGCGCCGTGCCTTTGGGCGGACGGCAGGCAATCACGAGGCGGAGCAGGAGCAGCAGGATTCCCGCCCCGATGAGCTGCACCGGCACCAGTAGCAGGCAGAGCCCGATGTACGCCGCCAGGGCATCGGTGCTGGAATAGGTGAGCATGTAGAGGCAGAGCGCGGCAATGGGGAAAATGAGCGCGGTGGCAAACCAGAGGATAATGTGCTTTCCGCGGCGCGGATTATAGCCCGGGAAGAGGAGCAGGAAACCGAGTGGTGCCAGCAGGAAGAAGATGATGGCCTGGCTGCCCAGGATGAGGTAAGGCCAGAGCTGCACGGGGCGCTCCGGGGCGGCGGCGCAGGCCGGCATGATGATGCTGCGCCCGCCGAATTCGTTGTCCCACCGGAACCGGAAAGCCAGCAGGATGCGGCCATCGTTCAGCGGTGCCATGGTCATATCCCATACGTCGTACCCGGACACCATGGCGGCGTCCATCCATGTTTTGCGGTAAGCGGTGAGCACTGGCTGCTCTGGTGCGAGCCGGGCCTTCCAATGCACTGGCAGGGGGCTGGTGCCGCGTGGTTTTGCGGCCAGACTGAAGCGGTCAATGAGCTCTGCCTGTTTCTCTGCCGCGGCGGGGAAGGTGAAGATAATACCACTATGGCTGGGGGCGTCGGTCGGCCAGTTTTCGGCCTGGAGACCCTCGGGAGCGGGGCCGAGCCATTCGCGGAAGTTATTCCACTGCTCCTGCGGGGTGGGTGGATGCCACCGCAAGGGGAGGAAGTGCAGCACCACCAGCCCCAGAAGCATCAGGGCATAGCAGGTGCAGTAAATCCGGCGGGCCCGGCTCATCATCATTCCATGGTGCGGGCCTTGCGCCTGGCTGCTCGGAGGCGTTCGCGCTCAGCAAATGCCTGCTTGCCGATGGCGGAGTTGCGGTCGAGGTCGCGTGCGGCTTCCAGCGCAGCAATGGCCTCCAGCAGTTTGGCTTCAGAAGCCGGCGTGTGCGCTCCCTGGTACATGTTTGTGTACTCGCGGAGGAGGAGGGGGTAGAGGCACTGGAACCCCAGCCTTTGCTTGTCCGCCGGTGTGGCAAAGGGATGCTCCATGAGTGCCCGGCAGGTGCTCAGACACTGTTGCAGGTTCTCGCCCTCCAGCGGGTGGATGAGCGCCATGCGGGCAAAGAGCAGGTACTGCTGCGCATCAAAATTGCGCTTGCGGGCCTGCTGCTCGCGGTCCGGGGCGGTGGCTGCTGCCCTGGCGGCCTGCAGGGTGGCGGCACTCAGCCGGGGCAGGGGAATGACTGCGTAAGCACCCTGTGCATCGCCGATGACCAGGCTGGGCAGCTCCTCAATCCCGGCTTTGAGGGCATTAGCTGTGTTGATTGCTTCTGCCATGGTGTCCGCCGTATCGCTGAGCACTACGTAGCGGCATTCGGCCTGGGGTGCGGCGGTTCGCAGCGGGGCCAGCATTTCCACCAGCCGGGCGGTTTTGATGCCCTGCTGAAAATAGACAGTGTATTCCTCCCCCAGGGCGGTGAGGACACTGCCTGCCAGAACGAGCGGAAGGAGGAAATGTTTCATGCTTAGTCGGCGCGGCTGATGGTGATGCGTTTGAATCGCGATTCCGTCTCCTCGGATTGGGTGGTGATGCCGGGGATGGTGGCCAGCTCATTATGCACGAGCCGGCGCTGGTAGGCATTGAGCTTCTCCATGAGTAGCGGTTTTCCGGTTTTGAGCACCCGCTCAGCCCGGGAACGGGCGCGGCGCAGCAGCCTGGCTTCGGCTCGGGCTCGGTAGTTGTCACAATCGACCCGCACGCGGGGCGCCGCGTTCCACCGGGCCTGGACCAGGCGGTTCACCATGTATTGCAGGTCATCGAGCCTGTCTCCTTCATCGCCGATGAGGAAGCGGGCATCCGGGCTTTCGATGAGCAGGCTGATGCCGTCATCGTAGGGTTCGGTTTTCAGACTGAAGCTGAAACCAAGCGGGGTGAGCAGGGAACTGGCCGCTTCGCAGGCGAGAGTAGAGAGACGTTCCATGAATGGGGGTGGGGCGCAGGTT
Source organism: Akkermansia sp. (assembly GCA_017504805.1). GTDB lineage: Bacteria > Verrucomicrobiota > Verrucomicrobiia > Verrucomicrobiales > Akkermansiaceae > Akkermansia. Next base: position 7,982 of record JAFVQN010000073.1, on the reverse strand, counting down.
ATTCGTCGCGGCCGAAGAGGCGCAGCAGCATGATGAAGAGGTTGATGAAATCCAGATAGAGGTTCAGCGCGCCGAGCACGACCGCCTTGTCCTTGATTCCTGCAGCATTGCTGAGACCGATTTTGAGGAGGTTCTGTGTATCATACGCAGTGAAGAGCGAGAAGATGACCACCCCGGCGCAGGAGATGACGAAATCGAACATGCTGTTCTGCCAGAAGATATTGACGATCATCGAGACCAGCAGACCGATGAGCAGCATGATGAGCATGCGGCCCATGGTGCTCAGGTTGCGCTTCGTGAGTACCCCGAAGATGGACATGCCGCCGAACATGGCCGCGGTGCAGCCGAAAGCCTTGCCCACAGAGTCCAGACCGTAGCTTACCAGCACCGGCCCGAACAGCAGCCCCTGCACTCCGGCAAAGGTCAGCAGCAGAATGCTCAGCGCCCCCGTGGAAAGCCGGTTGGCCCCAAAACTCATGACCACTACGATTCCCAGCGTGCCGAGACACACCAGCAGACGGTGCTCCATGACCCACAGCAGCGAGTCCATATCCTGCGCGGTGTAGGCTGCCACACCGGCGGTGAGCAGCATGCACGCTGCCATCCACATGTATACTTTGTTCAGAAAGACCCTGGCGCGGGAGGCACTGGTTTCTGCCGGCATTTCTTCACTGGGTAAGTAGGAGTCAGGATTCATGCGGGTATTCTAGCGGTACTCGAGCCATAAGTCAAGCAGGCAGTGCAGCATGCCGCTTATTTGGCATGTTGCGTTCCGTAGGTGGCGGAGGCGGGGAATCAGGGCTCGGGGTTCCAGCCCCCGGCCATGAGCTTGTCGTATAGCTTCTGGGCCTCATCCTTCATATCAAGCCTGGCCATGCGCAGGTAGCGCTCTGCCAGTCTGGTATCGGCAGGGTAATTGGCACCGCCCCTGGCGGTGAGGTAGGAGAGGTAGACGTAGGCCTGTTTCAGCCCCAGGGCGGCAGCTTCCTGCAGGAGGGAGCAGGCTGCTTTCGTATCAGCCGGGAGCCCCAGACCGTTGTGTTGGGCGTACGCCAGCAGGATGACCGCATGCGGAACGCCGGAGTTGGCCGCCACGTTGAGATAGTAGAGTCCCTTGCGCGTATCTTGCGGGATGCCGAGCCCGCGCAGCAGCATGATACCGGCCGCCGCGCCGCATGGGGCGTTGCCCAGGAGGGCCCCGTGATCAAAATGCTGGTAGGCGCGAGCCTTATCGACGCTGACCCCGCACTTGCCATGGTAGTTCACGCTGCCGAGCCAGAAGCTGGCCGACTCGTTGTTCATCATGGCCGCCAGCTTGATGAAGGAACGCCCCAGCGCATCGTTGTGCTCCACCCCGGCTTCTTTGAGAACAGGGCTTTCCGGGTCGCCATCCGTCATGGCAGACCCCAGCGCAAAGAGCGCATTGGCGCTGTGCAGCCGCACCGCTTCCTTCAGCAGGGTGTAGCTGTCCTTCGGCGCGGAGCTGGAGCTGAGTGCCGAGAGGTCATAGAGTGCATCGGGGTTACCTTTTTCGGCAGCCTGGCGCAGCAGGCTGACTCGCTCCGGCAGGGAGGGGGCAAGGGCGGAAAGATAGTGCAGTACATACATGTTGCCCCGCTGCACTTCTGCGGCTACTTCGGGGCGCTCGCGGTCTGCCCAGTCCTTCAGGCGTCCGGTCATGGTCAGCCAGCGGGCACGGGGAATCATGTTGCCGCTGCGGCAGGCTTCGATGATGTATTTTTCTGCGGCTTTTTCATCCTGTCTGGTGCCGATACCCATTTTCATGCACATGAAAACGTTGATTTTAGCTGGGTCATATCCGGCATCTGCCGCTTTTTTCACGAGTGTGAATGCTTCCTGTACCTCGGGGGCGAGTGCCTTATTGCGGGCCACTCGGGTGAGCCGGCGGTCACCCACAAACTGGCAGGCCGCGGCGTTGCCCTCTGCTGCTGCTTTTTCCATCCAGCTCATCACGGCGAATTCGTCATTGGTGGCCTCCAGTATTTCGCGCAGAGCCAGGCAGAAATCGTAGGTGTTTTCCTTCAGCTGGGTATTGAGGTGTTCAACGAATCGGGAGTAGGCTTCCGGGTGAGCTTCCGGGGTGGTATTTTCAGCGCGGGGGGCATCTGGCGTGAAGGTCAGTTCCACCTTCTTTACCGGCATGGCGGTCGCAGGGGCTGGCAGAAACTGCTTTACTGCATCGGCAAAGGCCTGTTCATCGGTAATCGACTGAGCTGCGGCTGGTAAAACGGAAAGAGCAAGAATAGGAAGTACACGCTGCATGGTATACCCTGCATTCTACAGGAGCCCACGCGCGAGTGCAAGCCCGTTTTACGTCCTCCCCCCTCGGCCCACACGTGTCCCAAAGATTTGGGATACGTGGATTGGTAATTGACAAATTGAAAGTTAGCGGCTTACGCCGATAGAGCCACAAATGCATGCTTACTGCCGATGGTGAGGCGGGAGATACCCTGCTACGAATTTTCTCACAGAACACTATGCCCTCGCTATGGGTATGTCGCCCATTTCACGGGCTCGGAATTCCGTTCGCCTGCGGCTCACCAACTGCCCGATAAATTCCCATCTATCGAACTGAAAGGGGGAGTATCTTCCCAAGTGGTGCAGATACCCCTCCGGTCGGCAAATCTTCCTGCCCGCACCGGCCACCGCCATGCCGGTGAAAAAAACGGAACTCACCTTCACTCCCGATTCTCCCCGCGCTGAAAACACCTCCCCGGAGGCCCACCCCGAAGCCTACGCCCGCTTTGTGGGCCACCTCGACCAGCAGCTCAAGGATAACACCTACGACTTCTGCCTCGCCCTGCGCGAAATCCTGGAGGCCACCAACGACGAATTTGCCGCGATGAGCTGGATGGAAAAAGCCGCGGCCGAGGGCAATGCCGCCGCCTGCCAGTTCGTGGGCGACCGCCGGCTCACCCGCGTGGCGCGCGACAAGGTGCTGGCTCCCGAAATCAGGGAAGCTTACGCGCTGGTCCGCAAAGCGGCCGATGCCGGGTATGATGCCGCCAAAATCAACGTGTGCATGTGCATGAAAATGGGCATCGGCATCGAAAAGGACGAAGAAGGCGCTGATAAATACATGTTCGATGCCTGCCGCAGCGGCAACATGATTCCCCGCTACAAATGGCTGCAGATGAACGGCCAACTCAAAAACTGGGAAGACCGCGAACGCCCGGAGGTGAAAGCCGAAATCGACCGCGGCAACCACCACGTGCTCTACTACCTGGCCAATACCGCACCCAGCGCCAGAGAACAGGTCAACATGCTCCGCCAGGCTGCCGAAAAAGGCAACCCCGAAGCCCTTTACGCCCTCTCGGCCCTCAGCTCCGGCAAAGCGCCTAAGGAGAGCTTCACCCTGCTCAAAGAAGCCGTGCGCCTCCACAGCGCCGATGCACTCTTTGCCATGGGCTCCGCCATGACCGATGGCGACCCCGCCAACCCCGTCCTCAAAGAAGCCGGCGTGGAGCACAACGATGCCGCCGGCCGCGCCTTCATCAAACTCTCCGCCATGATGGGCAATGTCTCCGCCTGCTTCTGGCTCGGCAGCGTCAACTACCACGGCAAGTGCGGATTCGCCGTCGATAAGGAACGCGCCTTCCGGCATTTCGACCACGGCGCCCTCGCCGGCAACCCCACCTGCGGCACCGGTGCCGGCATCATGCTGCTGCGCGGCCTCGGCATCCCCCAGGACATCCCGCAAAGGCCTCTTCTACCTCAACGTCGCCGCCAATGCCGGCGTACCCCACACCGTCATCATGCTGGCCTACGCCCAGCACAACGGCCTCGGTCTGCCGGCTGAATACCAAGGCCGCCTGTAAACTCCTCCAGGAAGCCGCCGCCCTGGGCCAGAAACGCGCCTACGTCTACCTCGCCTACCTCACCGCCAAAGGCGGCCCCAACCAGTCCCCCGACCCGAAACTCGCCGAGCGCTACGTGCGCATGGCCTCGCTCGATATGAAGGACGAAGCCAAAAAGCTCTACGACAAGCTCATGACCGAAGGCTGGAACCCCGAACCCTGATTCGCATCCCGCCCTCGCAGCTCCTCTTTTTCCACAGCACATCCGGCTCCCGCCGGATGTGCTTTTATTTCCTCTGAGCTATCGCATTTCGCGTGCGATGTACAGCATGAAATGCGTAACTGTGTAATTTTCTGAGTCTTGACTTGTCTTGAAGTAAGTAAAACCGAGCGCTTACCGCGTGATGAAATTTTGTTATTTATTGAAAATCAATAACAAAAAAATAATCGCACGCGAAATGCGATAGCATGGAGACAAGCGCAGAAAATTCTTTCTACGTTCTATTAACTCTAACTAAAAAACAAATGAAACCTCATTTACCCGTAAGTTTATTTCGCGCTCTCCTGCTCATAACGATGGCAACCGCCACTACTGCATGGAGCGCCGTGACTGTCCTTACCGAGGACGCCGAAATCAAGAATCAGAGCTCAGCTTTGATGACGAAGGATAGCGAATCCATGGGCTACACCAGCGCCGACAGCAATGCCAGGAAAGACCTGACCATCTCCGGATCCTCGTCCCTGCTCTACATTCTGGGGCAAGATAAGGACCTTAGTTTCGAAGGGCTGGATGTGTTCAGTCTTGTTGACAATAAGGCCGTTTCGGCAGAAGGAGCACTCATTCGCGACCTGCGCAATACCACGGGACAGATTTCCATAAGTGACAACTCCCAGGTTATCATGAATAACAACGACTCCATTGCCACCGACTCCAATATGTATGGTGGCGTGATTCGTTCCACTGGTCACGATTTGCATATCGATAACAATGGCAAAGTGGAAATAAAAGACAATAATTTTTCATCAACCTATGCAGACGGAGAAAGAACTCAGTCAAATACATACGGGGGTGCTGTGTATTTCTCAGGAGCCGCATTCAGCATGAGCAATAACGGTGATATCACCATTAGCGGCAATTCTCTGACTAATGTTCTGACTCAGACTCAATGGGGCATTCGTGGCACAACAGCTCATGGTGGCGCAATCGATATCGGCACGTTTGCCACTGGGTCTAGTGTTACCTGGGACAACAATGCCAGCATAACTGTATCCGGCAACTCCGCAATAGGTTACCAGGCTCGAGGCGGCGCCCTGCATTCAAAATCTGAGCTTACTATCAGCAACACGACAGGCTCCATCGTTTTCTCGGAAAACAGTGCTGTAAGTGAATACAGTATGGCCTATGGCGGCGCTATCAGCCTCGAATGGAAAGGCAAGATGACCTTTAGCGACAATGCCAGCATTGACTTCCTTAATAATGCAACGAAAGGGTATGGCAAGCCGGTCAACGATCCGCAAGCTGGTGGTGCAGCTTTGCACCTGATTAACAACAACAGTTTCATATTCAAGAACAATGGAGACATTAGTTTTGTCGGCAATGTGTCCAGCAATGTTGATGGCAGAGCCCTCGGCGGTGCTATTTATGCTGCCGGCACAACGGCTGAGGTACTGTTCTCAGGAAACGACAGCGTAACATTCAGTGGGAATGGCCTTGAAGCCGCCAGCGGCAATACTGCTTACGGTGGGGCTATATACTCCAGAGGCGGTGTAAGCTTCCGAGATAACACGACAGTTCTTTTTGAAAAGAACTACGAAAAAACGGGAGATGAGTTCCGCTTACGCAGTATTCATGCAAAGGACTACTCTACATATCAACCCGCACCGGTTAACTTAGTTCTCTCCGCGGCCGATGGCGGCAGCATCACTTTCAAGGACAGCATCACCGTTTCCGGCAATCTGGATTTGAATGCCAAGTATGATGACAAGGCTCAGACCGGCTCCATTATCTTCACCGGTGCAACAACCGAGTCCGACTTGAATGATATCATTGCAGACTACACGCCCGAAGGGGAAACGGCTCGCACGGCAACAGACGCAGAGATTGCAGCCTCACGCACCAGTGAAGTAGTCGGCACCATCACCCTGAACGCCGGTAAGCTCAGCGTGCAGGAAGGCGCTATGCTCAATGCCGGAGCCCTTGACGTGAAAGCCGGAGCCACACTGGCAGTGGAAGGTATTGAGGCAGATAAGGTAACAGAAACCACCGTTGCCAGTCTCACCACCGGTAGCCTGACTATGGACGCAGAGGCTCTGTTTGAGCTCAATTTCTCCTCAGACTACCTCAAGAACACCACAGGGGGTGACTTCAAGATGTACGTGGCCGATATCTCAGCCGATTCCGAAAGTGAAACTCCCCTCACGCTCACCAGTGAACAACTTTCCGTCGGCTCAGTTACGTGGGATGCAACCGGGCTTGAATGGTCATTGGAAAACGGTAAGGCATATATCTCGGGCTCACTTGTGAAGGCAGAATCTGTCAGCATCGATGGGCAGCCCGAAGTATCCGAGGATATCTCAGATATCGATAAGGACAACAGCGTCGCTGTCACCATTAATGGCGACACGACCCTTTCCGGCGACAACAGCCACACCGGCGGCACCACCATCACTGATGCTGATGTCAAACTCGGCAGTGAGACCGCTCTGGGTGATGGTGCAGTCGTAACCGACGGCACCGCCAGCATCACGACAACCGAAGGACTGAGCGCTAAGCTGCCCAGCACCATCCAGAACTCTGGTAACCTGACCCTCAATGGTGAATTCGATGTGAGCGGCATCGTTCCCCCCGCCGATACCACCGAGGTCGATACTCGCGTTTGCGTGGATGGCAAGGAAGGACGCAACGGCTTCTTCCGTGATGGCGATACCGTGGTGAACGTGGTAGCCAATGGGAACAACGGCACCCTCAAGGTGGGCGATGACACCGTTATCACGAAGGGTGGTAAGGAGCTGCACCTGGCTGATTCCGGTAAGGCCGGCGAGCTTGACTACAGCGAATATCACATTGTCGACACCGACCACGCTCCCTCCATCGGTGAGATTCAGGATATGCGCCCGCAGACCGAGGACGGCAAGACGCTGACCATCGACATGACCGGCGGCACCCTTCTGGTGAAGGAGGGAGAAGCGCTCAGCGCTGACACCCAGGTAAAGACCACCGGCGGCGCTATCGAGACCGAGGGTGCTGTGACTGTGGGAGGCGACCAGTACCAGATTGGTGGTACCACCTCCGTGGTGGTGGAGGGTGAAAGTGAAGCCATCATCACCGGCGAAAACGATTACACCGGTAACACCGTCATTTCCGGCGAACAGGCCAAGCTGACCGTGGAAACCGACAAGGCCCTGGGCAAGAGCACCGTCTACCTGCAGGAGCACGGCACTCTTGACCTGAACAGCCAGGCTGTGGGCAACGATATCTACGTGGAAGGCTGCACCATCTGCGACGCTGCCGACTACACCGGCAATATCACCGTAACCGGCGATCTTGAACTGGTCGATACTACCAACAACCATATCGCCAGAGCCAACAAGGTAACCTTTGTGGCTGCAGGCAACATCTCGTCCAGCAATGCAACGCTTATCGTCAACTCCGTGGAGATGGCCTCCGACGCCACGGGCGAGATTAACAGCGACCTGACCACCAACGAGGGCGGCACCATCATCCTCAACAACGGCAGCCAGCTGAAGGTGAACGGCGCCCTGACCCTGGGCAAGGGCACCACCTTCGTGCTCAAGGGCAATGGCTACGCCGCAGGCTCCGAACTGGGCTACGGTGACCCCACTGCCGACAGCATCACCACCGGCTCCGCCACCCTTGCCAACGGCCGCGGTACCTTCGCTATCAACGAAAATGGTGTTATCTACCTCACCGCCGTGTTTGACCAGGATATCGCCAATGCCTGCACCATCAGCAACTGGGGTATGGCCACCGCCAGCCGCGCGTTTGTGAATGCTGTGCGCGGTCAGCGCACCAACACCGGCTGCATCGCCAATGGCCGCGGCACCGCCTGGGTGGCTGTGCTGGGTGGCAACCACGATATCGACGGCTCGGATATCGACCTGAAGGGCGCCGCAGTGGGTGCTGATGTGAAGGTGGGTGAGAAG
>JAFVQN010000014.1 GCA_017504805.1 Akkermansia sp. | reverse complement strand
GTGCCAAATACCGCGGCGAGTTCGAGGAGCGCCTCAAAGCCTTCATCAAGGAAGTCACTGCCAGCAATGGTGAAATCATCCTCTTCATCGATGAGCTGCACACCCTGGTAGGTGCCGGTGCGGGCGGTGAAGGCTCCATGGATGCAGCCAACCTGCTCAAACCCGCCCTGGCCCGCGGCGAACTGCGCACCATCGGCGCCACCACGCTGGATGAATACCGCAAGTATATCGAGAAAGACGCCGCGCTGGAGCGCCGCTTCCAGCCGGTCTACGTGGCTGAACCCAGCGTGGAGGACACCATTGCCATTCTCCGCGGCCTGAAAGAGCGCTACGAGGTGCATCACGGCGTGCATATCACCGACAGCGCCCTGGTGGCCGCCGCCACGCTCAGCAACCGCTACATCACCGACCGCTTCCTGCCGGATAAAGCCGTGGACCTGGTGGACGAAGCCGCCGCCCGGCTCAAAATCGAGCTGGATTCCATGCCCAGCGAGATTGATGAGCTGAACCGCAGCGCCATGCAGTTGGAAATGGAACGCCAGGCACTGGCCAGGGAAAAGGATGATGACTCGAAAGCCCGCCTGGAGAAAATCACAAAGGAACTGGCCGACACCCGTGAAAAGGTTGATGCCATGGTGGCCCAGTGGAAGAGTGAGAAGGACGTGGTGGTGAAAGCGCGCGACGCCCAGAAGAAGATAGACACCTTGCGCACCGAAGCCGAGCAGGCCCAGCGCAAAGGTGACCTGGGCCGTGCCTCAGCCATCCTCTACGGCGAAATCCCCGCCGCTGAAGCCTCCGCCAAGGAGGCCCGCACGGCCCTGGCCGCCTTACAGAAAAGCGGCACCGGCCTGCTGAAGGAAGAAGTGACCGAGGCAGATATCGCCAAGGTCGTCTCCACCTGGACCGGTATTCCGGCTGCCCGCATGGCCGAAGGCGAACGCGAAAAGCTGCTGCACATGGAGGAGCGCCTCGGGCAGCGACTCATCGGCCAGAAAGAAGCGGTGAAAGCCGTGGCCGATGCCGTGCGCCGCTCCCGCGCCGGTCTGCAGGATGAAAACCGCCCGCTGGGTTCCTTCATCTTCCTGGGCCCCACCGGCGTCGGCAAGACCGAGCTGGCTAAGGCGCTGGCCGAATTCCTCTTCGACGACGAAGCAGCCATGGTGCGCATCGACATGAGCGAATACATGGAGAAGCACAGCGTCTCCCGCCTCATCGGAGCGCCTCCAGGCTACGTAGGCTACGATGAAGGCGGGCAGCTTACCGAAGCCGTGCGCCGCAGGCCGTACAGCGTGGTGCTGTTCGACGAGATAGAAAAAGCCCACCCGGATGTCTTCAACGTGCTGCTCCAGGTGCTGGATGACGGCCGCATCACCGATGGTCAGGGCCGCACGGTGGATTTCACCAACACCGTGCTCATCATGACCAGCAACATAGGCAGCCAGTTCATCCTGAACGAAACCGACGCCGCCACCCGGAACACGCGCGCCCTGGATGCCCTCCGCGGCCACTTCCGCCCGGAGTTCCTCAACCGCATTGATGAAATCATCATCTTCGACCGCCTCCAGGGCGACGACCTCAGGCAGATTGTCGGTATCCAGCTGCGCCGCGTGCTCAAACGCCTCGAAACCCGCGGGCTGCGCATGCAGCTCAGCGATGCCGCCGCCGCCCTTGTGGCAGAGCACGGCTACGACCCGGTCTACGGAGCCCGCCCGCTCAAACGCGCCATTCAGCACGATATCCTCGACCCGCTCAGCATGGCGATTCTGGAAGGTCGCTACCCGGAAGGCAGCACCATCCACGTCGACGCCGAGAACGGCCGCATCGTCTTCCGCTAAACCGCAGAACCGCCGCGGCACCCTGGGTCCTTACTCGCCCAGGGTGGAGGCCAGCGTCTGAGCCAGGCCTTCAAATGCCGCCGCCACCCGGTTGGAACCGGTATCTTCCAGCGCCACGGGGCGGCCCTCATCGCCGCCCTCTCTGGTGCGGATATCCAGCGGAATCTTACCCAGCATGGGGACCCCCAGACGCACGGCCTCGCGGTCGCCGCCATGCTGGCCGAAAATGTAGTGAATCGTCTCGTCTGTCGGGCAGATGAAGTAGCTCATATTCTCCACGATACCGAGAATCGGCACATCCGTCCGCTGGTACAGACCTACAGCCTTGCGGGCGTCAATGAGCGCCATCTCCTGCGGCGTCGTCACCACCACCACGCCATCAAGCTGCACCGTCTGCACAATCGTCAGCTGAATATCGCCCGTGCCGGGCGGCATATCAAGAATGAGAAAATCCAGCTCGCCCCAGTCCGTCTCCTTGAGGAATTGCTGGGTATAGCGCGTTGCCAGCGGGCCACGCACCGCCACAGGTGAAGCCTCATCCATCATCAGCCCCATCGAAAGCAGCTTCACACCATGAGCCTGCACCGGAATGAAGCGCTCATCCTCGCCGGCATCCGGCAGCTCCTTGGTGCCGAACATCAGCGCCATGGACGGGCCGTAAATATCGAGGTCCAGCAGCCCCGTGCGATACCCCAGGCGCGCCAGTGCCACCGCCAGATTGGCCGACACCGTGCTCTTGCCCACCCCGCCTTTGCCAGAGGAGATACCGATGATATGCTTCACACCCGGCAGCGTGGTTTTCCACTGGGCGGGGTCATCCTGCACGCTTGCCTTTTTCTCCACGTCCGGGTTGTGGTACTCAATATCCACATCAATGCTCTTCACTCCGGGCATCTCCTTCACCTCCGTCATCACGCTCTGGTACACAAAGCGCGGCACGTCCTCATTCTTGCTCTCGATCCGCAATTCGATACGCACCGCCCCCGCAGCACTCACCTCGATATTCTTCACCAGTCCAAACGACACAATATCGCGGCTGAACCCGGGGTATTTCACCGTAGTCAGCGCCGCACGAATCAGCTCGGGAGTTACAATCGCTTCGCTCATATCTGAAAAATAGTCCTCAGACCGCTGCCTACTATGCGCGTTCCGCTCCCATTTGTCAAGGTGAATCCCCGGCAGTAACAGCCGCCGCACACGTGTCCCAAAGATTATGGAAAAATAGCCCTGAACGACATAAAGGCATGGTGTTCTGTGAGAAAATTCGTAGCAGGGTATCTCCCGCCTCACCATCGGCAGTAAGCACTCATTTAAGATTCTGTCGGCGTAAGCCGCTAACTTTCAATTCGTCAATCGTAAATTGTCAATCGTAAATCCACGTGTCCCAAATCTTTGGGACACATGTGCAGCCGCCGCGCGGTAGCGGAGCAGCTTCTCCACCGCATTGCTGATTGTCTGCCGGGCAGTCGGCATAGCAATACCCAGACCGGCGGTCAGCAGCGTGGTATCCATGGCAGTGTGGCGGGGGCGCGGTTCGCGGAAAAAGGGTACGCCGTCTAACTGCTGCTGCTGCACCGGGGGTGCCGCCGCCAGCGCCCCCTGCTCCACCGCAGCCTGCAGGGCCAGTGTGGCGCAGTGCCACCAGCTCAGCGGCTCCCCGCTGCTGGTGAGATGCACGATGCCGCCGTAGTCACCAGCCGCCAGCGCCAGCACCGCGCGGGCAATATCCTCCGCCGCCGTGGGATACGAGAACTTATCGGCCACCGCCGCCAGAGGCTGCCCCTCCAGCGCCCGCATCACCGTGCTTTCGATGAATGACGGGCGCGCCGGATTCCCGCAGACCCATGAAACGCGTGCCACAACAGCTCCGGGAAGCGCCTCCAGCGTCTGCAGCTCACCCTCGCGCTTGCTTTCGCCATAGCAGTTGATTGGCCGGCACTTCGCGCCTTCATCCTTCACCCCGGCGCGCCGGCCATCCAGCACATAATCCGTGGAAAGATGCACAAAACGCGCCCCGGTGTGCCTGCAGGCCAGCGCCATGGCCGCCGGCGCCACCGCATTCACGAGATGCGCCTGCAGCGGGTCTGCCGCGCAGGCCTCCAGCCCGCTGATGGCCGCACAGTTCACCACCACTCCGGCCCCACTGGCAAGCACATAATCACTCAGCTGCCGGCTCTGCTCCAGCGGACACTCCGCATGCGCAGGCGCCAGCACTTCATACCCGCTCTGCCGGGCCACAGAATCCAGCACCTGCCCGGTGCGCCCACTGGCTCCGAATATAAGAATACGCATACTGATGCTCCCATCTCCAGTGCCCCCCAGGGGGAAAGTAAGCGGGGCGGCACTTTTTAATTCAGTGCCGCCCCGCCCAACTTACTACCTATGAAACTCAGTCCTCCCTTTTTGTGGCCGCTGGCGCTCTCTCCTTCACCGCGGCCGGTGGACTGTTATAAGGGATACGCCGGGGGCGTCACCTTTCTTTCACTAAAAATTGAATTTTTTTAGTTTTTTTCTGATTTTTCTTCATTTTTTCCGGTCAGGAGGGTGGGGTCCACCTCATAGAGCCGGTTTTCCCAGAGGTATTTGCGGGTCTCAGCCACCAGCACACCGGAAAGCCCGATCATGCAGATGAGGTTGGGGAGCGCCATAAGCCCGTTGGCAAAGTCGGCAAAGTTCCAGACGATGCTGCTCTTGGGCACCACGCAGCCAAGGAAGGCCACGATAATCCACAGCACGCGGTAGGGGTAGATGAGGCGCTGGCCGCCGATGTATTCCAGCGAGCGCTCACCGAAGTACGACCAGCCCAGCACAGTGGAAACCACGAAAGCCGCCAGGCTAATGGTGAGCATCGCGCTGCCGAACCCGCCCAGCGTAGCAAAGGATACATAGGTGAGCAGCTCGCCATCCGAGGTCGTGATGTGGTCGTGCGCCATGATGCAGGTGGTCAGGGTCAGACCGGTGAGGGTGCAGATGACCACGGTATCCCAGAACGGCCCCGTGGAAGCTACCAGCGCGTGCTGCACAGTGTTCGGAGTCTGCGAAGGCGCGGAAACAATCGGGGCGGAACCCAGACCTGCCTCGTTCGAGAAAAGACCGCGGCGCACGCCCTGCTGCATGGCCAGCATGAGGGTGGAGCCGATGAAGCCGCCGGCTGCTGCCTGCGGGTGGAAAGCGCTGTCGACAATGTGGCAGATGGCAGGCCAGACAAATTCACTGTTAGAGATAAGAATGGCTGCGCAGCCGATGATATAGACCACGGCCATGGAAGGCACCAGCGCGGTGCATACACGGGCAATCCCCTGCAGGCCACCCAGCAGCACGGCCCCCACCAGCAGCACCATGACCAGACCGGTCACCCAGGTGGGTACCGCCAGCGCACTGTTGGCCAGCACCTGGGACACCGCATTCGCCTGGGTCAGGTTGCCGATACCGAACGCCGCAATGGCGGTCACCACTGCAAAGACCACTGCCAGCCACTTGCACTTGAGACCCTTCTCAATGGCGTACATGGGGCCGCCGATGATGTTGCCCTTCTCATCCTGCGTGCGGTAGCGGATGGCCAGCAGACTCTCGGCATAGCGCGTCGCCATGCCGAAGACACCGGTAAGCATGCACCAGAACACGGCACCCGGCCCACCCGTGGTCACAGCCACGGCCACACCCACGATATTGCCAGTGCCCACATTGGCCGCAAGCGAGACCATGAGCGAGGAAAATTGAGAAATCTGCCCCTCTCCCTTGCCCCCGAAATAGAGGCGCAGCCCGGTGAAGAAATGGCGCTGCGGAAACCGCAGCAGGCAGGTGAGGTAGAGATGCGTGCCCAGCAGGGCAAAGATGAGGATGTACCCCCAGAGAAATCCGCTGGCGCTTTCGAGTATCTGGTCTAATGTGTCTAACATAATATAAGCGCCATACGTTACCATGCCTCCCCCTGCGTGGTCAAGCATATTGTACCATCATGTCAGGCAGCGCACACACGTGTTCCAAAGATTATGGAAAAATAGCCCTGAACGACATAAAGGCATGGTGTTCCGTGTGAAAATTCGTAGTGGGGTATCTCCTGCCTCACCATCGGCAGTAAGCACTAATTTGAGATTCCGTCGGCGTCTTGTCTCGGCGTAGTTCCGCAGGAACGAAGACGGAAAGCCGCTAATTTTCAATTTGTCAATTGTAAATTGTCAATCCACGTGTCCCAAATCTTTGGGACACGCATGACGCCTGCGCCTGGAACCTGCTTTTTGCTTTACAACCCGGAGCCCGTGCTGCTACAATGTGTAGCATGTTCAGAAACATTTGGAAAGTCTGCCTGCTGGCCGGAGCCCTGCTGCCTAGCTGGGGTGCCGGGGAAGAAGTAAAAGCCCTGCCCGCCCCGGTAATGACCGGCGGTATGCCGCTCATGGAAGCTATCGCTCAGCGTCACTCAGCCCGAGATTATGATACCACCCGCAGTATCGATGACCAGACGCTGGCCGATATCCTGTGGGTGGCCTGGGGCATGAACCCGCAGGGCAAGCGCACCATCCCCACCTCGCGCAACCTGCAGAATATGCAGCTCTTTGTGCTCACTCCCACCGGCACCTGGGAATACGACGGTCCCGCCCACCGCCTGGTCAAGGTGAATGATAAGAACCTCATCCCCCTCTGCGAGCGCCAGGATTTCGTGAAAAACGCCCCGCTTCACCTGCTCTACACCATCAAGAACGACCGCGGCGGCGAGAACCACGTGGGCTCTGCCTACCAGAATGTGTACCTCTACTGCACCTCACGCGGGCTCTCCACCGTCATCCGCGCCATGATTGACAAGGAAGGCCTGAAACGCGAAATGGGCCTGCCGGAGAACCACAGCGTCATCGTACACCAGTGCATCGGCTGGCCGACAAAATAACCCGGCGGCTCAGCCCCGCCACCGCCAGGCAGGTTTCTGCGCACGATGCCGGAACCTGCCCGGCATTGATTTGCGCCATTCTGCATCATACCAGGCAACAAAAGCTTGCAATAGCCGGCGCGGCAGGCTATGATTCGCCGCGCAGCGCGTCTGATATACCGACATGAAACACTTCACCTACCAAGGGAAAGCAAAGCTCATCCTGCCGGCCGAAAGGGCAGCCCTGGAAGGGCTCCGCGACTGGGTTGAGGAAATCGCGGATTCGCTGGCAACGCCCCTCCGCGCCAAGCACCAGATACTGATAGCTGTGGACGAGATTTTCACCAACATAGCCAGCTACAGTTACGCAGGGAAACCGGGCTTTGCCGGGGTGAGCGTGGATTTCGACGAGGAGGCGCGAGAGCTCATCCTCACGTTCGAGGATGAAGGCGTGGCCTATAACCCGCTGGAAGCCAGAGAGCCGGATATAGAAGCCGCGCTGGAAGACCGCGAGATTGGCGGGCTGGGCATCCTGATGGTGCGCCAGCTGATGGACAGCGTGGAATACAAGCGCGAAGAGAACCGCAACATTCTCATTCTCAAAAAAAGAACCGTCTGATGAAGAAACTTTTCCAGAAATGGCTGTTCGTGTTCGTGAGCAGCGCCTTTTTCATCACCTTCATCATCTCCTGGCTGCTGCACAGCCACCTGGCCCGGCAATCTGCAGAGGAGTTACTGCGTGCTAATCTGGTGGAGGTTGCCAGCCGCGTGCGCGGCACCAGCCGGAACCTGGACACGGTGATTGAAATCTCCAACCATACCGCTCTGGCCAAAGCCCGCGCTTTCGCCCGCATCGTGGCCGAAAACCCGGGCATCCTTGAAGATAAACCCAAGCTGCACCGCCTCATCAAAGAGCTGGATGTGGATGAACTCCACGCTTCCGATGCCACCGGCATCCTCACCACCTCGCTGGCCTATAACCCCGATGGCAAAAGCCTGAATGACTACAACGGCTTTGATATGGCCAGCACCGACCAATCTGCCGCCTTCCTGGAAGCCATCACCAACCCGGATTTTGCCCTGGTGCAGGAACCCCAGCCCAACGGCATCCTGGGCAGGCTCTTCCAGTATGCCGGCGTGGCGCGTATCGACCAGCCGGGCATCATCCAGATCGGCTACCACCCGGCCCGCATTGAAGAAGCCATGAAAGTGGCCGATGTGAACGCAATAGCCGCTACCACGCGCATCGGCCACCACGGCACACTGACCATCACCCCGAACGACGGCAGCTGCCCGGCAGAGGGCAAGGTATTCACCAGTGAAATCAACGGGGCAGAAGGGCTCTCCGTTGCCATCCCCTGCGAACAATATATCCTGACAGCCACCCTGCCGCAGGAGGAGCTTTACCTCTCGCGCAACGCGGTCATCCGCATTCTCATCATCGGTAACCTGGTACTCTTTGCGGTCATCTTCCTGCTGGTTTCCCGACTCCTGCAGAATGTGGTCATCACCGGCATCTACTCCGTGAACGACAAGCTGGGCAAAATCGCCGATGGCAACCTCAATGAAAAGGTGGAAATCAACACAACCACGGAGTTCGTGGACCTTTCCTACGGCATCAACACCACGGTGAACGCCTTGAAACACGCCATCGAAAACGAGGCAAAGCGCATCGATGCCGAGCTGGAAATGGGCCGCACCATTCAGACCTCCGTGCTGCCGACCGATTTCCCGGACACGGCGAAATACAGCATCGCGGCCATGATGAATCCCGCCCGTGAGGTAGGCGGCGATTTCTACGACTTCTTCACGCTGGAAGACGGGCGCCAGGTCGCCATCATCGCGGATGTATCCGGCAAGGGAATCACCGCCGCGCTGTTCATGATGAACGCCAAGGCGCTCATCAAGGAAATGGTGCTGGCTGGCAGCAGCCTGAGGAAAGCCGTGACCCTGGCCAACGAGAAACTGAGCGCCAACAACCAGGCCAACATGTTCCTGACCGCCTTCTTCGCCGTGCTCGCCCCCGCCACCGGCACCCTCACCTGCGTGAATGCCGGGCACAACCCGCCTCTGCTGAAACGCGCCGACGGCAGCTGCGAATTCATCAAAGTGCAGCCCGGAATCGTGCTGGGTATCACCGACATGGCCACCTACACCGAGCAGACGCTCACTCTGCACCCCGGCGATTACTTCTGCCTCTACACCGATGGCGTGACCGAGGCCATGAACTCCCGCGATGAGCAATACAGCGACCCGCGCCTGCTGGAAACCCTGCGGAAAATCTGCGGCAGCCCGGCTGAACTCCTGCAGGCTATCCGCGCAGATGTGGCCGCCTTTGTGGGCGAAGCCCCGCAGAGCGACGATATCACCATGCTCATTCTCCATTACAAACCATAAAACCTCAACCCCACAACATCAATAACATGAAACTCACCATCACCAGAAACGGAAGCCAGATGACCGGCAGCCTCTGCGGCAAGCTCGACACCGTGAACGCCGAACAGTTCAGCCGCGACATGCAGCCCCTCATGGATGCGGCCGATGGCGATATCGTGCTTGACTGCACCGCTCTGGACTACATCAGCTCCTCCGGCCTCCGCCTCTTCCTCACGCTGCGCAAGCAGGTGGCAGCCAAGGGTGGCAAGCTGACCATCCGCAACCTCAACGAAGGGATACGCGAAGTCTTCGCCATCACCGGTTTCTTCAACCTGTTCACCATCGAGTAAAACCGGCCGTGCGCACCCCCGCAGAACTCAACGCGCTCTATTTCAGCACACCAGCGTGCCAATGCACCCTGCCCGCCGGCGCTGTGCTGCACCGCCAGGGCGAACCAGCCACCCGGATTTATCTGGTGAAGAGCGGTGCAATTGCCCTGCACCACAAACCAGACAGCCTTGAGACGGAGGGCCTGCCGGCCCGCATTCAGGCCCATGGATACGAAACGCAGCGGGCCGGCGCCGGCAGCTACATCAACGCCGCCGAGTTCCTGGCCGGGGGCAGCGCCGCCGGCTGCACCGCCATTGCACTGGAGGCATGCGAGGTAGCCTGGGTGGAGGAGGCCGCACTGCGCGAGCAGCTGCTCCCCCTCCTCCTGCATCAGCAGGTGCAGACCCAGCAGGCGCTCAACACCTGCACCGCGCAGAAAGAACACCACGCCCGCCAGTTGCAACGCGCCGAAAGCGCCTGCACCCTGGCCCAGCTCACCGCCGGTATTGCCCACGAACTGAACAACGCCGTGGGTGTGCTCGCCCGCCGCACAGATTTCGTGGCCTCCGGGCTCTGGGAATACCTGGAGGAAACCAGCACCAACAACGCCCTGCTCTTCAGCTACGGTATCGAGGATTCCTCCTACCTCCCCGCCCGCGAGCTGCGCGCCACCAGCCGCCACTATGAACGCAATCTCGGCATGAGCCAGGAAGCGGCCAAAGTGCTGGCCCACCTCTTCCCGGACAAGGAGGACGGCGACCTGCTTGCCCCGCACTTCGTGCAGAACGTGAACAAAAACTTCCGCTTCTGGGAAATGGGGCACGACCTGCGCGATATGAAAGTGGCCGCCCGCACCGCCACCGGCATTGTGCGCGCGGTGAAACTGCTGGGCGGAGGCAACACCAGCCGCGAACCCGGCTGCGATGTGGTGCAATCCATCAAGGACGCCCTCAACCTCCTGCACAACAAACTCAAACACCTCAACGTAGAGCTCGACCTGCAGGAGGTGCCCGCCATCACCGCCGATACCACCGAGCTGCTCCAGATCTGGGCCAACTTCATCAAAAACGCCAACGATGCCATGATGGAGGCTGCCACGCCCAACCCCACCGTGCGCATTTCCACCAGATTCGAGGGGGAGCAGGTGGTGGTCTGCATTGCCAACAACGGCCCGCCCATTGCCCCCGAACACCTGGAGAAAATCTGGCAGGCCCATTTCTCTACCAAGAAATTCAGCTCTGATTACGGCCTGGGGCTCGGCCTCTCCATCGTGCGCCGCATCATCGATGGCTACAACGCCACTGTGGTCGTGCAGAGCGACGATAAGGAAACCTCATTCACGGTGAGCCTGCCGCTCACCCAACCCGAACCGGAAACCGCAGAAAATGCCTGAAATTGAATTGCTGGGACTCACCCTGGGTGCCTGGATAACCATCGCCACGGTGCTCACCATGTTCACCCTGCTGCTTTGCACCCGCCTGGCGGCAGACATCGTATTCGTGGGTGGCATGGCCGCCCTGCTCTGCACCAATACCCTCAGCGCCAAGGAAGTGCTGGGGGGCCTCAGCTCGCCCTCCGTGGTGGTCATCGGTGTGCTCTTCGTGGTGGTGGCCGGCCTTATCCACACCGGGGTGCTGCAGTGGATTGTGAAGAACATCCTCGGCACGCCCGGCAGCTATGCCGGAGCGGTAACGCGCCTCATGCTGCCCGTGGCAGCCCTCAGCTCAGTACTCAGCAACACCACCGTGGTGGCCCTCTTCATCAACGTGGTGAAACTCTGGAGCCGCAAGCTGGGCATTGCCCCCAGCCGCCTGCTCATCCCGCTGAGCTATGCCTCCGGCATGGGCGGTGTATGTACCCTCATCGGCACCCCGCCCAACCTTATTATCTCCTCATTCTACGCCGAGGAAACCGGCGTGGCGCTCAGCATCTTCACCACCACGCTGCCTGGCCTGTTCTGCCTGGGCGTGGGCGTCATCTCCGTGATTGCCATGCAACGGCTGCTGCCGGAGAACAAGAGCTCCGAAAGCTCCTTCGAAGCCGTTTCCGAATACACCGTGGAGCTGCTCGTCCCTGCCGACTGCCCCCACATCGGCTCCACCATTGCCGAATGCAGGCTTGACCATGTGCGCGGCGGCCAGCTGGTGGAAATCATCCGCTTCGACCGCGAAATCATCTCCCCGGTGCCGGCAGATGAGTTCATTCTCGGCGGCGACCGCCTCGTCTATTCCGGTGATATCGAGTCCATTCTGGAAATGCGCGCCGCGCACGGCCTGGTGAATTCCACCCAGCCCGTGTACAACAGCGAGTCCGTGAGCAAGGGCCGCAAGCTGCACACCGCCTATGTCACCTTCGGCAGCAGACTCATCGGCAGGCGCATCAGCGAGACCACTCTCGAAGCCGACCACAAGATGGTGCTGGTGGCCGTTGCGCGCCAGGGTGAGCGCGTGAACTCCAGCCCGCACGAAGTGGAGCTCCGCGCCGGTGATACCCTGCTGCTGGAAAGCAGCAGCCTGGCCGCCCCGGAGACAGGCCGCGACCTGCAGTTCTTTGATTCGGAAGTCATCCCGAACATCGGCTGGCGCACCCTGCTTTCCTCACTCATCATGCTGGGCATGATTCTGCTATCCGCATTCAAGGTCATGCCGCTGCTCAGCGCCTGTTTCCTGGCCGCCTTTGCCATGCTGCTCACGCGCTGCTGCAGCATCGAGCAGGCTCACCGCGCCATCAACTGGCCGGTGCTCATGGTCTTTGCCGGTTCCATCTGCCTCGGCACGGCGATTGAGCGCACCGGCCTGGCACAGATGCTGGCCGATGCGCTGCTGCAGGTCTGCGGCACCAATCCGCTGGTGGTGCTCGCAGTCATCTGCCTGCTGGGTACCTTCATCACCGAGTTCATCAGCAACTCCGCCGCAGGCGCCATGTTCTTCCCCATTGCATACAAGAGCGCCCTCGCCGTGGATGCCAATCCGCTCACCTTCTGCGTCGCGCTCATGGTGGCTGTATCCTCCAGCTTTGCCACCCCCATCGGCTCGCCCACCCACATGCTGGTATACGGCCCGGGCGGCTACCGCTTTGTAGACTTCATGCGCATCGGTATCCCGATGAACTTCATCATCATCGCGGCAGATATCTTCATTGTCAACCTCCTCTTCCCCTTGTAACCGCC
Organism: Akkermansia sp.; assembly: GCA_017504805.1. GTDB lineage: Bacteria > Verrucomicrobiota > Verrucomicrobiia > Verrucomicrobiales > Akkermansiaceae > Akkermansia. The sequence goes on along the minus strand of JAFVQN010000014.1, from coordinate 1,404 downwards.
TGTTAGATATTCCCGGTACAAAGCCAGATAAATTGATGTTTGTCGTTGTCGGGGCACGGGACTTCAATCCCGAAATAACGGTGCTTCCAATCGGGACTGAAGTCCCGTGCTCCGACAGAGTTCCCCCACAAATTCCGATTTATCGGGATGAGGGTGTGCTTCTTCAAAGAAGTAGCAGATATATCTCCGGTCACAAAAACATTGTGGCACGCGAATCCGGCGCGGAATTTCGCTAACAAAAACTTGCCATTGACGCCGGAATAGTGTAGAGTACCGGGTAGCACAAGCCTGTTCCCGCACGCTCGCGCGCGAGGTGGTGTGCGCTTTGCACCCGAGCTGTGCTGAGAACACAAATCGAACAGTTATGTCTCAGGTAACAAAAACAATAATCAAGTTGCTGGTCGTGCTGCTGCTCAGCGGCAGCATGATGTTCATGCCCTTCGAGGAGTGGGGCCTTCCGGTAAATCCGATTCAGACGCGCGTGATTGCGCTTTTCGTGTTTGCCGCCCTTATGTGGATTCTGGAGGTCATTCCGATCTGGACCACCTCAGTGCTGGTGATTACTCTGGCGCTGCTGGGCACCTCCAACACCTCGCTGAATTTCCTGAAGGTCGACAAGTTTGACAAGCCGGCAGTAGAGGCCATCGTGGCCGATGCCTACGGCCCCGGGGCCAGTGCCGAGGTGGTGGCCGCCACCCAGGCCTCCGTGGTGGAATCTCTCAAGAAAGTGACCAACCTCACCCCGGATGCCGTGCGCAGCACCATCAACACCGCCATCCTGAAGCCCGTGGTCGCCGGCAAGGCTGATGCCGCCCAGGCCACCGCGCTCAAGGAGGCCGCCGGCCGCCTGTTCGATGGCGAGGTGAGCGCCCGCATCTCCAAGCTGGACCTGGTGAACCAGACCCAGCAGAAGAGCATCTTCGCCACCTTTGCTGACCCCATCATCATCCTGTTCCTGGGTGGTTTCTTCCTGGCCGATGCCGCCACCAAGTTCCGCCTGGATATCAACCTGGCCCGCGTGCTGCTCAAGCCCTTCGGCACGAACCCGAAATATGTGCTGCTGGGTCTCATGAGCGTGACCGCCCTCTTCTCCATGTTCATGAGCAACACCGCCACCGCCGCCATGATGCTGGCCCTGCTCACCCCGGTGCTGGCCTTGTTCAAACCGGAGGACCGCGGCCGCGCCGCCTTTGCCCTCTGCATCCCGATTGGTGCCAACGTGGGTGGTATCGGCACCCCCATCGGCACACCGCCCAACGCCATCGCCCTGAAGTTCATGCAGGAGAACGGCTGGAACGTGACCTTCGGTGACTGGATGGTGTTCGGTGTTCCCTTCGTCATCATCATGCTGCTCATCGGCTGGTTCCTCCTGCTCAAGATGTTCCCCATTGACCAGAAGAGCCT
>JAFVQN010000072.1 GCA_017504805.1 Akkermansia sp. | reverse complement strand
GCCGGATTGGGCACGCGGCTGGCGCCGCTCACGCATATTCTTCCCAAACCGCTGGTGCCGGTGTTCCAGAAGCCGCTGATTCAGCATACTATGGATTTTTACATCCGTTGTGGGATTCAGGAGTTCATTGTCAATACGTCCTGTCTGCCGCTCATGTGGGAGCGGGCATTCCCGGAGCCGACTTATCGCGGGTGTCCCGTGTTTTTCAGTCAGGAAGAGGAACCGCTGGATTCCGGTGGCGGGGTGAAGAAAATCATGCACTGGGTGAAGCCCGGCGAGCCGCTGCTGGTGCACAATGGGGATATTCTCACGGATATTCCGGTGGCGGAGCTGCTGGCAGAGCACAAGCGCCGCGGTAATATGGTGACCCTGGCCTTGCGCAGTGTGGATGGCAAGCGCAATGTGGGCTTTGATGAGGCAACCGGCGCCATCACCGATATGCGCCATGCGCTGGGTGTGAACCCGGGCACCCACCAGTTTGCCGGGATGTATATCATGCAGCCGGAGGTGGCGGAGCTGTTCCCGGAGGCGGATGAATTCTCCATTGTGCCCATCTGGCTGGAGCTTATCAGCCAGGGGAAAGTGGGCGGCGTGGTGTTCGACTGGGCCAACTGGCACGAAATCGGCTCGCCCGCCGGCTATGTGGATACCATCATGGAGCTGACCAGCCGCGAGCGCATCCACTCCACTGCCTGCATTTCACCGGATGCGGACCTGGGCGAGGATTGCGTGGTGGGGCAGGATGCCGTCATCCCCGCCGGGGTGGTGATGGACGACTGCATTGTGTGGCCGCGTACCCATGTGGCCCCCGGCACCTACCGCCGCTGCATCATTACCCCGCGCATCACGGTGCAGGGGTGAGTAGTATTGTATGTGCAGGACAGATAAGATGAATCTTCAAATAAAGTAAAGCATGAAAGCAGATTTTTCCAACCCTTGTATGATTGAATGGAAACAGAGATACAGCGACGTCCTTTATTGTTTCCTGATGCTTGTGGTATATTGCCTGATATATGGCCTGGTGATGTTCCGGTTCGGAATGCTATCAGATGAAGCGGCAGATGCTTTTCATGAGGTAAACTATGTATATGTTTCTAATGGCAGATGGCTTGTGTATTTCTGGCATTTGTGGTTCGGCAGGGGTGTGTTTCCCCTTGTCGCAGGCCTCGTGTCAGGAATTGCAATAGTTGTTGGTTTGCTCATTCAAACCAGAGTGCTCAATATCCACCAATTTGCAACTCGGTGCCTTTATGGTTGTATCTATTTGAGCTGCGTTCAATGGTATTGCCAATTGGAGTTTTCATGTCAGAGTGATGTGGTGGGTGTTTCTATCCTGATGTCGTCCCTTTCTGTGTATCTCTTTTTGCAGAAAGGGGGCTTGAATACTCTTGCCGCCATCCTTCTGGTAGCATGTTCCATTGCTTGTTATCAGACGTCAGTGATGAATTCGTTCTTGTTGATGTTTGCAGTGTGGATTCAGAATCAGTTTGCATCCAGAAGCGGTATGCGAGACTTGCTCGTGTATGGTGCACTCTGCTGCGCTGGGGCCTTTGTGTGGTACGTTGTTATGAAGCTCGTTCAGCTGGCCGTATTGCCATCTGTTTCATCAGGTGGTATTTCATCATACCAGGCAAGCTATGAGAATTGGTCCACACTTGCGCTAGTGGAGTCGCTCGAAATGAAGGTCAGGGTATTTCTCCACTATACGGTGAAGGCTCCGTTGGAAAAAATCATGTGTATATGGGAGCATCCGGCACAGTGGGTATACACTGGTTCCGTTATCCCGATGATGATTTTGATGGTGCACGCGTGGAGGCGCCTGGGAAAGCTCAGGGCTGTTGTAGTCATTATAGCACTGGGGTTGGTGTTGTATTTGCCGTATTGGACAGACGTGCTTTTCCTCTACGAGATGCCCGGACGAGTGCATCTGGCAGTGCCGCTTTCTGTAGCTCTTATCTGGGCATTGCTGATTAATAATGTGAACATTTCCCCGAAATGCCGCCAATGCCTATACTGCATCGGTGTCATGGCTGTGATTTCGGCCATGTACGCAGTTGGAGGCATGGCTCGCGATGAAATGTATAGATATAGCCGGTCTAAGGAGGAAATGCTGCTGATGTATGTTCGCGGGTTGGAGGCCGCTGGTCGCGCTGAGCTGGAAGACTGCAGCATTATTCTCCTGGGGAGCCCGGAGCCGCCCGCGTTAAAAGAAGGAAAAATGACGAAAGAGGATGCATTGTTCCGCTATAACCGGCCTATGAACAGGCTTTTGGAAGGTACCTGGGATGCGGAAATGCATAGGCGGTATTTGCGATTACACCAGATGCGCATAGGTAAAGCCGCTGATTATGAACGGCACCAGCAGGCGTTTGCGACGATGCCTTCATGGCCATCGGTTGGAAGTGTAAAGGTTTTTGGGAATGAGGTAATCATCAAGTTAGGGGCAAAAGTCGCGAAGTAAGCGACGCGAGACGCCCCCACCTGAGTCTATGAGGAGTATGCTTTGCGTCTTTTTTGGGAGGGCTTTCGGGTAAGCTGAGATGAACCAGGGAAATCAGCCAGAGGTCTTATCGTGTATTACGTAGCTCGGCCTCCCTTTCGCCTCCATAAAGAGTTTTCCAAGGTAGATTCCGACAATGCCGATGATGAAGAGCTGCACCCCGCCTAGTGCCAGAATGGTTGCGATGACGGATGGCCATCCTACTTCAATGTTTGCTCCTATGATGGCAACAGTAATGACGTAAGTGAAATAAATCAACGCCAGAACGATACAACTCATGCCAAGAATGATGGATAGGTGAAGCGGGCGGGTTGAGTAACCGACAATGCCACTGAGTGAAAGAGAAATCATTTTCCTCAGGGTGAACTGTGAAACGCCGTGCTGGCGTTCTGCCGGGATATAGGGAAGCATGTAGGTGCTCAATCCGCTCCATGGCAACAGCCCACGCAGAAACAAGTCTTTTTCACGGCTGTTCACGATGAGCGAGAGGGTGTGGGAATCAATGAGCCGGAAATCAGACATGCCGGGTTGCATGCTGATGCCGCTTATCTACGAGAAGACGCTGTAAAAAAGTGAGGAGGAAAGCTTTTCGAAAAGACCTATCTTGCGGCCGGTATCCAGTCGCTGGGCCTGCACGATGTGTACCTTTTCGTTTTGCTGGTGTTGCATCACTTCGGGAATGAGGGCTATGGGATGCTGCAAATCTGCATCCAGTGTAATGTAGGCATCTGCCGGATAGCGCAAGGCCGCTTCTTCCAAGCCGGCTTTGAGTGCGTTCTGATGACCGAAATTCCGGGCAAAACAGATACCGTGAACGCGTGGGTTGAGGCTGCTTTCCCGTTGTATGGCTTACCAGCTGGCGTCCCGGCTGCCATCGTTAACAAACAGAATTTCCCAGTCGTATCCCGCCAGCCGGGATGCGGCCTCGGAGACAGAGAGGAATGTTCTTTTCCTCGTTATAGCATGGGACTATGAGAAGAATGTGTTTTGGCTCGTCTTGCATTTGTCTGTCGCGAGTCTATCGCATTTCAAGTGCGATGTACAGGCTTTAATGCATTTATTGCTTGATTTATAATGTATATGATTGAAGAGCAAACTCGAAAAACAATGTCACTTAAATCAAATATAAATTGATTATAAATGAGTAGAATGCACAATGCGGCATCGCACTTGAAATGCGATAGACTTCTTCCCAGAAGCGATGAGCGTAGAATGTCCCTTGTTGTGTTTTGTGATGCCCTGCTACAACGAAGAGCAGGGGATATGTGGTACCATTGCCACGGTGAAGGAGAAGCTGGAGCGACTGGAAAAAGAGGGGAAGGTGGCACAGCACAGTGTTATGCTTTTTGCAGATGATGGGTCGGTGGACCAGACCTGGCAGCTGATCAGCGCGGCGCACGCAGCGTGCCCGGACCGGGTGAAGGCAGTGCGGCTGGCGGGTAACAGGGGAAAGGAATATGCCATGTGGGCCGGTGTGATGGCCGCCCGGGAGGCTGCCGATGTGGTGGTGACCATGGATGCCGATTTGCAATTTGATCTGGAAGCTGTGGATGAGTTTCTGGCGCTTCATTCCCAGGGCTATGAGCTGGTGTATGGGTTGAAGAAGAACCGGGGGCAGGAACCGCTTCATAAAAAAGTGGCGGCCGGAATGTTTTATGGGCTGATGAAGCGTCTGGGGGCTCCCATTATCCCGAATCACTCGGATTACACGTTGATGACCCGGCAGGTGTGTGACGCCCTGGCTGAGTATGGCGAGAGTAACATCATGTTCCGTGCACTTGTGAAATCTCTGGGGTTCCGCCAATGTTCCTGTTATTTCGAGGTGAAAAACCGGATGAGCGGCGAGAGTAAGTTCTCCATACGTCACTTGTTTAATCTGGGTATGGATGCCATGACTTCGTTTTCCGTAGTGCCGTTGCGTCTGATTGGTCTTATTGGATGGTTAGTCTTTGTTATCGGGCTGATCCAGATAGTCTGGACCTGTGTAGATGTTTTTCTGGGGAACCCGCCCAGTGGCTATGCAACCCTGTTGTGCAGTATGTGGTTCCTGGGTGGCCTGGGGATGATTTGCATGGCTGTGCTGGGTGAGTACATGGGCAAGATGTACATGGAAACCAAGAAGCGCCCGCGGTATTACATTTCGGAGAAGTTGAGCAAAAAATCTCTGCCAGAGTAGCAGAATTTGCTTCCCTTGGCTCGCTCTGCGTGGTAGAATCGGGCAACGTAGGTGGACTGTGCCCACAGCCCGCGTAGTGAAACATTTTACATCTGACCTATATGGCAATAGATCCTAAACTGATTGAGGAGCTGGAGTCGCGTCGTAACAAGATAAAGTACGCCGCTTCGCCGGAGAAGTATGAAGCCCGCCATGCCAAGGGGGACTGGACGGCCCGCGAGCGTATGTCGTGCCTGTTCGATGCCGGTTCCTTCACTGAAATCGGCATGCACACCAAGCACCACTGCAGCAACTTCGGCATGCTGAACAAGGATATCCCCGGTGATGGTATTGTGACGGGGTTCGGCCTGGTGAATGGTCGCCCGGTGGCAGCCACAGCAGCGGATTTCCTGGCGCAGGGTGGTTCGCTGGGTTATATGCACGCCCAGAAGATTTGCGATGCCCAGCAGTATGCGCTGAAGGCCGGCATGCCCATCATCCAGATTAACGACTCCGGCGGCGCCCGTCTGCAGGAGGGTATCGAATCACTGACCGGTTTTGCCAACGTGTTCTACAACAACGTGGCTGCCAGCGGTGTGGTGCCTCAGATTTCCCTCATCCTGGGCCCCTGCGCCGGTGGTGCTGCCTACTCCCCGGCACTTACGGACTTCATCATCATCCGCAAGGGTGGTGCTGCCGGTATGTACATCACCGGCCCGAAGGTGATTGAGCAGGTGACCTATGAGCAGTGCACCATGGAGGAAATCGGCGGTGCCGCCGTGCATTCTTCCGTATCCGGCAATGCCCACTTCGTGGCCGAGACGGATGAGCACGCCCTGGATATTGCCAAGAAGCTGCTCACCTATCTGCCCTCCAACAATGCCCAGGAGCCCCCGCATGACCTGAGCCAGCCGCTGGATATCGCCCCGCAGGAGGGCATGAACGACATCATCCCCGATAATAACAACACCCCGCTGGATGTGCAGAAGGTGATTGCCCGCCTGGTGGATGAAGGCAGCTTCATGGAAGTGCATGCCAACTTTGCCGGCAACGTGGTGGTGGGCTTTGGCCGCATCTGCGGTGTAGTGGTGGGTATCATTGCCAACCAGCCGGCGGTGAAGGCCGGTTGCCTGGATATCGATGCCTCCGACAAGGCCGCCCGTTTCATCCGCTGCTGCGATGCCTTCAACATCCCCCTGGTGAACCTGGTGGATGTGCCCGGCTTCCTGCCCGGCAAGCAGCAGGAACGCGGCGGTATCATCCGCCACGGCGCCAAGATGATTTACGCCTACTCCTCCGCCTCTGTGCCGAAGGTGACCCTCATCATGCGCAAGGCCTACGGTGGTGCCTATATCGCCATGTGCTGCAAGGGCCTGGGGGCAGATGCCGTGTTTGCCTGGCCCTGCGCTGAAATCGCGGTGATGGGTGCCGCCGGCGCTGTGCAGATTCTGTATGGCCGCGAGCTGAAGGGAATCGAGGATGCCGCAGCCCGGGATGCCCGCCAGAAGGAACTGGTGGCCGAGTACGAAAAGGCATTCTCCAACCCATACGCCGCCGCCGCATCTGACCAGGTGACCGACATTATCGACCCGAAGGATTCCCGCGCCCGCATAGCGCTGACCCTGCGCACCCTGCTCAGCAAGCGCGAGATGCACCCTGCCAAGAAGCATGGCAACATGCCCCTCTGATTCTCTATTTCACAAACCCCAATAACAATGATATACGCACAGACACTCGCTGCACTCGATATGGATGCCGTGGTCTACCAGGTCACCGGCATGTGTGTGGTGTTTTCCTGTCTCGTGTTCCTGAGCGTCATCCTGACGATATCAGGAGCCGTGGCACAGCGTCTGGATGCTAAGCGCAAGGCTCAGTCCGAGGCCGCCAAGGCGGCCATGGCCCCGGTAGCGGCTGCCCCCGTGGCACCTGCCCCGGAACTGGCCCCTGCGCAGGTGGCTGCCATTGCCGCCGGCATTTATGACGCTGCGCAGAGCAGCATAACACCGCAGGTCGTTGCCGCCATTGCCGCTGCCGTCAAAGTGACGGTGGGCGATGAGGCTCGCATTCTGGACATCAAGCCGGTCGACACCGCCTACGGGCAGGGTGGCCGCGCTGCAGCTATGAACAACTCTCCCGTGCGCTGATAGAAACAGGGCACACTCTCCAAACAAACTTCAAAAATCAAACACAAATAGAAAACAAGAATATGAAACAACTCCGTATTACCGTTGCCGGTCAGACCTTTGATGTAACCGTTGAAACCGTTGGTGGCACCGCCCCCGTGGCCCTTGCTCCCGCTCCTGTGGCTGCTCCTGTGGTGGCCGCTCCCGTGGCTGCTCCTGCCCCCGTGGCTGCTGCTCCTGCTCCCGCTGCTGCCCCCGCCGGTGCCGGCACCCCCATCCCCAGCCCGCTGGCTGCCAAGGTGGTATCCCTGGACGTGCAGCCCGGTGCTGCCGTGAAGGAAGGCGACCAGGTGATGACCGTGGAGGCCATGAAGATGAACACCGTGATTTATGCCCCCGCCAACGGCACCGTGACTTCCTTTACCGTGAAGCCCGGCGACACCGTGACGGAGGGTCAGACCCTGGCCTACATCGGTTAAGTTTGCATCTGCTGGCTCTGCACCCCGGCGGTGCAGAGGTAGAGTATAAACAACGCATTATACAGATATGCAAGAACTTCTCAATTCCTTCGCAGAGTTCATCGGCGGCATGGGCATCTATCAGATGACCTGGCAGATGTACGTGATGTGGGGTATTGTGGCCGTGATGCTGTATCTGGGTGTGGTGAAGCAGTTCGAACCGCTGCTCATGGTGCCGATTGCTTTCGGCGCCCTCATCGCCAACATCCCGGACAACGGCATGGTCATCACCCAGGCACAGCGCGAGGTTGTTGCCATCGAGGATGGCAAGGTGGCTCGCTCCACTATGCAGGACGTGGGCTTCATTCAGCTGGAACTGGCTCCGTTTGCAGATGCCGGCGTCAGCAAGCAGAGCACGGAGGGTATCGACCCTGCCCAGGCTGCTGAGTACGATGCCGCAATGGCTGAGCCTATGGTGGCTCGCGATGCCGTGGACCCGGAAACCGGCAAGACACAGAAGGGCAAGCTGGTGGTAACTGGCCAGACACCGCAGAAATACCTGCTGGTGAAGCCCCATGGCGGCCTGTTCGACTGGCTGGGGCTGGGCATCAAGTGCGAGATTTTCCCCGCTCTGATTTTCATGGGCGTGGGCGCTCTCACGGACTTCGGCCCGCTGCTGGCATCTCCCAAGTCCCTGCTGCTGGGTGCTGCTGCCCAGGGTGGTGTGGCCTTCACCTTCCTCTGCGCTGTGGGCCTTGGCTTTACCAGGGGACAGGCTGCCGCCATCGGCATCATTGGTGGTGCTGACGGTCCCACCTCCATCTTCCTGGCCAGTAAGATGGCTCCGGAGCTGCTGGGTGCCATTGCCGTGGCAGCCTACACCTACATGGCCCTGGTGCCGCTGATTCAGCCGCCCTTCATGAAGCTCTGCACCACGGAGGCGCAGCGCAAGATCAAGATGAAGAGTCTGCGTCAGGTTTCCAAGGGCGAGAAGCTGTTCTTCTGCTTCGTGGTGACGCTGACCACCATTCTGCTCTGCCCGGATGCAGCTCCGCTGCTGGGTATGCTGATGCTGGGTAACTTCCTGCGCGAATGCCAGGTGACCGAGCGCCTGGTGAGCTGCGCCCAGAACGAGCTGATGAACATCACCACTATCCTCCTGGGTGTATCCGTGGGTCTTACCATGCAGGGTGCCCGCTTCCTGCAGCAGGAAACCATCCTCATCATCCTGCTGGGTGTGGTGGCTTTCGCTGTGGCTACCATCTGTGGCCTGCTGTGCGCCCAGCTCATGAACCTGGTGCCCGGCTGGCGCAAGAACCCCATCAACCCGCTTATCGGCTCTGCCGGTGTTTCCGCCGTGCCGATGGCTGCCCGTGTGTCCCACAATGTGGGCCAGCAGGCTGACCGCACAAACTTCCTGCTCATGCACGCCATGGGGCCGAATGTGGCTGGTGTGATTGGTACCGCCGTGATTGCCGGTTATTATATCACCACTTTGAGTGGTCATTGATAAGTATTCATTATTAAAAACTTACAGGGCGTCCGGGTGGTCATCCGGACGCCCTGTTCTTAATTACTACTTGACAGTGGGATATATGCCCGTTACAATAGGGGCGGATGAACAGGCCTCACTACATATTGGGTTTATGTATGCTGTGCGCCCTTCCCGTGGTGGTGGCGGCGCAGGATACGCCTGCAGAGCAGGCAGAGGAGATAGGCCGTCGTCTGGTGAGTGCCTCGCAGGAAGTAGGGAGATTACTGCGCACGGTAAGTGACCGGGAGAGTGGAGAAGCTGCGGCATCCCAGCTCAAAAGCAAGATGGAGTATCTGCGAAAGACAACCGAGCAACTCAGCCGGCTTCCGCTTCGTTCCCCGGAAGATGCACGTGCGCTTGAACGCTCTATGCGCGACCTGATGCATATCACACAAGGATACATGCCTGTGGTGCAGCGCCTGCAGGAGGTGAATGCATACGGTTCCGACGGCCTGATGGCCGTGTTCCAGTTTTACAGGATGGGGCAGTCTGATTCGCAGAACTCGGCACAGCAGGAGGAAAATCCGCTGGTGAGGGCGAGCCATGATTGGTGTGATAGCGTGGATGACATGCTCTATACCCTGCGCCGCGTGCAGGATGCTCAGACTGCAGCAGCTGCTGCCCCGGAGTTGCCGGCGTTGATATCCCGGGTAGAGGAGCGGGCGGTAGTAGTAAAGGCCCAGAGATCGGGGCTCTCACGCCAGCAGATGGAATCGGAATGGATTCCGACGGAGCGAATGAACCGGCTGCGCGAGGAACTCCGCCGGGAACTCCGCCGTATTCTGGAAAAGGACGCGTACGGAGAGACGTGGCTGCGCGAGCAGCTGGAGTCGTGTGCCAAAGGAGCGTAAGAGACTCCTTACCGAAGCCCGTACTGGAGGATGAGGGCAGCTTCTGATTCAATGGCGGATTTCTCCTGACTAAGCAGCTCCTGTTGCATGGAAAACACGGATTTCTCGTTCTCCAGGAACTCGGCCGCGCTGGCAGCTGGGGCATTGGTCAGATGCCCGATACGTTTGTTCATGTAGCCTCGCCAGGCATAGTATTCATCCAGGCTTGCGCGCAGGGTGGAAAGTTTCTGTTTCAGCTCAATGAGTCTTGCCGTTGTTTCTTTCTGCCGGAGTTTGAATTCGGCCTTACTGTCCTGGTAGTTGTTCCAGGAGCGCAGCCGGGTGTCCAGCGTGTAGCTCAGGCTGAGATTCAGCTTGGTATCATCCATATCAAGGAAGGTGCCGGTATAGGTGCCGCCTGATGAGGAAAAGAGAGAGGGGCTGTAAAGGCTCGTGTTAATGGTGGGAAGGTAGTTGAGCGCCACCTGGTATTGCATGAGCCGGCTGGATTCCAGCTGCAGGGCGAGCTGACAGACGATGAGCGGGTCGAGTTTGCTGGTGAGCTCCCGGTATCGCGACCATTGGAACTTGGGGATGGAGGAGGGGAGAATGCGCCAGCGGGCAGAGTAGTCACCCAGCAGGGTGGCCACTTGCATCCAGTGAGTGTCACCTTTGGTCTTGAGAAGGTATTGCTCTTCCTGCTGAGGTTCTTGCCGGTTCTTTTTATGCGCCTCAATCCGTTGATCGAGTTCGTGATTGCGCTGCAGGGTGTAGAGGGCTGCAATCAGCTCACGCTCCTTGCCTTCGAGTGCTTTGATGGCGGAATAGGTCTGAGCCTTTGCCGCGTATACCCGATAGGGTACCTGCGTAAGGGTGGGGATGCTGAACGAAACGTTGACATTCTGGTCTAAGCGGTCACTATTGACTGCGTTGGTCAGGTCGCGGAGGGAGCTGTTGAAGTAGGCATAGTAGGAGACTCCGGGAATCAGGTCAGTATAGACGCTGAGTTCCGAGCGCTCAGCCTTCTCGATGTTCATCTGCATGCGCGTGTAATCGGCGTTGTTGCGCTTAATCATCGCAAGTGCCTGGTTCCATGATATGGTGCGCAGGGGAAGGGACTCCCAGAGGTGTATATCGGCATACTGCTGCTCCAGTTCGGAAGAAGTGGCAGCCAGACGCTCATTGAGGCTGCAACTTTGCAGCCCGAAAAGGCTTATCAACAGCAGGGCGGGGTACCTCATACGCCTGTCATGCTATCACAGTGTGATAAGTTATACAAGTTGTAATTATGCCTTTGTGTTGCGGATGATGAAAACAGCCACCAGGGCGCTGCTCGCAGCCAGCAGGCCGCACTGCCACTGGGGCGTGACGCCCGCTGCATTGAGAGCCCCCTGCACAGCAACTGCCACGATACCCAGGAAGCAGTCAACCAGATTACCGGCGGCAATGACATCACCACGTTTATCATTATCGGCCCGGTCCTGAAGCAGCGCATTGAGGGGCACCAGGTAGCCTGCTGCCGTGAACCCCGTGAACGTGAGCGCGGCAAAGAACAGAGGGGTGCCATATGGCAGGAAGGCCAGAGCGAGGCAGCCGGCTGTCATGCCGATGCCTCCCACCGTGGCTACCCAGGTCCGGATTTTTTGTGCGCAGATGATGGAAGCGCACAACCCGCCGGAAATGGAACCACCGGAGAGCCAGGCGAAGAGCAGCGCAGAATCTTTCTGCTGGCCGAGCACCTGCATGAAATCGGCCTGGCTTTGCACCGGATTGGCCTCCGCTGCCATCTGCAGTACAATGAGCATCATCACACTGGCGATAAACCAGAAATAGCCAATGCCGATTTCGCTGTTGCGCAGCACTTTATTCTGCCAGAGCATGCGGAGTTGGGAGAAATGGCACCAGAGCAGACTCCAGCTGAACGGACGCTGGCTCTGAGCCGGGTAACGAGGCATGAACAGACTGAGCGCAAATACCACGATAGCACCCACCGTGCAGCATGCGCAGGGCAGGGCGGCCGCCTGCCAGCCGGAATCCGGCCCCCAGAGTTTCAGAAGAGTGTAGATGAGGTAAAGCGCCCCAATCTGCCCTACGAGCAGCGCCATCATGGTCGAAATCTCCATGACGCCGCTGGCAAAGCCTATGTTTTCTGAGCCCACGATATCCTTGACAAGCCCTTTTTTAGCCGGGCTGAAAAACATGGCCTGTACGCAGAAAATGGAAAAGAAGAAAACCGCCGTGAGCAGGCTTTCCTGCCAGAGTCCCACGGTCATACCGGCCAGAACCACCACCTGCAGCAGTACCATGGCCTGCAGCAGCCGGGTCTTGCACCAGCGGTCAGCCAGCCATCCCCCCAGAGGGGAGAACAGCACAAAGGGCAGTACAATAAGCACCGAAAGCGAGTACTGCAATTCCCTGGCCATCCAGATGCCCAGGCCGATGAGAAGGAACTGCACGCCCTTTTCATTCAGGGCATTCATAGACTGAATCACCGTGAGGCTCCAGAAGGACCCCCACGGTGTTTTTTCAGTGGTTTCTGCGGGTTTCTGCATGGAGCTGAGTATAGCACGTCTGCGCGCCCGCGCAAAAGCCCAAATTCTGGCAGCAGCCTATTGCCACTTGTTATCGGCCATGAATTTCCGGGCATTTTCATGGCCCTGGGCAGCTGCTTTGCTCACCCAGACTCTGGCTTCATCCAGGTTCTGGGGCACTCCCAGCCCGTGGTAATAGCAGCGTCCCAGGTTGTACTGGGCGTTGGTATTGCCCATGAGGGCAGCCTGCATGAAACAGGTCGCGGCCTGAACATCGTTCTTAGGCGTACCCTCACCGTTGCGATAACAGAGCCCCAGATTATTCATGGCGGAAGGGTTGCCGGATGCGGCAGCCACCTTGTACCAGTAAAATGCCTTGTCGAGGTCCTTTTCTACGCCTGAACCGGAAATGTAGCAGGTGGCCAGGTTGTCCTGAGCGTTGGTGTTGCCACCTTCTGCAGCAGCTGTATACCAGCGTACGGCTTCGTGCAGGTCCTGCTGCACGCCCTTGCCGAAATCATAACATTTGGCCAGCTGCAGCTGGGCGGTGGTGTTGCCGTTCATGGCTGCAGCCTGGTACAGCTGTACCGCCGCAGCGTGCTCGCCGGCATTGGCATACGCGGTGGCTTCAGCCAGTTGCTGTTCCGTGGAGACACAGGCTGCCAGCAGGATAGTCACGGGAAGTAAGGAGTACGCTTTCATAACGGGTTATTCGCGGGTGAGGAGGTAGCGCTCGGCATCCATGGCTGCGCGGCAACCCATGCCGGCGGCTGAAATAGCCTGGCGGTAGGTGGGGTCTGCCACGTCACCGGCGGCAAAGAGACCGGGTGTCTTAGTGGCTGTGCCGTTGGGGGCGGTGATGACGAATCCGGCGGCATCGCGGTCTACCAGGTCACCGGCGAAGTTGCTGACCGGCGTGTGGCCGATTGCCATGAAGACGCACTTGACCTCCAGTTCGCGTTCAGTCCCGTCCACCGTGGATCTGAGGGTGATGCTGCAGAGCTCGCCCTTGTCATCAGTGTGGTAGGCCGCAATGGTGCTGTTCCAGAGGGGTTCCACCTTTTCATTGGCAAGAGTGCGCTGCTGCATGGCCTTGCTGGCGCGGAGCTGGTCGCGGCGGTGAATGAGGTAGACCTTGCTGGCAAAGCGGGTCAGGAAGTTGGCTTCCTCGCAGGCGCTGTCGCCACCACCCACCACGCAAACGGGTACATCGCGGTAGAAGGCGCCATCGCAGGTGGCGCAGGCTGTCAGACCGTGGCCGATGAGCTCGCTTTCGCCGTCCAGACCCAGGTAGCGGGCCTTGGCGCCAGTAGCGATGATGACCGCTTCAGCCTTGTAGGCGCCGCCGGAGGTGGTGACGGTGAAGAGACCGCTGCATGCCTCCTGGGTGATGGAAATAACCTCCTCGTAGGCGAATCGGGCGCCGTGTTTCTCGGCCTGCTGGCTCATGTTGAACATGAGTTCAGGCCCCATGATTCCCTCCGGAAAGCCGGGGAAGTTCTCGACCTCTGTTGTAGTGGTGAGCTGGCCGCCAATCTGACCGCCGGTGAATACCAGCGGATGCAGATCAGCACGGGCTGCGTAGATTGCTGCGGTGTAACCGGCGGGGCCGGTGCCAATAATAATGAGTTTCTCGTCCATTTGCTTGGATTGTATCATGTTTTACTGACGGTGCAAGTTGATAATGCGTCAAAAATATGACACAGACCGCGCATGCCATCATTCAGGCTTGCCTGAATGGCCGGAATATGTGATACTGTGCGACCTTTATGAGACTTTTACGACGTAACCTGAGCCTGATGCTGGCGGTGAGGTACCTCAACCCGCTGCGGACGATGTTTTCCGTGATTACCTTTATCTGCCTGGGTGGTGTGGCACTTGGGGTGATGGTACTCATCGTGGTGCTTTCTGTTATGGAGGGGCTGCAGCGCGAGATGGAGAGCCGGGTGCTGGCCTTTGCTCCTCACTATGTTGTGGCTCAGACGGATGGCATGCAGCGCGTGGGTATTACGGATGATGTGACCGACTGGGGCGGGGTGATGGACAGTATCCGTCAGCTGCCGGATGTCGTGAGCGTTTATCCCCAGCTGGAGGGCGATGCCTTTGCCCAGAGCCGCGCCGGGCGCATGACGGTGCAGTTCTCTGCCATCGAACCACACAATGCTGAGCAGGTGGCGCCGCTTCAGGCTATGTTGCGCGACGGCACCTTTGATTTCGGAGAAGGCCTGGATGCCGAATGTGTGATTTCTGCGGTGACAGCCACCGCTTTGAACCTGCGGGTGGGGGAGAGTCTGCACATGACCCCCGTGGGCAGTCTGGATGAGGTGGCCGATATCTATGCCATGATTCAGAACCCGCTGCAGACGCACGAGAACAAGGCGTTCATGCAAGCCATAGCGACGCTGTTTGACGGTACTCAGTCCGGCGTGGTGGATGATGCTCGCCTGGAGGCTGTGGTGGGGCATATCCTGAAGTTTGACGCCGGTAAGCTGCGCCAGTCTGAGAAGGAGTACTGCTCCGCACTGTACAATATGGCGCAGATGCACCGCCAGGGGAAGGCTTTTGCCGCGGAGCAGCAGAAGGAATGGCAGGATTGCGTTGCCGCTCTGGCTGCGCTCGACCGCGACAAGGAAGATGGCAAGGCGGTGAAGAGTATCAATGAAATGGTGATGCCCATAGACCTGCGCGTGGTCGGCATATACCAGACTCCGGAGAACATGCCCGGCCCGAATATTTACATGCCGCTGCAGATTGCACAGGATGTGCTGGGCTTCTCTGCTAACGGGTCCAGCCAGGTGCAGGGTATCTGCGTGCGGGTGAAGGACCCCAACAACCCCGGTACCGTGGAAACCGATATCGAGAATCTGCTCCCGCAGCTCAATCCGCCCTCCAGTCTGTACCCCACCGGGCTGTCCTGGTATATTGCCCCGTGGACCCGCAGCTTTGAGCAATGGTATGAACTCATAGCCAATGAGCGTGTTATGATGAGTTTTGTACTCTCCATCATTTCACTGATTGCCAGTTTCTGCATCATGGCGGTCATGTTCACGATGTCGATGCAGCGTAAGCGTGAAATTGCCGTGCTGCAGGCGCTTGGTGCCACGCCGTCCAAAATCATGGGTATTTTTGCCTGGCAGGGCGTCATCATCGGTACCCTGGGAGCGGTGCTTGGCGTGATTCTGGCTCTGCTGGTGCTCTATTACCGCCTGGAGATACAGGCAGCGCTGGCCTCTATCGGCATGGACCCGTTCCCCATGCAGGCGCATGGTATCACCCTGCCTGCCGTGTATGATGCCGCCACATTTGCCCAGCAGGCTGTGCAGGCATTCATCATGGTGACTATCGCGGCCATCATTCCTGCATTCGTGGTTTCCCGTCAGGACCCGGCCAAGGCATTACGTTCGAATTAAAACCGTATGGATATATATTGGATAGCCGATAAGAAAAAATGCGGTCCTGCCACAGTGCCGGATGTGCTCTCGCTGGTGCAGATGGGGGAGCTGACCCCTGACACGAAAGGCTGGCATGCGGGCTGTGAGCAGTGGATGCCGCTGCGCGAGCTGCCGGCTCTTGCGGATTTTCTGGCACCGCCGCCTGAACCTGCCGAGGAACTGCCTCCCCCTCCTCCTGCAGAGGAGGCATCGCCGCAGAATGTGGAAAATTCTGCTCAGCTGCCGCCGGGTGCCGTCCGTGTATACCTGCCTTCTGCCGCTCAGCGGCTGCTGGCCCGCCTGGTGGATATCTCCTTGTACATGGCCCTGGTATTCGGCGTGGTGTACGCGCGGGAAATTCCGTTCAATGCGGGGCTGCTGCCGTCGAGCCCGCTGGTTTGGATTGGCTACATTATTCTGGAAGCCAGCCTCATCAGCTACCTGGGTACTACCCCCGGTAAGTCGTTGCTGGGGATTCAGGTGCGTTGCGTAGGTGCCGGGCAGCAAATGGGGCTGGGGCGTTCCTTCTCCCGAGCGGTCACGGTTTTTGTTGCCGGCATGGGGATGATGATTTCCATTCTGCCGCTGTTTACCATCGGGTATTCCTGGTGGACGTTGCGTTCCCGAGGCATCACCCTGTGGGATGCCCGCTGCTCGACGCTGCCGTTCCAGCTGGTGCGGGCATCGCTGCTCCGCCACCTGATGGCGGTCGGCCTTCTCTTTGTGTGCCTCAATCTGACTCTCCAGTTCATGTTGCCCTGGTACCCGGCCATGATAGAAGCCGTGGAGCAGCAGTCCCCGGAAACGGCAGAATGGATGCGGAGCATGGCTCCCCCGGAACCGTTGCCCGCTGCTTCAGAAACAAAAAAATAACTATTTTGCCCACTCCCTGCAGAAAAAGCATGCTTCTGTCTTATTGACAAAAGCATGCTTTGCTGTATAATGGAGGTATGGCAACGACACGAATTTACGGGGCCGAGACACGCCCCTCCCAGCCTTCTTTCTACATCCTCAACCGTGCGGATGAGGTATCGCTTGCAGCTATTGTCAAGGCAATGGGTGGGGCAGAGAACATTGTGTTCATGGTGGAAGAAGTATTGCTTCCCGCACCAGAAGTCATGAAAGTCATCAATGGCAGCGGTGCTGATGTTATTTCCTTCAATTTCCGCAAGAGTAACAGTCGCGCCTTGCGTGAGCGCCTGATGGAGTCGATGCAGCAAGGCAAGGACATCCTGTTTGTCCCGGGGCGCCCAAACAGCATTATCGGTACGCTTTCTGATGTGCCTATGCCCTTCATGATGCAGCTGGGGGCTCTTCATATTGCCCCTGTACCTGTTTTTGTGGGCGGCCATCGCAACAACATCCGCCGGGCCTTTACCTCCGGCAAGGATTACGATTGGGTGACCATTGACTTCCTGCCCAAGTTGCAGCCGGGGCCGCTCACTGGTGAACGCCTGCTCGAGGTCTGGCTGGAAGTCGGTTGCCGCCGCTATAGCGAGAACCCGGTTTTTGATAAATCGCTGGCTCGTCTCATCGTGGAGGGTATGCGCAAGAATGCCACCGTGGAGCTGGTTGATGGGCTGGATGGTTCCAGCCTGCCGTACGGCAAGATGCTGGGCGTAGCCATGGCGCTTTCACGCTGGATGAAGAAGAATGTGAAAGAAGAGCGCCTGGGTATCATCCTGCCGCCGGGCAAGGGCGGAGTGATTGCCAATATCGCCTGTTTCCTGGCCGGCATTGTGCCGGTCAACATCAACTACACCTCCTCGGACGGTGCGTTTGAGAGTATTGTGCGCCAGAGCGGCATCAAGCATTTTGTGACAGCCCGCGCATTCATGAGCAAGTTGCCTCAATTCCCCTGGCCCAAGGGGGAGGCCATCATTCATCTGGACAAGACGCTCAAGAGTCTGGGTATGCCCGCCATTGCCGGTTGGGTGGCTTTTGCCAAGGTGGCCCCCATGCCGCTGATAGCCAGAACCTTTGGCCTGGATAACCGGAAGGGGAATGATGAAGCGGCCCTGCTGTTCACGTCTGGTTCCTCGGGCGAGCCCAAGGGCGTGCCTATTACGCACCGCATGCTCATTTCCAACATCTCGCAGCTTCTCAGCAAGGCCTGGGTGCCTGAGGGAAGCCCCATTCTCTGCAGCCTGCCCATCTTCCACAGCTTTGGGCTGGCTATCACAACCGTGATGCCCCTGCTGTATGGCTTCGGTATGGTGACTTTCCCCTCGCCGCTGGAAGCCAAGAGCCTCAATGACCTGATTGAGAAACACAAATGCACGGTGGTGGTTTCCACTCCCACCTTCGCCCGCAGTATGCTGCGGCGTGCCAAAGCGGATACCTACGCCAGTGTGAAATACTTTGTGGTGGGGGCTGAGAAACTGCAGAAGACACTTGCGGATGAGTTTGAGGCCAAATGTGGCATGAAGCTGCTGGAAGGCTATGGCTTGACCGAAACCACACCAGTCTGTGGCGTGAATCTGGATGAAATCGGTCCCACTGATGAGCAGCCGTACTATGTGCCTGGTGTCAAGATGGGTTCCATCGGCCAGCTGATGCCTGGGCTCGCCGTGCGCATTACCGACCCGGACGATGACAGCGTGCAGCTGCCGATTTCCGAGCAGGGTATGATCTGGTTCAAGGGTCCGAACGTGTTCAGCGGCTATATTGGCCGCGATGATCTGAATGCCGAAATCTTCCGCGATGGCTGGTTCAAGACCGGCGATCTCGGCTGCGTGGACCTCAATGGTTTCCTGACACTGGGTGGCCGCCGTTCTCGCTTCTCTAAGATAGGTGGTGAGATGGTGCCGCATGAAGTGGTGGAGAATGCCATCGAAGACTTTGTAGAGCTGCCGGAAGGTTTTGCCGGGCGCGCCGTAGCGGTGATGGGGGTGCCGGATGCCGCCAAGGGCGAAGCTCTGGTCCTGCTTTCAGCCGTACACCACGGGCAGCTGAACCAGGCGCTGGAGGATATTAAGAACCACTTGGTTTCTCTGGGCCTGCCGCGCCTCTGGTGCCCGCGTGAGATTATTCCCGTGGAAGCCATTCCCGCGCTGCCTACCGGCAAGATGGACCTGAAGGGCTGCCAGATGCTGGCCTATGAGGCGTTGAATATCCAGCACTGAGTATATGGCGAGTGAAAAGGTGAACAGACCGGTGAATGTGCGCCGGCCTGAGGTGATGGCCCAGGTGGCAGAGGATCTCTCCCGCTTCCAGAGCCCGCTGGTGGATTGCATCCGCCAGCAGGGCAATGAGCTGGAGCTTCCCGGGGTGCGTCTGTTCCTGGCCGAGTCTTTCGGTTTTTGTGATGGCGTGAAACGCGCCATTGAAATTGCTTATGCCGCCTGCCGGCTGTTCAAGGATAAACGCATCTGGCTGATTGGCGAGATTATCCACAACCCGGAGGTGAACGCCCGCCTGGATGCCCTGGGCCTGCAGCATCTTCCCTGGCGCATGGATGCTCCGGCATACGAGACGCTCACCCCGGAGGATGTGGTCATCATGCCGGCTTTCGGTGTGCCTGTGCCGCTGCGCCAGCTGCTGGAGGCCAAGGGGGTGGTGCTGGTGGACAGCACCTGCGGCAATGTAATCAAAGTCTGGCAGCGCGTACGTGCTTATGCGGCGGCCGGCGTAACGAGCATCATTCATGGTAAAGCCCGGCATGAGGAGAGCCAGGCAACGGCTTCGCAGTCGCTGGGCAAGGACGGGAAGGGTACCTTCCTTGTGGTATTCAATACTTCTGATGCGCGCCTCGTGGCCGATTACATCAATGGCCGTGGCGACCGGGCTGCGTTCATGCAGCATTTTGCCGGCTGTCATTCGGAGGACTTTGACCCTGAGGTGCACCTGAAAGCCATTGGCCTAGCGAACCAGACTACCATGCTCAAGTCGGAAACTGCCGAGATCCAGTCACTGCTGCGGGATGCCGTGGTGGAGCGAGATGGAAATGACGAGAACTTCCACATGTTTGACACCATCTGCGGCGCCACTCAGGATCGGCAGAATGCACTTTTTGCCCTGCTGGAGAAACCGCTTGACGCCATGTTCATCATCGGCGGTTACAACAGCTCCAATACGACTCACCTGGCCCATATTGCGGCCAGGAAGGTGCCGACTTTCTTTGTCTCCAGTGCCGAGTGCCTGCTCCGTCCGCAGCGCATCCGTTGCTATGACCTGGAGCTGAAGAAGGAAGTGGTGCGTCCCCTGCCTGCCTGGTTCAAACACCCGGAGCGAGAATTGCAGATTGGCGTGACGGCAGGTGCCTCCTGCCCGGCAAATGTAATTGAGGACGTCATCTGCCGCATTGCTGAGCTCTGCGGTTGTGGTGAGATTTGATTACCGCGCTCTTTTCAGCCCTGACGAACAAACCCGCGCTCCGGCAGGAGCGCGGGTTTGTTCGTTGAATAATCGAGGCTGCTGAGAATTACTTCTCGGGGCTCAGGACCATGTAGCCATCAGCCGTGGAGCGGCCCTTCTTGGTCTCGGGGAAGAGGCTCTTGCCGGCGGGCAGCACATACTTGCTATCGTCGTTCTCGTCTTCTTCAAGGCCCATGTCCTTGAGGTCCTTCACGGAGCCGTCGCAGGAGAGCATGAAGGCATGGCCGCGGAAGGAGGCTCCATCGAACATGATGGTGTCACCCACGTAGGGCGTGGCAGAGGGGTAGATACCGCAGATGACGAGCGGTGCATTGGACTTGGTCACGCCGTCCTTCACTGCCGGGTCTTCCACATTCTTGCGCATGACGTAGGCCATGGCGTTTTCGTTGCGGGACAGGGCAGCGCCGTTGGCGAGCTTCTCGTCACCTTCGTTCACCACATTCAGGCCGTTGCAGTTCACTTTGGCGAAGAAGGGCTTCTCGGACACGTTGTCAGCGGAGTAGTACACCTGGCGGAAGTAGGCATTGGAGGTGTCGCCGGTCAGGTTGCCGAAGTTCAGGTCCGGCTTTTCCTCCTGCAGGCGCTCAGCCGTGCTGTCGCAGGGATAGCTGCCGTTGTCGGTCTTGAATCCCTGGAGCATGGTGTGCAGAGACTTGACGTTGGACATGGCCTTCTGGCGGTCACCGTCGTTCATGTGGTCAACAATGGGACCGTAACCGATGGAGGCGAGAGCTGCCAGAATGGCAATCACCACCATAAGTTCGATGAGGGTGAAACCCTTGTTCTTTTTGAGTGCAGATACTTTCATGGTAATAGATGATTTCGGACTTCTTAGGTATACCACGTCAGGAGCGGTCTGGCAAGCTGCAATTTCGTTTTGCTCCAAAAAATCGCCCTGCCGGTGGGGCAGGGCGGTAAAAATCACTGCAGGTAGTTTTTAATATCGGCCTCGTAGAGCTCTGGTTCCAGGAGGAAGGAATCATGCCCCTTTACAGAGTGGATGCACTTGTAGCGCGAATCGACCCCGTTTTTGAGGAGCCTGCGGTGGAAGCAGGAGATATCCCGCGCGGTGAAGCAGCAGTCTGTGTTGATGGAGAAGAGCATGAAGCGGATGCCGTACTCCGCGAACAGTTTGAACGCGTTGTCCACGCTGCCCAGTCCGGAGAATGCGGCCAGGTCGTAGCCCGCCCAGAGGTTGATGATGCGGATGTAGGCATTGGCGTCGTACCGCTTGGCAAACTTGGTTCCCTGGTGCAGCATGTAGCTTTCCGTATTGCGCTGCGGGGTGTACCAGGTGAGCATGCCCTTGCGGTCGGAGATGCCCTTGCGGGCTCGTTTCTCCAGGCCGCGCTGGTTAACGAAGAGTTTGTGGCTGATGATGCGGGCCAGCGCGAGTCCGCGGCGGGGGGGATTGCTGAGGGGGTAGCGTCCTTCGCGGTAGGCCGGGTCAAGCTCAATGGCCATAATCTGCTCAAAGGCATCGAGCTTGTGCTCGATGGCCGGTTTGTAGCCCGCGCCGATGATGATGATATTCTTGATGCGGGTGGGGTAGAGCGTAGCCAGGGACAGGGAGAGCATGCCGCCCAGGCTTGGTCCCACTACGGTGAAGCGGTCAATGCCGAAATGGTCCAGCACTTGAATCTGGGAGCGCGCCTGGTCATTCGCATTGACCAGGGGGAATCGGCTGCCCCAGGGCTCGCCGTCCGGCGCCAGACTGGTGGGGCCGCTGCTGCCGTAGCAGCTGCCCAGGTAGTTGATGCAGATGATGAAGTGCTTGTCCGTGTCCAGCGGCTTACCGGGGCCGATCATGCGGTCCCACCATCCGTCGTAGTTCTCAGGTTGCCAGAACTCGCCGGCTTCGGGCAGGGAATTATTGTGTCCGTGCGCATGGTGGCTGCCGGTGAGCGCATGAAAGAGCAGGATGGCGTTGCTCTTGTCGGCATTCAGCTGACCGTACGTTTCATAGGCTAGTTCGATGCCCGGCAGAGTCTCACCGCTGTCGAAGGTGAATTCTCCGATGGGGAGGATGTGGGTGCGGATGTTCTGGCTCATGGTGGTTGAACACGAAAAAAGACCGGGGCGGATAACTCCGGTCTTCTCTCTCTGTCAAAATCCCCGACGAGAAGCAGGGGACGGGATAAATTTTACTTCACGCCCTTCTTGCTGAGGCGAGTACCGGCCGTCGTACCCTGACGGGCCTTGAACTTAGGATTGCTCTTGCAGATCACGTAGAGCGTACCCTTGCGCTTCACAATCTGGCAATCAGCGTGACGGCGCTTCATGGATGCGAGTGAGGAAAGAACTTTCATGATTTTTGTGGTGATATGTTAGTGTTATGTTGAGAAGCTTATGCGTCGGGACGCAGATTATAGCGATTACTTGCCATTTGTAAAGACAAATTTGCGCCAAAGTGGAAAATTATGCACATCAGTACGGGCGCAGCTTGCCATAGAATCCATTGTGCAGGGCTCGGAAGAGGTTGTAGACACGGCGGATGCTCAGCTCGTTGCACCGGAGCATGGCATTGAGCGAGAGGATAATGTAGAATGCGCAGGCTGCCAGGCGTCGGGGGTAGTTGTGCGGGGCGCGGAGCCGCTGCAGCCAGGCCCAGTTGCGGTTCTTGTAGTACTGGCGGGAAATGTGCAGCCCGGGTTCATAAAAGAAGGAACGGTGGGCGATACGGTAGTGGATGAGCGGAATGGCGGCGGAGGGATGCTCCAGCTCAGAGTTCAACACTGTCACAAAATCGAAACCGGCGTCGCGCACTTTCCAGGGGTATTCCTCGTCTTCACCGCGGATGAAGAGGGCCTCTGTAGGCAGACCTGCTTTCTTCCAGGCTGTGCGCGGGTAGAGGGCTCCCAGCCAGCCCCCTCGGCTGGGGATGATGTTGCCCTCCGGTAAATCTGCCCGGCAGATGGCGTTTTTCCACTGTCCCGGGCGGGTGTCCGGTATAGTGAGCGGCCAGCTGAGCTCGTCGTCCTTAGCCGGGTCTACTACGGCACTCATGCGCACTGTTGTGCTGCCCGCTGGTACGGCCAGCAGGCGCTCGAGTGTGTGTGGCCGGGGCCAGGAGTCATCATCCAGCACCCAGGTGAAATCGACTCCGAGCGTGCCGAACGCGTATTCCAGCCCACGCGCGCAGCCGCCTGCATTGCCCAGGTTCTCCTCCATCTGCAGGATGTGGAGCACTCCGCTTGAGAACTGAGCTTCTGCAAACGCCTGAGCTTCCGGAAGAACCGGGTCAGTGGCGGCTCCGTTGTTGATGATGACGATGAAGTCTGGTCGGTGTGTCTGCTGCGCCAGACGGCTCAGGCAGGTGAGCGTGCGCTCCTTGCTGTTGAAGTGTGTGAAAATTGCGCAGATTCCGGCCATGCGGCTCCCATTATGCCATCTGCTGGTAGAATTATCAAGGCTAAAGGCGTTTTTAACCGGAATTATGGCGTTTTTGTGCCTATTTCAGCACTTTGCGCTTGCGGGTGGGGATGCTGTGTGCTATGGTTTCCCCGCTATGGAATCTGATTCTCCTCACCTAAGAGGCTCATTGGTTGTTTTTGAAGGGATTGACGGCACGGGCAAGTCAACCCAGGTGGAACTGCTGGCCCGGTATCTGCGCTCCCGCGGTATTGAAGTGGTGACCGGTTTTGAACCGACCCGTGGTCCCTGGGGTATGCGCGTGCGTGAGGCTGCTCTGGCGGGCGACCGCCTTTCCATTGATGAGGAAATTGCCTGCCTGCTGCAGGACCGCCGCGAACATGTGCGCGAGGTGATTGAACCCGCTTTGCAGGCTGGTAAGTGGGTGCTGCTGGACCGCTACTACCTTTCTATGATGGCCTATCAGGGAGCCAGCGGAGCGAATGTGGAGGAGATTCGTGAGTGGAATGAAGCCTTTGCCACAGTGCCGGATGTGGCGCTCTGGCTGGATATTCCGATTGAACTCTCGCAGGAGCGCATGCATGCCCGCGGCAATGGCAAGGATGCTTTCGAAAATGAGAAGTTCCTCAGCGATTGTGCTGCCATATACTCCGCTATGGAAATGCCCTGGCTTCATCGCGTGGAGGCTGACGGCACCGTCGAGGAGGTTCACGCCCAGATTCGCGAAATTATCCAGGAGGAACTGGGTATTTGACGTTGAATTCTGGAGATGCAAAACCAGCCCGGCTCCCCGGTGCGGAAAAGAAAAACGCCTGAGATGCTCTCAGGCGTTTTTTTTCGGACCTGGCTTCAGGCTTCGTATTCGGCCCAGCTGCTGCTGGTTTCCCAGACGCGGACGCGTTCCAGCCGCACGCAGTCGCGCACCGGGTAGGAACTGTGGCCGGCTTGCGCATTTTTCAGTGCGGCGGCGGCGTAATCGAAGACAACGCGGGCCATGGCCTCGCTGGTGGGGTCGCCCTGCTCGAAGGGGATGATGCGGTCTCCGTATATTTCGCGGAACTTTGCGTAGTTCGGGTCGGCGGTGTTCATGCAGAGCGCGTGGTCGAACTGCTCCAGGAAAGTCCCCATCATCTCCTTGATGGCCTTGAAATCCATGACCATCTCATGCGCGTCGAGTGTTTCGGCTGCAAATACCAGCTCCACGCTGCGGGTGTGGCCGTGCGGGAACTGGCAGTTGCCAGGGTGCTTGGAGAGCAGATGCCCGCTCTCCAGCTCTATGCTTTTGCAGATGCGGAACATTTAGTCGCAGATGGGGGTCACACCCTTCTTGAGGATGATGTTGCCGTATTTGGCGGTTTCGCCAGAGATGACGCAGGCGTAGGCTTGCTTGGCGCGTTCGTAGAAAGCGTAACGCTCCACGCGCTCAATGGTGCCTTCATAGCCCATGGCGGCGCGGTACTTGGCTTCTACGGCGGGGTCGAGGGTATCACCGGGTACTGCTTCCATCATGATGACAGGGGTGGCGTAGCTGTCCAGCTCGAACAGAGGGATGATGCCTTTCAAAAGGGCGTCAGCGCCGAGACCATCTGCCCGCACTACTGTGCTGCAGAAGGTGTGGGCAGGGAAGTGGGCATCGGAGATGACGATTTCATCACCATGGCCCATCTCGGCCAGAATTTTAAGCAGGGTGGGGGATACAACCGGGGAAATTCCTTTCAACATAGCAGGTGTATCTTGCCACAGGCGCGCGCGTGAGTCAATAAAAATGCTGCAGAATTCAAGGAAAGTCGTTTTTCCAGATTGACCTGTTGTGTATATATGGTAAAATGCGCCCCATGAGCACGAATCCTCAAAAAGACCTGACACCGGTGGTGCCTCGCAAATACCGCAGCATCTTCTTTATGCTGGTCAGCTGCTTTGCCCTGTGGGGGCTGCTGAACAACATGACTGATAACCTGGTGCCTGCCTTCAAGAATATCTTTACTATTCCGCAGGAAAAGGCTGCCTTGGTACAGGTTGCTTTCTACGGAGCTTATGCTGTGCTGGCTATTTTTGCCTCCATCCTCATCGAGGAATTTTCTTATAAGAAGGGCGTGCTGATTGGTCTGGGTGTGTACATTCTCGGTGCGCTCTGTTACATCCCCGCCTGCATCAATCAGAGCTTCGATATCTACTTCATCGCCATCTTTGTGGTGGCTGCCGGTTGCTCGGTGCTGGAAACAACCTGTAACCCCTATGTGATTTCTCTCGGGCCGGAGAAGACGGCCGTACGCCGCCTGAACTTTGCCCAGGCCTTCAATCCGGTTGGTTCCATCTGTGGTATCTTCCTGGCTCAGCAGCTGATTCTGAGCAACCTGAACCCCGCCACAGCTGATGAGCGCGCGCTGATGCCTGCTGACCAGCTCAAGGCGATTGTGCATGCTGAGTTGTTCTGGGTGTGCGCTCCGTATGTGGGGCTCTGCGCTATTGCCTTCTTTATCTGGCTGTTCTTCCTGCGTGCCAAGGATACGCAGGAGACTGCCGCTGCTGAAGCCCCTGCCGCAGGCAGTGGCAAGGGCGGTATCCGCGTGCTGGTGGCTGCGCTGTTTGCGGTGGTGCCGCTCACGGTGCTTTACTTCCTGTTTCCGGATATGGACAAGGTGCATTGGGTGCTTTATGGCACGCTGGGGCCGGTATTCTACCTGTTCCTTGTGGGCGACTACCGCACGATGCTGTTCTCCCTGCTGAGCCAGCCGCGCTACTGGTGCGGCGTGATTGCCCAGTTCTTCTACGTTGGTGTGCAGATTGCCGCCTGGACCTACCTGAATGTATACTGCTGCAAGGAGCTCGGCGTGACCCCCGCCACGGCTGCCACCTACTACCTTATCTCCATCATCCTCTTCATTGTCTGCCGCTGGGTGGCTACCTACTACATGAAGAAGTTCAACCCCGCCAGCATGATGAGCCTGTTCGCCATTGCGGCCATTGCTTCCTGTGCGGGTGTCATCTACCTGCCCAGCACGGTACTCTTCACCATCGGCGGGCTTGATTTCTCCGCCAATGTGCTCTGCCTTATCGCCATGTCCGGCTGCATGAGCCTCATGTTCCCGACCATCTACGGCATTGCCCTGGGTGGCCTGAACCAGCGCGATGTGAAGCTGGGTGCTGCCGGCCTCATCATGGCCATTCTGGGTGGCGCCCTCATCACGCCCTGGATGGCCGGTATCATCGGCGATGCCGAGGGTGCCTGGCTCTGCCTGACCACGGCATTCGACAACACCTGGGACACGAACCTGGGCACCTCCCACGCTGCGGTGCGTGCCTCCTTCATCGTGCCCGCCATCTGCTTCGCGGTGGTGCTGCTCTACAGCCTCATCTTCCGCAAACCTACCACTACTTCTGATAAATAATTTAACCCAAACCAAACGTATATGAAGTACGATACATTGCCCACCATCGGGATCCGCCCCACGATTGACGGCCGCCGCCTCGGTGTCCGTGAGTCCCTGGAGGATCAGACCATGAACATGGCCAAGGCCGCCGCTGCCCTCATCGAGGCCAACGTGACCCACGCCAACGGCCAGCCCGTCAAGTGCATCATTGCCGATACCACCATCGGTGGCCCGGCTGAAGCCGCCGCCTGCAACCAGAAGTTTGCAGAGAACAACGTAGGCTGCTCCCTTATCGTGACCCCCTGCTGGTGCTACATCACCGAGACTTTTGAGACCGATGCCACCACGCCCAAGGCAATCTGGGGCTTCAACGGCACCGAGCGCCCCGGTGCTGTGTACCTGGCCGCTGCTCTGGCCGGCTATGCCCAGAAGGGTGTGCCCGCTTTCTCCATCTACGGCCACGACGTGCAGGATGCCGATGACACCACCATCCCCGAGGACGTGGCAGAGAAGATTCTGCGCTTCGCCCGCGCCGGTCTTACCGTGGCCACCCTGCGTGGCAAGGGCTACCTCTCCATCGGTGGCTGCTCCATGGGTATCGCCGGTTCCATCCTCGACCACTCCTTCTGGGAAGCCTACCTCGGCATGCGCGTGCAGCCGGTCGATATGACCGAAGTGCGCCGCCGCATGGAGCTGGGTATCTACGACAAGGCCGAATTCGACCTGGCCATGGAGTGGGCTAAGAAGTATGTGAAGATTGGTCCGGATCGCAACCGCCCCGACCTGGTGCTCTCCCCTGAGGAG
>JAFVQN010000071.1 GCA_017504805.1 Akkermansia sp. | reverse complement strand
GAGAGCTTTGATCAGAACACCGACGACATCAATGAGTCCAGCTTTGAAACGCCTCTCGAGCTGGCAGGAATTCCGATGCTTGCCGCGAACGGAAAGCAGGAACTCACAGGCCGCTCGGGGTTCGGTTACTATTTTCACTTTACCCCAGGGCTTCCGTCTTCGCCCTGCGGGCCACACCGAGACAGGTACGCCCTGGGCTCGTGAACTTACCGCCCCGCCAGTAGGCGGGGCTCAGAATTCCGCTCGCCTGCGGCTCGCCAAAGTCAATTTGTCCGTCACCACCAATACGGATAACACATCAATCTTTAATTGCCTCATCAATAATTATCTATTTTGTTGCAATCCTGGTGTGTGTAACATGATTGTTCACAATGTCTTGTCTGTAATTCGCAATGTGAATCCATGCAGAAATGAGCATTAAGTAATGGTTGTGCTGGAAGTTGATAATGTGGACTTACAGGCTAGTAATGAGAAGAGCAGGGGGGGTATACCCTGAGTCTGAGAATGGAAATTTCCGTGATAAGTACGGGGACTCTGCAGTATCACTATGACAAAATCGAATGCGACACTCCCGCGCGGGTGTGGTTGACAAGAAATGCCCGACATAAGCATTGACAATACGTAGAGAAGCGTGGTAGAATCCGCCCGCGTTTCTGAGCCAAGGCCGGGAGCTGCGTTTACTACATACCGAAAACATTTATCATGTCTATTGTCAAGTTCTATAAGGAAGAGCACCAGGTGCCGTTGGAAATGCACAAGGTGCGAGTGGTGCAGAAGCTGTACCTGCCCACAGTCGAGGAGCGCGTGCAGAAGCTGCGCGAGGCTGGTAACAACACGTTCCTGCTTCAGAATAAGGATGTGTTCATGGATATGCTCACCGACTCCGGCGTGAATGCCATGAGTGACAACCAGGTTGCGGCATCCATGCAGGCTGACGATTCCTATGCCGGCTCTGAGACATTCAACCGCCTCTCCCGCGTGATTGAGCATGTGTTCGGTACCAAGTATTTCCTGCCTGCCCACCAGGGCCGCGCGTGCGAGAACATTCTCGCAGAAACCTTTGTGAAGGAGGGCGATGTGGTGCCCATGAACTTCCACTTCACCACCACGAAGGCCCACATCACCCGCAAGGGTGGCCGCGTGGAGGAGCTCATTATCCCCGAGGGGCTCGATCCGAACCTGGAGTATCCCTTCAAGGGCAACTTCGATATCGCCCGTCTGCGCGCCCTTATCGAAGAGGTGGGCGCCGAGCACGTTCCCTTTGTGCGTATCGAAGCCGGTACCAACCTGATTGGCGGCCAGCCGCTTTCCATGCAGAATATGCTGGATGTGGCCGCTGTGTGTAAGGAGTATGGCATCATGTCCGTGCTGGATGCCTCTCTGCTGCAGGATAACCTGTACTTCATCAAGACCCGGGAGGAAGCCGCTAAGAACATGACGGTGGCTGAAATCATCCGTAAGATTGCAGATGAGATGGACCTCATCTATTTCTCCAGCCGCAAGCTTGGTTTCGCCCGCGGTGGTGCCATCATCTCCAACCACGAGGACCTCATCCTCAAGATGAAGGCCTTTATCCCGCTGTATGAAGGTTTCCTGACCTATGGCGGTATGGAAGTGCGCGCTATGGAAGCCATGGCTGTGGGCCTCATGGAGACGCTCGATGAGGAAATTATCAACCAGGGCCCCATTTTCATCGAGTATCTGGTGAAGGAACTTTCCGAATACGGTGTGCCTATGGTGAAGCCTGCCGGTGGCCTGGGTGCCCACATCAACGCTTCTGAATTCCTGCCCAACATCCCGCACGAGCAGTACCCCGCCGGTGCCCTGGCCACGGCTCTGTACATCGCCGGCGGCATCCGCGGCATGGAGCGCGGCTCTCTTTCCGAGCAGCGCAACCCCGATGGCTCTGAGAACTATGCCGAGCTGGAGCTCGTGCGCCTGGCCTGCCCGCGCCGCGTGTTCACCCTCTCCCAGGTGAAGTACTGCGCCGACCGTGTGAAGTGGTTGTATGACAACCGTGAGCTTATCGGCGGTCTGAAGTGGGTGGAAGAGCCCGAGGTGCTCCGCTTCTTCTTCGGGCGCCTGCAGCCGCTGAGCGACTGGCAGGAGAAGCTGGCCGCCAAGTTCCGCGAGGACTTCGGGGAAAGCCTGTAATAGTACGATGTAAACATTCCGCAGGCAATGCCTGCAACAAAAGACCGCCGGAGGAGGTTCCGGCGGTCTTTTTTCAGTTGACAGTAGAGCCTCTGTACGGTAGAGTGTCGGGATGATGAAGGTGAGACTGGTCTTGCTGGCGGTGGCAGCGCTGATTCTGAGCAGCTGTGTCAGCAATATCGGCGGTGTCATTCGGGATGGAGCCGTGGAGCAGGTGGCGGTCGATACAGGGCGCCCGGTTGGTGGCGTTGTTTATCAGAACAGGAAGTACGCATCGGAAGTGATGCAGGCGCCCGAAGTGGTATATCACGGGCGCGATGGCATGCTGTATGATGTCTTTGTGCATGATTGCTACCTCTGTTGCCCCGAGGTGAAGGACACGGGCCGGCAGCTGTGGGTGCGGAAAAGCCCCGATGGGGGGTATTCGTTGCTGGAGGGACCGCCTTCTGCTTCCTGGAAACCAGTGCTGTTGAAAAACACCCCCACTGTCCCGACAAGCGCATACAGGCTGAAACCATATGCGACCCGCGTGGTTGGAAGCAAGGCGCTCCGCTCGGTGTTGGCCGCACCGTTTGATTACGTAATCGACCCGCTGCTGACTGTGGGGGTAAATGCCACGCTGCTGGCAGGGGAGCTGCTGGTTTTCCCTTTTCAGATGCTGTATAGCGCAGTGAGCGGAGCGGACTGTTATCATTCCCCTGCTGAGGCGGAGGCTATGTAATCTGCCACAGCAGGGGGGAGCCAGCCTTCC
Source organism: Akkermansia sp. (assembly GCA_017504805.1). Classification (GTDB taxonomy): domain Bacteria; phylum Verrucomicrobiota; class Verrucomicrobiia; order Verrucomicrobiales; family Akkermansiaceae; genus Akkermansia. The sequence continues at coordinate 13,956 of JAFVQN010000071.1, read as the reverse complement.
GGAATGGGGCTGTTGTTTTTCAGGGCCGCGCGGATGACGGAGGACGAGGCCGGGTGCATGCCGGAGCAGATGAAGGTGCTGCGGACGCCCGGGCGAGGCAGGGGGGCTTCCTCCCGGTGGTAGACGATGAAGTGGAGCTGCTCGCAGAGATAATCGAAGCGCGCCCAGCGGTGCAGCTGCTCCCACTGGTCGGTGCCCATGAGCCAGTATAATTCCGAAGCGGGGTGTTGCAGGTGCCAGTGTTCGGCGAGACGCCAGCTCCAGCTGGGCGGGGGCAGCTGCAGATCCAGTCCGCTCACGCTGGCCCAGGGTAAATCCTCCGTGGCCAGGTGCAGCATGTGCAGACGCTGCTTATCGGAAAAAAATGTATTCTTCCCCTGTTTGAACGGGGAGCAGGCCGCGGGGAGGAAAACGACCTCGTTCAGTTTGCAATGGTGCTGCGCAGCCGTGGCAATGGCGAGGTGCCCGGCATGTACCGGGTCAAACGAGCCGCCGAACAGACAAATTTTCATCACAGACCGCTCGTGTTCTTGTAGGGCAGGAAGCCGCCAATCGGGAGCTTCACAAACTTGCGTTCCTCGGGCAGGCGGCGGTAGTGCTTGATGAATTCGGTCAGGTTGCCGTAATTGGCTGCGTTTTTCGGGATGCCCTGGTGTCCGCAGTTGACCAGTACGTTGAAGTGCAGCTCAGCGTGCAGATGAGCGGTGAACATGCCGTTGTTCGTGCCGATGGTACCCACCTGGGCACCGCGTCCCACCAGCTGGCCAAGGCGCACATCAATACGGTCCAGATGCGAGTATAGGGACTGGCAGCAGAGAACTTTGCCGCTTCTGGGTTCGCGGAATGCGTGGCGCACGATGACTACCTTTCCCCAGCGCCCGCGGGCGTCTGCGGCGTAGGTCACCAGGCCCATGCCAATGGAGTATACCGGGTCACCCAGGTCGGAGTTGCCGCCGCCGATGCCATTCCAGTCCTCGCCCAGGTGCCGCGGGGTGGCAAGACGCAATCCGCGGGATTTATAGTAGCCCTTGCCATCGGGCTTGCCTACGGGAAAATCAAAGCCATCTGCCAGAGGGACGTACGCCCACTTGCCATCGGGCGTTTTCTTTGCCATGACAATGGCCTCAGCCTGCATGCCGGCCACTGCCAGCACAAGGGCTGACACAAGGAACAGAAGTCGGAGCAAACGCAACATGCCTGCATGCTACCACACAGGCCGGCAGATTGGCAAGCTTCAAAATTGGCATAGCAGATGTTTATCACACGTGTCCTAAAGATTTGGGACACGTGGATTGACGATTGATAATTGACAAATGACAAATTGAAAGTTAGCGGCTTACGCCGACGGAATCACCAATGCATGCTTACTGCCGATGGCGATGCGGGAGATACCCTGCTACGAATTTTTTCTCACAGAATATTTTGCCCTTAAATCGTTCAGGGCTATATTTCCATAATCTTTGGGACACATGTGGATGTTTATCTGGCATCGCGGTGATATGGACGGTGTCGGGTGGGGGGTGACGGTAAAAATTCGTCATTTTGACTAAGATAGCTTGCTTTTTGCGTCTGAATGTGCATATAATGTCCCATCAGGAGAGAGTCGTGATGATGCGGCTCTCCGCATGGACACCAACAAATATTCTGCAAATTATGGAAAACGAAGTAAAGAACGAGACTCCGGTAACTCCCGCACCCGCTCCTACCACGGATGCCTGCGATCGCCTTAATGCTGCCCGCCAGTACGCCAGCGAACAGTATGAGAAGATTCGCCGCGCCGCTGTGGAACAGATGGATCATGTGCGTGAATATGCAGGCCAGGCCCGCGCCCAGATTAATGAGGGCTGGGATAAGGCCCGTGTGCAGATGAACGAGGGCTGGGATAAGGCTCGCGTTCAGATGAATGAAGGCTGGGATAAGACTTGCTCCGCTGCCAGAGAATACCACAAGGCAGGTGAAGCCTATGTAAAGGAGAACCCGACGGGAAGTATTCTGGGTGCCTTGGGCGTAGGTGTGCTTGTGGGGCTTCTGCTGGGCTCCCGCCGCTGATGGATTTTCTGTCTGATACCAGTTATGTGGCCACTTTCCAGGGATAAGGGGCAGAAGTCTGTCTTGCGTGAAGAGGCTGTTGCGGTGCTGCAGCAGGCTCGCAGCGTGGCTCAGCGCACGGTGGAGCACACCAGTGCGCTGGGAGCCCTTCTTTCTGCAGAGGTGAAGGAGTATGCTGCCCACCAGGTGCAGCGGCTCATCATGGTGGTATTGGCATGTGTGCTGCTGCTGGGGGCGTACTTTGTTTTCTGCGCGCTCCTGGCAGTGGTGTTGAATATGTGGCTGGGGCTTGTGTGGGCACTCGGTATTGTCTGCCTGTTAAATTTGTTGGTGGCTATTATGCTGCTCCGCGGCGTCAGACGCATGGGGGGTAAGCAGCTCGCCCCGGCCACGGTTCAGGAACTTAAGAACGATTGGCAATGTCTCAAGTTACTCTGCCAGGAAAAGAGCAAGCCCTGATGCGTGTTGCCGGCAGCCGTGTCGCGGTGCTGGATGCCATGGGGGCTACTAAGTCGCACGCACAGAGTTGCATGCGGGCTTTGCCTGTGTCACCTGCCATGCTGATACGCCTGGGCTCCGTAGCAGGAGTTGCGGCTTCTGTGGTTGGGGCGATGGCAGGGCTGCGCCGCAAAAAGAAGATTGCGGAGAAAGCCGCAGTGAAACAGGGCTCTTCCTCGCTGTTGATGCAGGTGGCTTTGCAGATGCTGACTCCTGCTCTGTTGCCGGTGTTGCAGCGCGCATTGCAGAATTATGTCAAGACTCAGCCGAGCGACTCTCCCGGTCGGCCTGCAGGCTTCTGATTTCCTTTTCTTGCTTATGAAGAAGGTGTTTGTTTCCGGTGCTTTTAATGTACTGCATGCTGGGCATATCCGTTTCTTTGAAGACGCCAGGGCTCTGGGCGATTATCTTGTTGTCTCGTTCCCACCTGCTGACTTGCTGTGGAGGGTGTACGACAAGAAGTCTGTTTTGGATGATGTAGATAAAACTGCTGTTATCAATGCGCTGAGTTGTGTTGATGAGGTGGTTTTCTCAACGGATGATGATGCAGCCTTATCGTTTGCGTCGGCTTTCTTGCGGGCACAAGCACAAGTACTGGCCGTAACAACCGATGATTTGTACTTGGAAGAAAAGCGGAAATTCTGTATAAAGCATGGAGTCGAGTTTGTTGTGTTGGAGAAGAACCTGCCTGTTTCAAATCAGGTGAGTTCGACTCAGGTTCTTTCCCGGGTCAAAGCTCCGGCCCATGCTCCGCTTCGAGTCGATTTTGCAGGTGGCTGGCTGGATGTGCCAGAGAACGCCATTCCCGGTGAATATATTGTGAATTGTGCTATTTCTCCCACCGTATCACTGAAGGAGTGGCTTTATCGCCAGGGTGCCGGCTTAGGTGGCAGCGGTGGATGGAGCGTGCTGAACGGCTGGGACCCTGTCGCTTCGGAGCTTGGCCTCGGGGTAGGCTGGCAGGACCCGGCTGTCATCGCTGAAACGGGCGCTTGCGTCTGGAAATCAGGTGCAAAACCAGTGCTTGATTTCAAGAATACAGGTGACTTCCTCAAGGGGTGCATGGCTGTGTATGATACGCGGGTCAAGCATTATACCCCAGGGTTTGCCGGCTATGAGCGCTCTTTTGAACGAATTGCCAAGGCTGGCCGGATTGCCCGCCTCGGCGTGCAGCAGCAGGATGTCTCCGTTCTGGCTGTCGGCGTGCAGATGAGTTACCAGCTTCAGCTGGATGAGGGGATGCAGCCATTGCCAGATATCGGAAATCAGCTGGCTCACAAGTATTGCGGCGGAGGCCATGGCGGATATGCTCTCTATCTGTATGAGAATAGTGAAGCCCGCGATGCTGCAGTAGATGCCTGCGAGGATATGTACCCCGTGGAGCCGTACTGCAGAACGTTCGGTAAAGATGAGCAGGTGCCGTGGGAACCTCGTTTCCTGGAGCGTCTGAAGAAACGCGGCGTGATTAAGTAAACATTTTCTCTCTTATGGCAAAAGTATTTGTTTCTGGTTGTTTTGATGTGTTGCACAGCGGGCACATAGCATTCCTTGAGGAAGCTGCCAGCTATGGCGATGTCTATGTGTCTATAGGCTCAGATGCCACGGTGATGGCACTGAAGAACCGCAAGACGATGTATACCGAGGATGAACGTAAGTACATGCTCGAAGCTATACGTTTTGTGAAGAAAGTGTACATTGGACCGGACACTGGCAAGATTCTCGACTTTGCACCTCTGCTGGATGAAGTCAAGCCGGATATCTTCTTTGTGAATTCAGATGGAACAAGCGATGCGAAGAAGGCGTTTGTGGAATCTAAAGGCATCCGCTACGTGACGAGTTCCCGTATCCCGCACGCAAACCTTCCTGAGCGCTCCACGACCAGCATTCGACAAACAATCGGTAAATGAAGGAGTCCAGAATTACATATCATGTGGGTGAGAAAGGAACTCGCCCGTGGGGTGAGTGGCAGGTGCTGGATTTGCAATCCCATGTGGTGGTTAAGAAGCTCCTTGTTTACCCAGGCGGTCGCATTTCTCTGCAGCGGCACCAGTATCGCACAGAGCGCTGGATAGTAACGGAGGGGGTAGCGACAGTGCGTTGTGATAATAACTTGATGCATCTTAATGTGGGTGAGTCAATCATGATTCCATGCGGGAGCCTGCACCGCCTCAGCAACCAGGGCACGGCACCGCTCGCCCTGATTGAAGTGCAGATTGGTAATTATCTTTCTGAAGAGGATATCGAACGATACAACGATGACTATGGTCGCGTAGAAAATTAATAGAAATTATGATGTCAGAAGTACACAAAGCGTGGGAGGGGGTTGATGGCGTTTTCGTCATCAACCTGGATACCAGCCAGGACCGGATGGAGAAGTTCATGAAGGACAATGCCGGGCGTCTTCCTCTTGAAAAGGTACACCGGCTCAGCGCTGTGCTGGGCAGGGCACTGCCCAGCTATGGTAAAGCCCCCTGGTTTACCGAACGAACAGCTGAACGAGCATCGTACTGGGGAGGCGCCGGCGGCTGCTCCTTATCACACGCAAAGGCGATTGCTCAGGCTAAGGAAAAGGGCTGGCGCAACGTCCTTATTATGGAGGACGATGTCATAACTGGCTTGCATCCGGATGCTTTGGCTGTATTGGATTATGCCTTGAAGAACCTGCAGGGCGACTATATGCTGTATCTGGGGTACAGCAGACCCACGCCGTATGGCAGCTGTGCACACAGGGAGGGTGAACATGCCCTGTGGCAGGTTGAGGGTGTATTATCTACGTTTGCATACCTGGTACCGGAAAGCATGTATGACCGGCTGCTGGCCATCATGCCAACGGAAGATAACATCTGGGAGTGGATGTCCATTCACCGGGCCATTGATACTTTTTATAAAGATACTGTCGCCAGTCTGCCCGGGGTGAAAACGTATGCTATTCAGCCTGATTTGGTGGTGCATATTGATGGCGTATCCGACGTCAGCGGGTCTGCCATTACCTACACAGACCTGTACGACAATACTCTCATTCCCCACAGTTATACCACAGTAAGAGGTGTTTTGCATCGGCTTAGTGCTCCGCTGCGACGCCTCAAGGTGAAACTCAATTCGCTTCGCACGCATCGCCGCGCTTTGAAAGGTGGATTGCCCGGCTTCCGAAAACGACGTCAGAAGAAAGAAAATCAAGGAAAATAAGATTTTTTTGCCCCGTTGGCATTGATTAAGCTTGAAAAATGCGCCCGAAAGGGCGATATTAGGGGCTCACTTAGCAAGATATGTCTGAACCGAAAGAACGCAAGACCCTGGAGGAACGCAACCAGGCAAGCGATTTGGAGCGTCTGCGCCATTCCTGTGCGCATGTGCTCGCCGCTGCCATTTGCCGTATCTGGCCCCAGGCCCAGCTGGCCGCAGGTCCCGCCATTGAAAATGGCTTTTATTACGACATTGAACTTGACCACAACATCTCCACCGCCGAGTTTGAACTTATTGAGGCGGAAATGAAGAAGATTGTCAAGGAGAACCAGACTTTTGAACGAACTACCGTAACTCGTGACGAGGCCATGGCCTTGGCTCAGAGTGGTGAACTGGGCGCCGGCGGACCTCGCGACGTGGCTTCCAAATTCAAGGTGGACCTGCTCAACCGCATTCCGGAAGGGGAGGAAATTTCCATCTTCCGCAATGGTGAGTTCACCGACCTCTGCGCAGGACCACACGTGGGGCGCACAGGCAACTGCAAGGCTTTCAAGATTATGAGTGTGGCTTCTGCCTACTACATGGGCGATGCCAGCGGCCCCCGCCTGCAGCGTATCTATGGCACCTGCTTCCCGAACCGCACGCAGCTGGACGAGCACCTCGCCCGCCTGGAGGAGGCTAAGAAGCGAGACCACCGCCGTCTTGGTCGCGAGATGGGGCTTTTCACCATCGACGAGATGGTCGGGCAGGGCCTTGTGCTCTGGAAGCCGAAAGGCTCCATTATCCGTCGCGAGCTGCAGGACTTCATCACTGAGGAACTCGACCGGATCGGCTACTCCCAGGTATTTACGCCCAATATCGGCAAGCTGGATCTCTACATGACCTCCGGGCACTGGGAACACTACAAGGAAAGCCAGTTCCCGCCCATTCCGGACCCGGACGATTTCAAGCGCCTGCGCGATGAGAACGCCTCCTGTGCCGACCTCTTCAATGCGCTGGATACCCGCACCATCAGCGGCTTCATGCTCAAACCCATGAACTGCCCGCACCACATCCGCATCTATGCGAATGACCCTCACTCCTACCGTGACCTGCCGGTGCGCCTGGCCGAGTTCGGCACCGTGTACCGCTGGGAGCAGAGCGGCGAGTTGGGCGGCATGACCCGCGTGCGCGGTTTCACTCAGGACGACGCACATATCTTCTGCCGCCCCGACCAGATTAAGGAAGAGGTGCAGCAGTGCATCGGTATCGTGAAGCACATTCTCGGTACGCTTCAGATGAATGACTTCCGTGTGCGCCTGTCTCTGCGTGACAAGGATTACTCCGACGCGAAGTATGTAGGCTCCATCGAGAACTGGAAGCTCTCTGAGCAGGCTCTCCGCGAGGTGCTCTCCGAGGAAGGTTTCGACTTTATCGAGGCCGAGAACGAGGCTGCCTTCTACGGCCCCAAGATTGACTTCATCGTGCGTGATGTCATTGGCCGAGACTGGCAGCTGGGTACCGTGCAGGTGGACTACAACCTGCCGGAGCGCTTCGACCTCACCTATACCGGGGCGGATAACAAGCCCCACCGTCCGGTCATGATTCACCGTGCCCCCTTCGGCTCCATGGAGCGCTTTACCGGTCTGCTCATCGAGCACTTTGCGGGCAAGTTCCCCACCTGGCTCGCCCCCGAGCAGGTGCGCGTGCTTCCCATCTCCGACAAGGTGGCCGACTTCGCAGAACAGCTGCGCGCCAGACTTGCAAACAAGTTCATCCGCGTGAAGCTCGATGACGCTCCCGATAAGATTGGTGCCAAGATTCGCAATGCCCGCCTGGACCGCGTCCCCTACATGCTCGTGGTTGGTCAGCGCGAGGCTGAGGAAGGCAAGGTATCCGTCCGTCACCGTGAGCTCGATGTCGTCGGTACCATGGGGGTGGATGAATTCATCGAGGCTCTCGAACAGGAAATCAGCCAGCGTCTCATCCGCCCTGCGCTGGAACCACAGGTAAAAGAACAGCAATAAGGAAAATCTTTCCGCTGCAGCAGGAGCTGGACCGTGTGCCACTCCGCTGCGGCAGAATCCCAGGACTAACCAACAACACACACAAGTGGCAGCCCCCCAGAAACCCAGTAAACCCGCCAATCGCCCAAACCGCGATAAAGGCGCCAGCAAAGCACCGCAGATTCGCGTCAACGACCGCATCCGCACACCGAAGGTTCGAGTCGTCACCGCTAAGGGTGACCAGCTCGGCGTCATGGCCACACGCGATGCACTCGCCAAGGCTAAGGAAATCGGACTTGACCTCGTAGAGGTAGCGCCGAATGCAGACCCGCCCGTATGCCGGCTTATCGACTATGGTAAGTTAAAGTATATGCAGGCCAAGCTGCAGAAGAACAATAAGTCCAAAGTGACCAAGATGAAGGAAGTGAAACTCCGCGTCGGTACGGACGTCAACGACTACAACGTCAAGATGGCCCGCACCGAGCAGTTCCTTGACCACGGTCACAAGGTGCGTTTCCAGCTTCGTTTCCGCAACCGTGAAAATGCACACCGTGAACTGGGCCTGGAGGTTATGGCCAAGGTGGTGGAGGATATGAAGACCATGGGGCAGGTGGACCAGCCCGCCAAGCTCGCAGGTAACACTGTCACCATGGTGCTGGCTCCTCTCCCTGCCAACCAGCGCGTCAAGAAGTTCAAGAAATACGAGGAGGCCGACTTTGACGCTGAGTCCGACGAGTTTGACGCCACTGATGACGTGAGCGAGGAATAATAGCCCCTCCGAGCTGTTTCAACAATCTCCCGTTGTGCTGCACAAGCCTTCGGGAGTTTTTTTATGCTTGCATTTTCTTGATGACGAAGGTGACAACGCCGAAGAATTCGGCGCCGCTGGCGGGGGTGATTTCGATGGGAAGGTAGGCAGGGTTTTCGGGGAGAAGTCTGACCTTCTTTTCGCGCATTTCCAGGCGCTTGACGGTGAATTCGCCGTTCAGCGCGGCGATGATGATGGCGCCGTTGGTCACGGTAGCGCTGCGGTCTACCACGAGGATATCCCCGTCATCGATGCCGGCGCCGGTCATGCTGTCGCCTCGGGCTCGCACAAAGTAGGTGGCTGCCGGGTGGCGCACGCACAGCCGGTTCAAATCCAGAGTGTCGTTTAACTCACCGACCGCAGGCGAGGGGAAGCCCGCTGCCACGCCTTCAGCAAAGTAAGGAATCGAAGGGGTCTCTGACATACCACGCGAGTATATCACAATGCAGCTTTTGACCTCAAGGCAAAAAGCGACTCCCGGATGCGGGAGTCGCTTGTCTGGAGAATGTGGGTTCCGGCGTGCTCAGAAGCTTTCGGAAGCATCCAGCTGACCGGGCTGGGGGGCTGCGCTCTGCACCGGAGCTTCCTCTTCAGGTGCAGGCGTCGCAGCGGGAGCCGGAGCTGCGGGTGCGGCCGCAGGGGCTGGCGTCTGAGCCGGCTGCTCTTCGGGCAGCTGCACGGGTGTCACCGTCATCTGGTTAAGCGGTTGCCTGGTCTCCGGGTCTACCTCCACTCCGTTAATCAGCATGCGGGTGCGGATTTCGCCTGTGTTCGGGTCGTAGATGCGGCTGGTCTGCACTGTGCGCATCTGCCCGGTGGAATCTGCCGACATAGAGAAGGTGCGGGCGCTCATGTGCATGGTCGGGCCGCTGGTGCCGGGCTGCGCAGGAGCTCCGGAAAGAGGAGACTGCGCGGGAGTAAGCTGCGGTGCCTGAGGCTGCTGCGGTGCCGCATCGCGGCGCATGAGTCGGGCGCATACGCGGATGGATTCACCCTCCTGACCCGTAATGAGGTAAAGATGGTCCACGCGCATGACAACCTGGTCGCCGGGCTGGAGTGACGCAATGGTATCTACATTTTCTGAAGGCTGGCCGGGCAGTTCCTTGTTCATGGCAATCGTGAACTGCATGCCGGGCGTGAGACGCCCGTCGCCGATGTAGTTGAATTTGCGGTAGCTCAGGCTGTCGATGACCTGGAACACGGCTACCTGAACTGTGCTTGGTTCCGCCTGATCGATACGCTGCACAGCCAGGTCGCGCAGACCAACAAACGATGCTGTTACTGTGTTGGACGCCATCATGTCGCAGTTACCCTGTGCGGGGATAGCCGGAGCCAGGTTGGCAGGCATGGCGCGGAGCATGGGCACATTATTGGCCTGAAGCAGTGGCGTACTCATGGCGAGAGCCATGACGGTGCTGAGTGTGATAATTTTGCTCATGATTATACTAGTCGACACCAATGGTACGTCTGTTGTTCAAGCTTTCTATCAGTTTGTCTGCATTTTCAACTCGCAGCCAACCAGATAAAGACTTCTGCACGCATCATCCGCAAAGAGTGTCCCTTTACCAAGGCCCTGCATGGTGCCGGGGGCGGCATAGGCGCACCATTCAGCCAGCGCCGTGAGGCCGACATGGCTTTCCAAGGCAGAATTGACCCACCAGCGTATGCCGCGCTCTTCAGCCATGAGTGCCAGTTTTTCCGCCGCCAGCAGCCCGCCGTGGAGGCTGGGCTTGATGACCAGTGCCTGAGGTCGGACGGTGTCCAGAAGGTTTTCGAGAGACGTTGAAATCAACTCCTCATCCAGAGCAATGGGCAGGGGGGTGTTGCGGCATATTGCTGCCAGCGACTCCCGTTGACCAGGGCGGATGGGTTGCTCAATCAGGCTTACCCCTGCGGACGCCAGCGCTTCAAGCTTACGCAGCGCTTCGTGCGGTCGAAAGGCCCCATTGGCATCTACTCGTAATTCTGCATGGGGGAATGCCGCGTGCGCGTGTCGCAGGAGCTCCAGTTCCTCGTCGAAAGGAAGCGCGCCCACCTTCATTTTCAGACAGGAGAATCCTGCATCAATCCCTCGCTGCATGGCATCCAGCATCTTGTCGCAATCGTCCATCCAGATGAGGTGATGAATCGGGATTCCCATCTCACCTCTGGAAAATGGCGTATCCCAGCGGGGCTTTCCGGGGCGCAGGGCTGAGAGCAAGGCGCATTCCAGTCCGAATTGAATCGGGGAGGGGGCGTTCAACTCTGCCAGCCCCTGCTGGTGTTCTGCCTGCTGGCACCAGAAATCGAGCTCTGCGGGAGATGGTTCAGGCAGAAGTCCCGGCATGGTGCAACATTCACCGAATCCCGAGCCTTCAGCGGTTTCTGCTTCTATAATGCAGGTAACTCGCTCATGCAGAGGCCCGCGAGATGTAGCTGCCGGGCGCTTGAAATGCAGTACACGCCGCTGCCACCGCAGCCGGAATGGCCTGGGAAAATGCATCAGCGCTGCTGCATCAATCCGCTGCATCAGGGCAGTTTTGGGTATTTTGAGTAATCCGGCTTGCGCTTTTCAAGGAAGGCACGGGATCCCTCGTGCGCCTCATCACACATGTAGAAGAGCATGGTGGCATCACCCGCCAGTTCCTGAATGCCGGCCTGACCATCGAGTTCAGCATTCAGACCGGCTTTGATGAGACGCAGGGCAATGGGAGAATGCTGCATCATCTCCTCTGCCCATTGTACGTATTCGTCCTCGAGTTGTTCCAGCGGTACTACCTTGTTCACCAGCCCCATTTCCAAGGCTTCCTGAGCATTATATTTCCGGCAGAGGAACCAGATTTCCCGCGTCTTTTTCTGGCCGATGCAGCGGGCCATGTATGAGGAGCCGAACCCGGCATCGAAACTGCCGACTCTAGGGCCCGTCTGCCCGAAAATCGCATTCTCGGAAGCGATGCTCAAGTCACATACCACATGGAGAACGTGCCCGCCGCCTATGGCAAAACCATTTACCGCGGCAATCACCGGTTTGGGCAGGGAACGAATCTGTTTCTGCACATCAAGCACGGAGAGTCTCGGCACTCCCTCGGTGTCTACGTAGCCACCGCGTCCTTTCACATTCATATCGCCGCCGGCGCAGAAGGCTGTGTCGCCCGCACCAGTGAGCACCACCACGCTGATGTCCTGCATCTCGCGGCAGAGCCGCAGGGCATCGCTCATTTCCGCAGTGGTAAGCGGTGTAAAGGCGTTGCGGTAGCGCTCTCGGTTGATGGTAATACGGGCAATGCCGTTGTATTTATCAAAGATGATATCCTTGTATTCTTTGATGGGTGTCCACTCTCGTTTCATATTATTCTGATTGGTCTTTGTTGTCATCCGGGTGAGGGCCTGAGTACGGTTTGGCCTGGGGTGAGCTTAAATCCAGCGAAGCCTGGTAGTGCGGGGAGGAAATACCAACTATGCCAAGAATGAAGAGCCCGATAATCTGCAAACTGCGTCCGCAAAGGAAATTGTACAGATGATGAAAAGTATTCATGTCTTGTGTCTTAGAATGTTGAATAAAATTTCTTCAAGATGGCAGCATCAAGCTCTGTTTCGGTGTAGAGCTCAACGATGGCGGCGCCAGGGGCAGGGGACAGCAGGAGCTTCAGCGCTGATGTCCAGTCTGCTGCATTGATGACTTGGGCGCATCGCAGATTGCACCCACCCCATGCCATGATGCTTTCACCATGCGGCGCGCGGATGTGCGGGCAATCCGGCATGCCAGGCAAGGTTTTGAAAATACCGCCTTCGTTGTTGTTCAGCAGGAGGATACGCAGGTTGTCGCATTGCTGTGCAGTCAGCAGGCCGTTCAAATCATAGAACAGGCTCAAATCGCCGATGATGAGGAAATGCAGCCGCTCAGGGTCGGACAGAGCATAGCCCGCAGCAGTGGAGACACTGCCCTCGATACCATTTACTCCGCGGTTGCATAGCACCTTGTGCACCCCCGCGGGCAGCGGGAAGAGCTGCGCGTAGCGCACGGCGGAGCTGTTGCCCAGATGAAGCACACTGTTTGCCGGTAGGTTGTTCATCAAATCGCCTACGAACTTCATGCCGCTGAACTCATGCTCAGGCAGAGTGGCCGGGGCAGCCTGCCATCGGGTGCGGTAGGCGGCATCGCCTTCTTCGGCAAAGGCATCCAGCAAATCCCAGAACTCGTCCGGGTCGCCTTCCAGCACGCGGGTGAGTGCACAGAAGGTATCCACAACTTCGCCGTCTGCTGCGATGTGCCAGTGGGCTTTGGGCGGATGGGTGCGCAGCAGCCGCTTCATGCGCTTGGAGATAATATCACCCCCGCAGGTGATGAGCAGATCGGGGCTCCAGCTGGCATCAGGCGTTGCGCCGATGAGGGTGTCCGGGCGGCTGCAATCGGCAAAGGGAGCGTTGGCGATGTGTTCGCCCACCAGTGCAAACTGCTTTTCTGCGGGCAGCTTCGCCAGAATGGCAGAGGGTTCATGCTGCTGCCCCAGCAGAATCAGGCGGCGCGGCAGGGCCGCAGCTTCCTCCAGCAGTGCTTCCTCTTCATCCGCATTCATGCGGGATGCTTCCGTGCGTTCGATGACGCGAACCGGAGGCAGCGGTTTTTCCACCATGTTGAACAATGGCTCTGAGAGAGGAATGTTCAGATGCACCGGACCGCCGCCATGATGTCGCAGCTCCAGCATCCCTTCATTGATAAGCCGGTTTGCATGCCAGATATCATCTTCCGGCACCTGCGCAGAGAATCGCACAAGTGAATTGAATACACCGGGTTGCGGTACTGTCTGTCCATCGTTCTGCCCCACCCAGCATGCCGGGCGGTCTGCTGAAATAATCAGCAGCGGCGTCTTGCGGTAAAAGGCTTCTGCAACTGCAGGGTGCAGATTCAGCACTGCGCTGCCGGAGGTGACCACCACTGCGACTGGTGCCTGCGTCTGCTGAGCCCAGCCCATTGCAACGAACCCCGCGCTGCGCTCATCGGTTACGCTCCGGCATTCCATCCCGGGTAAATCTGCCAGCGTAGCTACGATAGGTGAATTGCGGCTGCCGGGGCAGAGTACTGCACGCATCACGCCATGTGCCTGCATCAGCGCCACTAATTCCTGAACTACGGGCTTCTCGCTTATCATGGCGGCATTCTAACACAGCCCCCAGGGGCACACAAGACTGGATTGTGACGTCTTGCAGGGAAGCTGGATTATTGCTCCCGCAATTAAAGAATATTGCTTGGTCTCAACGACAAATTGGCGATTAGTTTGCGAGCGACGGCGAGCGCCTATTTGAGCCCGCGGAGCGGGCGGCATATCCATAGCGAGGCGGTGGAGCCGCGCAGCGGCGGAACCCCTCGTAAACGAAAAGAATAATCAGAGCCCCGACGTCAGGAGTGGGCGGCAGCCTGTCACGGCGTAGGGCGTAAGCCCGGAGACGGAAAAG
>JAFVQN010000070.1 GCA_017504805.1 Akkermansia sp. | reverse complement strand
GGAAGCCCTGGGCTAAAGTGAAAATAGTAACCGAACCCCGAGCGGCCTGTGAGGGCGTAGCAAGCGCAGGCGTAGCCGGAGACGCGAAGCCCCAAGCGAGTGGGTGGCAGATATGGATGCGCGTTGATATGCAAATAATCAATACTTAACATACACGGAACGCTCATGCGAATCTGCCACCCCGCCAGCTGGCGGGGTTCCGGTCTTATTACTACACCATACCCAGGGCTCACGCCCTGGGCTATGGAAAGTGTCGCCCTGACGGGCTCAGATAGTCCGACAATGGCGTAGGCGATTTTGTAGCGTAGGTAATTTCACACTTACTGCTTGTGCTCCGCGGGCAATATGCTACAATCGGCAGCATGAAGCATCACGCTCGATATGCCGCCCTCTGTCTTGGTTGTGCTCTGCTGCTCCTTTCCTGCGGGCAGAAGGATACCGGCCATGCCACTCCTGAAGCCGCTGCTGAACTGGCCCAGATTTCTGTCTATATCCCGGAAGTGGGCATAGAAGAAGTGCTGGAAATGCCAGCCGGTGAAGAAATTGACGAACTTCTGAAACAATTTGCACGCACCGCGGATGCCCGTTTGTGTTCACAACCCTCAGGAATCACCATGCTTCACCTGGCATGTCTGTTCAAGAAGGCAGAGCTGGCACGCTGCCTGCTGATTGACCACGCAGACCCCAACGCCGTGACCGCCATGGGCGATACTCCGCTGGGACTTGCAGTTTCCATGCGCGGCACAGAAGACGAAAGCGTAACTGATGATACAATCATCCAGCTTATTGACACACTGGTAAAAGCCGGGGCCGACCTGAGCCGCCATGCGGGCAATGATATGAGCCTGCTCAATTACGCAGGACTGAACGGCTACAGCGAAAAAGTTTTCCTCCATCTGCTGGACCAGAACTGCCCCATAGACGAAACCAGCTGCCAGGCTCCTGCCATCATGGGCTGGAACACCGCTCTGAAGCGCATGCTTGACGCAGGGGCCGGCAAAGTTCCCCATGCGTTGGAAACAATGCTGCTGATGGCGGCTGCCAACCTGCATACCGAAACTGTTGCCATCCTGATTGAAGCTGGCGCCGACGTCAACGCACACGAACTGAGCGGCACCACCGCGCTTCTCGAGGCTGCCGGGCATCTGCTCTCCCCCGCAGAAGAAGAAGAGAGCAAGCGCCGCAAAGACATCATCGACATCTGCGCCCTGCTCATCCAGAAGGGCGCCGACCCGCAGCTGACTGAAATCCGCCATGATGGTTCCCCCGCCTTCAACGCAGCCGATATATTGACGAAGGATAAATCCATCATGGCAGAACTCGCAGCTCGCGGCGTGCACATCGAGTCTCAGGAAATCAAATTCACTCAGGGCAGAGAGCTGCTGGACCAGATTGGCAAGGCAACCGTGCTGGAGCGCATCCCGGCAGAGAGTGATTTCGACGCCATCGCTGCCATTTTCACCGCAGATGAAGGCATGCGCAACCTGCCCCAGTATGCCGACGTTCTGCCCATGGCGGTAGAATTGCTGTACTGCATCGATGCGCAGAAAACAAGCCGGATACTGGCAGCCCTACCCATCTGGACCAGCCAGGAAGCCTGGACCCAAGGGCATGGCTCCAGCCTGATTCCAGTTCTTTCCAAATGCCCGCACCTCATCCTGCCAAAGCAGTTGGTCTGCTTGTCGGCTGAGCGGCTGAACAAAGCAGGAGAAGTCGACAACGCAGCCACGATGATTGAATTACTGCACCGCTGCCCGGACGCCGCGGCAGAAATCGAGCAATACTGCCAATCCGCCTCCCTGCCGCTTCAGGCCGGCGCCCTGGCAGCAAAGCTCAGGCAGCAGAATCTTCCCACTCCGCGGGATGGCGATGTGGAACTCTGGCTGGACAACCACCAGATAACCACCCCGGAACCGGAAGTGACCAAGGCTGCGCTCCTCACCTCCCTTTCCCGGCTCTGGTACGGCGATATGCTCCCGGAAGAACAGGAGCAGATGCTCAAAGCCATGGAAGAAATCGGCGCCTCTGTGGCGGCAGCCCATTATCGAGCCATCGTCGCTTCCATGCATGACCCGGATAAGCTGGACCAGTTGACGGAAGACAGCGACACCTGGAAATTTGAACTCGAAATTGCCACAGCGCGCTATATTCTCTCCCAGGCCGCAGCATTTCACAAGATCTCTGCCCAAAATACGGATTGACACGGAAGACGATTTGCATTAGATTGAAAGTCGGTCATGTTTGTTCTTCGGAAAGCGCTCGGAGCCGTGCTGGCTGCAGGATTTGCTGCAGCGGCGGAGCCTGTACCCACCGCGCAGGAGCCTGTCAAGCTTCCACTGCTGCTCGATACCATGAGGCTGCCAGAGGTGGATGCTCAGGAGGACACCGTGCTCATCAAGCTGGCACGGGGCGCCTACAACATGCCCTCGGCTGTGCGGAGCCGCCTGTTTGAGCCACTCATCGAGAGTCTGCTGCTCAGCGGCTATGACCCGCTTCATGAGAATGAAAGTGGCTGCAATGCGGTCTTCTACCTGGCTGGCATGCCGGATTTCTACCAGCGACTCCACGCAGAAGGCAAAATTCCCCGAGAACTGGCGCTGCGCATTCCGCACGAGGAACGAGCTCTGCTGCGCTACATGCGGCTGCGCAACAACCAGGCTCTTCTCGTCAAATCAGCTGGCAGCCGTGACTACCTCACCCGGCGCTACTGCACGCCGGCTTTTGCGCGGGCAGAGCGTCTGGTGCGCAATTATCTGGCGGCCACCACCATCACTCGCATTCCCGACGCCGCCCTGGCTGACAGTCTGGCATTCATGCACCTGGGCAACGCTGCCGCCGCAGAGGCATTTGTCAATTCCCTGCCTATCTGGGAACACGGCGAACACTTTCTGGAGGAAATCCCGGCCTATTTCCTGACCACGCTGCACAGCATGCGCTGGCGCGTTGATTCCGCCCTGCTGCGGAAAGCCCTGCACAAGCTCGGCAGCATGCTGCCGGTGAGCAAGGATGACATGATTGAGTGCGCCGCCTCGGCCCCCATGTCCCGCATCCTGGAAATGCTCACAGAGCTGGAGGGAACTGGCGCCATGCCCGAACTCCAGCAGTACGCCGCCGCTTTTGACCCGGAAATCGTCCACACTGCACTCGCGCTGCAGATGAAGCTACAGGGTATTCCTCTTCCCTGGGAACCGGCATTTGCCGCATTCTCCGCACCGGAACTCAGCGAACTCCGGCACACCCTGCGCGTAGACGCCGCCATCCGCTACGGCCGGATGAACGTGCTGACAGCCCAGCAGATCCGAGAGGCTGCAGCAGTCATCCGCAAGCACAACATGCCGATGCACGCCTCGATGCTGGAAGATATACTTGAAGGAGACTCCGTCGTGCTGCGGCCGGAACTGAGGCCCGCCTTCCGCACTCGCTACGAGGAAATCCGGGAGGATGCCCCTCACGTTGTCCTTCTGCGCTTCATCATAGAGCACCCCGAATTGCGCAATCCTGTGGAGGAGGGGCAGCCATGAGCAGTCATTTCTATTCCTTCTGGCGACTGCTTCTCTACCCCACGCGTCTGCACATTTTCTGCGCCTCCATTGCCCTGCTCTGCTGCGTTCCCATCATCTTCCCGGAAATATGCCCGGAGACAATCAGAAGCACAGTCATCAGCTACGCAGGCGGTGTCCTTCTGGGCGCCCAGGGCTTCTCCACAGCTTTTGTCGTGCTGTCTGTGGTCATCCATATTTTCCGTCTCAGCAACACGCGTGCCTTCAGCCAGTTTTTCAAATGGTGCGGCATCTGGGCATGCTGCATTCTCTGCTACATTCTGCTGGCAGTGGCTGCAGATGTGCAACCGCCCCAGACCCAGGAGGACAGAGCTCCCATCCAGACAAACACCACGCTGCACCCGGCCCGCGACCAGCTGAACGGCCCGGCCTCGCTGGTCATTCCCATCGACCCGGCCAGACAACCATTCGACAAACTCGCAGATGCACCCAACCTCATCATGCTGGAAACGCAGCACCGGGAGATTTTCCGCGAATATCTGGAGCATTCGCCCCGATGGTCCGGACTGGATGGTGATGATACCTTCTACTCCAAACCGGGGCACCTGGTCATGGTGCCACCCACGACCTCCGGTGCGCCAGGGCTGGTACACGTATGCTTCCGCAGCCTGGTGGAAGGGGACCCGCTGCCGGAAGGCTATACCATCATGAAACCGGGTGCCGAGCTGCCCGCAGACCAGGATGCGCATGCACGCATCCCGGATATTGCCGTTGACCTGGGGCTCAATCACTACCTCTTGCTGGCCTGGCGCGGCACAGCCCACCGGGAGACCGCCTTCCGAGCCATCAACGCTGCCATTGCCGCCACGGATGCCCGCATGCAGCCCCTTGTCGAATCTCCCACCAGGGAAACCGTAGCACGCATGCTGCTGGGTCGGGAATCCTACCCTGGAGACACCCCGGAGCTGAGGCTCTCCGAGCCACTGGCTCAGGAGGGTGCATACCAGGCTGAGATATACGCCAACCCGGGGGAACCTGGTGTCATCCTACTGTATATCAAGGATCTGGAAAATGACCGCACGCTGCGCCTGCTCAACTGCCCGGCCCGCTATTCGGCCAACCCGGGTGAACTCTTCCGCCACGATATTCCCGGATCCATGCCACACTGGATCCGCAGCACCGCGGGTGATGACTTATCCGAACTCTTCCCCAGCAGTACTCCCTTGTTTGTGATTCGCACCGGCAAGCAGCACCAGTATTTCGGCGTGGCGTTTGAGGTCTGGTTCAAACCGAGTGATGTGCGCAGAAACCGCAGGCTCCTGCTGCGCCGGTGTTACAAGGTGCAGGCATACGACCCGCCAGCCCTTGAAACACCGGCCACTGACAGCCCGCAGACTTGACATTCACTCGCAGGCAGGGCATACTCGCCTGCGTTATGTTACATCTATTCGATACACAGTCGGGGGCAATGAAGCCCGTACAGGCAGAAGACGGCAAGCAGCTGCGCTTCTACTGTTGCGGCCCCACCGTGTACGCCGCTGCCCACATCGGCAATTTCCGCACCTTCGTGGTGCAGGACGTGTTCCGCCGCGTGGTTGAGCTTGGCGGGCTGCGCACCAAGCATGTACGCAACCTCACAGATGTTGACGATAAGACCATCCGCAATTCCCAGGCTCAGGGTATGCCACTGGGTGAATATACGGCTAAGTGGACAGCCAAGTTCCACGATGACTGCAAGGCGCTCAACTGTCTTTCTCCACACGTGGAACCCAGCGCCGTGGGACACATCAAAGAGCAGCTCGATATCGTGCAGAAGCTCATGGACGGTGGCCACGCCTACCAGAGCGAGGACGGCTCCGTCTACTTCCGCATATCCTCCTACGCCGATTACGGGCGCCTGGCTCACCTGGACCGCCAGGAACTCGACCTCGGCAAAACCGCCCAGACCCGCGCCGATACAGATGAATATGAAAAAGACAGCGTGGCAGACTTCGTGCTCTGGAAAGCCCGCCGCCCGGAGGACGGCCCGAACTTCTGGGAATCCCCCTGGGGTGAAGGGCGCCCCGGCTGGCACCTCGAGTGCTCGGCCATGAGCCACAAATACCTCGGCGACACCTTCGACCTGCACTCCGGCGGTGTGGACCTCGTTTTCCCGCACCACGAGAACGAAATAGCCCAGAGTCGCTGCGCCTGTGGCGGCGAGTTTGCCCGCCACTGGTTCCACGTCACCCACCTGCTGGTGGATGGGGCCAAGATGAGCAAGAGCCTGGGCAACATGTACACCCTCGACCAGCTGCAGGAAATGGGCTACACCCCCGCCGCCCTGCGCTATGTGCTCGCTGGCGCCTACTACCGCCGCCCGCTGAACTTCACCCTCACCGGCATGAAGGATGCCACCAGCGCCCTCAACAAACTCGGCCGCTTCGACAAGGAACTCGCCAAGGCCAGCGCAGCCAAGGAACCCACCTACCGCGACCTTGTGAAGAAGGCCCCTGCTCTCGGCGCCTTCCAACTCGCCTGGGACAGTCTCGAGGATGACCTGAACGGACCGGAAGCCCTGGGCCACGTGTTCAGCGCCATCAAAAGCATCAATCCCGCTGAATTGCCCCCCGCCGAAGCGGAGAAGACATGGAAAGCTTTCCGCTTCATTATGGAAGCACTCGGGTTGCAGCTGCCTGACCCGGACGCCGACATTGAGGTTCCGGAGGATATCAAGGCCATTGCCGATGAACGCTGGGCCGCCCGCCTGGCGAAGGACTGGGCCACCGCCGATGCCCTGCGCGGCAAGCTCGCCGAACTCGGCTGGGCCATGAAAGATGGTAAAGACGGCTACAAACTCACCAAAGCTTAATTTCATCTCACCATGGACAACAAAGACCTTTCCCTGCTCGGCAAACACACAGACTTCTTCCGCAGCCCGGAAGAAGCGAAGCTTGAGGCATTCCCGAACCGCAGCCCGCAGCGCCGCTATGTGGTCACGCTCGACACACACGAGTTCTCCTCGCTCTGCCCCGTGACCGGCCAGCCGGACAGCTGCCACCTCACCATCACCTACTGCCCGGCAGAGAAGGTGGTAGAAACGAAGAGCCTCAAATACTACCTCGTTTCCTTCCGCAACTATGCCGCTTTCAACGAGCAGGTCGTGAACCGCATTCTGGATGACCTCGTGGCCGCCGTAGCACCCGCCTGGATGAAGGTGACCGGCCGTTTCGGAGCCCGAGGCGGCATCCAGCTCACCTGCGAAGCCGAGCATAATCCCGAGAACCGCCCTGCATGAAAGTAGCTGTTCTCCTCTCTGGCGGGCTGGATTCCACCACTGCCTTGCACTGGGCGCTGCGCCACCACGAGGTGGTCTGCGCCCTTTCCTTCGACTACGGCAGCAACCACGCCGCCCGCGAACTCACCTGCGCCCGCTGGCAGGCTGAACACTGCGGCGTGCCCTATCACGAAATCGACCTGCGCTCCATCTCCGCCCACCTTGAAAGCGCCCTGCTCAACGGAGCAGACGCCATCCCCACGGCCGACTACGCCGAGGAGAACATGAAGCAGACTGTCGTTCCCTTCCGTAACGGCATCTTCCTGGCCATAGCTGCCGGCATTGCAGAAAGCAAGGGCGCCACCGCGCTCGTCATCGCCGCCCACGGCGGCGACCACGCTATCTACCCCGACTGCCGCGAAGAATTCATGGCCGCCATGTCCGCCGCCATCACCCACGGCACCTACGCAAACCTGCAAATCCTCCGCCCCTTCATTGCCAACACCAAGGCAGAAATCACCGCCATTGGCGCAGAATTGGGGGTTGACTTTGCCCACACCTACTCCTGCTACCGCGGCGGAGAGCAGCACTGCGGCCAGTGCTCCACCTGCCGCGAACGCAAGGAATCCTTCACCTCCGCCGGCATTCCCGACCCCACCTCATACGTTCGCTCCTGAGCGATGCGGATATCGTCGTCTGAAGGGCAATTTCGTCCTACTTATGTGATACGCCTCCCAGCTGAGGGATTCCTTTCAGAGCACCACACAATCATACTCACAGCCTTAATCCTTAATGTGTTCAGAGGTGTGAAACGAGCAGGGACTCATTACCAGGAAGCCCATACCAGCATAGCAAGGGAAATAAGTCTCATCCTTCTGCTACCTTTCTCTTCCCGCTTCTGAAATTACGGGGTCGGAGGGGGGAAGCGCTAGCCCAGATACCGCGCCCGGCAGCGCGGGCACCGGCTTCTGCCGAGGCCAGCTCTTCATCATGGCTGGCATAATGACTGTAAAGCCACGCCATGCCCCGCTTGAGCATATAACGGTTCACATATCGGGCACCTGCATAAACCTTACCCACGTAGCGTCCATATTGGTCAATGTCCATGATCTCGACGCGGAGGCCTTTGCTGTAGATAAGCTTGCCGAGCAACTTTCGCGCCTGCAAGGCGTATTCCTGCTCTCGCTCCGGAGCATCAATACCAAACAGGCGGACGCGCACGCGCTCGCCGCCGGGCAACTCCAAATGAAAGGAATCACCATCCGACACGCCTACACAGGTGCCTTCCAGCCGCGCCCCAGGCGCAATACTATTATCCGGGTCAGTCATGGCATCAGCATAACATGAAACAGTATGATTCATCACATACACTGAGTCAAGACAAAAGCACAAGCCGCAGGCAAGCAGGAGTGTTGCGAAAGCTACGTGCTCCCCTGTGTAAGAGGACGTAATTTCTGCGCGGGTAACAAGATTTTCTCCTTGACTCTGCGGGGAAAAGTGCTAGTCTGATACTAATCGCGATGAAATCTCTCCTTTTCAAAATCAACCTTGGCGTGATGATGCTGATGAGTGGTGCGGCATGTGCTTCTGAGGAAGGCGGCCACCATGGACTTTCTACCGATGCACCCGTGCTGTGGAATATCGACCTGCCATTCTGGCCGGGGCATTCCCTGCCCATCACCAACTCGATGGTCATGATGACCATAGCCGTGGTGCTACTCACCATCATTCTGCGACTGGCCACGCGCAAGATGCAGAGCGTACCCAGCGGGCTGCAGAACTTTGTGGAGTGGGTATTCGAGCTGCTGTACAACTTTGTGGAGGGTCTTATCGGCAAAAAACTGGCAGGCAAATACATCTGGTACTTCGCCACGGTATTCCTGCTCATTCTGACCAGCAACTACATGGGGCTCATTCCCGGCGTGGGTGAAATCACCATCAACGGCCATCCCCTTTTCCGCGGCGCGAATGCCGATTTGAACGTCACACTCTTTCTGGGGCTGTTCTATACCCTGCTCTGGTTTATCTGGAGCATCAAGGAACAAGGCATCGGCCACTTCCTCGGCCACATCTTCGGGCCGAAAGGCGGGCTGAAGGGACTACTCAAGAATCTGCTGCTGCCGGTATTCTTCTTTGTGGGGCTTATCGAGCTGCTTTCCATTGCAATCCGTCCGGTGGCACTGGCAGCCCGTCTTTTCGGCAATATCTATGCCGGTGAGGCAATTCTGGAGCAGATGAGCATTGTAACCGGCAGCACGCTGGGCAATGCCGCCGCCATGCTGCCATTCATGTGCCTGGAAATCCTCGTAGGTTTTGTGCAGGCACTGGTATTCCTGATGCTCACAGCCATTTTCCTGAAGACCCAGGTAGGAGGCGACGAAGAACACGCCCACTGATACAGGAATAAACTTTCCCGCAGCGGATCATGAAGCAAAACGTGACGTTGCGGGTTTCTCCAATAAACAACAAACAATAGAAAACAACATACCATGATGATCCCCGCTCTTGCCACCGCCGCCATCAAGTCCGGCATGGCTGTACTCGGTGCCGGTCTCGGCATTGGTCTTATCGGCATGAAGGCTGCCGAATCCACCGGCCGCAACCCCGGTGCTTCCGGTCAGGTGCTGACCATCTCCATCATTCTGGCCGCCCTCGTGGAAGGTGTGGCCTTCGTGGCCATCTTCATGGGCTAAGCAATGCTACGCCCGCGGGCATGCCGGGCCATTCAACCAAACGGCATGCCCCTTCCCCTTTCCCCCATTTCAACAAATCTCCGTCTTTAACCAAAGCAACTCACAACCATGATTCTCGCCGCTGATATTCAGGACCTGGTCACTAATTTCGGTCTGCACACCGATGCATTCATCGCCCATCTCATCGCCTTCTGTATTCTGGCCGCCATCGTGGTGTGCTTCGGCATCAAGCCCATCTTCAAACAGCTTGAGGAACGCCGCCAGCGCATCCTGGAGGGCGAGGAAATGCACGCCCGCAGCCAGCAGGAACTGGCCGATGTGAAGGTGACTGGCGAAAAGATTCTCGACGAAGCGCGAGAAACCGGCAAGAAGGAGGTTGAGCAGGCCCGCCAGACTGCAGCCCGCCTGCAGGCCGACCTCTCCGCCAAAGCCAGCGCCGAAGCCCAGGCTGTCATCGAAAATGCCCACAAGCAGGCCGAGATGGATACCCAGCGTGAAAAGGACGCATTGAAAGGCGAGTTTGCCCGGCTGGTAGCCGAAGCCACCTCCCGCGTGACCGGTAAGGTGCTGAGCGATGCCGACCACCGCGCCATCAACGCCGAAGCCATCAAATCTCTCTAATCAGCAGCCCCATGAAAATCAGTAAAGAAGTACAGGCTCAGGCGCGCCGTCTCATGCGGCTCTGCATAGGCGCCGACGGGCTGATGGATGAAGTCATTGTGCGCCAGGTGGCAGATAAGATTGCCGCGGACAAACCGCGCAACTACCTGGCTCTGCTCACCGCCTTCACCGAGCTGGTGCGACTGGAGCGTGCGGCCCACACCGCCACCATCACCAGCGCCGTGCCGCTGACCGAAGCAGAGCAGGCCGCCATAGCGGCCAGGCTGAACGCCCGCCAGAACGGGCTGACCTACGAATGGCTGGTGGATTCCTCCCTTATCGCCGGGCTCACCGTGAAGGTGGGCGACAACGTAACGGACGCCTCTGTCCGCACCCGCATTGAACAACTTACCAAAACTCTCTAAACACACCACGGTATGAGCAACATCGTACAAGAACTCGAAGCACAGATTCGCAACATCTCCACAGCCTCCGTCAGCGAGAACGTGGGCACCATCAAAGCCATCGGCGATGGCGTGGCCCACATCGAGGGCCTGAGCAACGCCATGCTCAATGAGATGATTGAATTCCCCGGCGGCGTGATGGGCCTCGCCATGAACCTGGAAGAGCATGAAGTGGGTGCCGTGCTTATCGGCAATGCTGCTTCTCTGAAGGAAGGCGACACCTGCAAGACCACGGGACGCCTGCTCCAGGTGCCGGTGGGTCCCGGGCTGCTCGGCCGCGTGGTGGATACCCTGGGTAACCCGCTGGATGGCAAGGGGCCGATTCAGGCGGCCACCTATTACCCCGTGGAAAAGATTGCTTCCGGTATCATCTCCCGCCAGGGTGTGAACCAGCCGGTGCAGACCGGTATTCTGCCCATCGATGCCATGATTCCGATTGGCCGCGGCCAGCGCGAGCTCATCATCGGCGACCGCTCCACCGGCAAGACCACCATTGCCACCGATACCATGATTGCCCAGGCCCAGCAGAACAAGCTGGCCGAACAAGGCAAGTTGCCGGGCCACCGCCCGCTCTACAGCATCTACGTGGCCGTGGGTCAGAAGCGCGCCACCGTGTCCCGCCTGGTAGCCAAGCTCGAGGAAGCCGGAGCCATGGAATACAGCATCGTGGTGGTGGCCTCCGCCTCCGACAGTG
>JAFVQN010000069.1 GCA_017504805.1 Akkermansia sp. | reverse complement strand
GTGTGGCAGAACTTGACCACCGCCACCGGGGAAAGCGCCACGGCGGCGAAATCCACCATCTCGTTGCGCACGGTATCCGGGTTGAACTCCATGCCCACGGGGTACTGCATCCAGGCATTGGCCACGAGAATCCACCAGGCGGAAATCGTGGCGCCGATGATGGTGAGCCAGGTGGAAGCCAGATGCGCCCCCTTGCTCACCTTGTTCCAGCCAAAGTACATGATGGCGATGAAGGTGGATTCCATGAAGAAAGCCACAATGCCCTCGATGGCCAGCGGTGCGCCGAAAATATCGCCCACAAACCAGCTGTAGTTGCTCCAGTTCGTGCCGAACTCAAACTCCAGAATGATGCCCGTGGCCACGCCCATGGCAAAGTTGATGCCGAAGAGCTTCATCCAGAACCGCGCGGTCTGCTTCCAGAACTCGCGGCCCGTGCGCACATAGAGCGTTTCCATGATGGCCATGACCACACCCAGCCCCAGGGTGAGCGGCACAAATATCCAGTGGTACATGGCCGTGAGCGCAAACTGCGCGCGCGACCAGTCGACGAGAGACGTATCGATAGTGTCCATAGTGTTAATTTTCCGGTGCAGCGCGGCGCGTCAGCTCGGTCGAGACAGCCTCCCCCTTCTCAGCATCCCCGCCCTGCAGGTAGGCTGGA
Organism: Akkermansia sp.; assembly: GCA_017504805.1. Taxonomy (GTDB): domain Bacteria; phylum Verrucomicrobiota; class Verrucomicrobiia; order Verrucomicrobiales; family Akkermansiaceae; genus Akkermansia. The sequence goes on along the minus strand of JAFVQN010000069.1, from coordinate 2,159 downwards.
AAGAAAAAGGCCTTGAGCACCGCAAACATGATGAAAAGCTTCAGCAGAATGATGCACCACAGCGTGCGCCCCAGCGTCATGCTGCGGAATCCATCAATATAGAATTTAACCACCCTGCGTAAAAGCATACCGGCATTATATGCTATCCCACACCCCCATGGCAAGGAGATAGTTTGTTTTCTGTCGCAAAAACTACGCGCATTCAAGGTTCCGGCAGGCGGCGGATGTTGAAGATATACGGCAGCCAGGGGAGTCTGGGGTCAAACTCCGGGTCGGCGCAGCGGTACAGAACCACAAAATGGCATTCATCGCCGGTAAGGGGGAGCCGGAAGCTGCCCTTATTCTCCGTAGTGACCGGCAGCCAGTGCATCCCCTGCGCCCGGGCGGTCTCAATGGGATTCTGAGACTGGCTTATCTGATCATATAGCTCATCACGGGGCAACACGATGACCCCCAGTGCACTGGTATCCGCCGCCAGTTGAAGCGGCACCGCCGTGGCGGCGGGGTCGCGCGGCAGATTGAGAGTGAATGAATCACTTACAAAATAAGTACGATACTCGAAATGTTCATGCATCTGATAGCTCAGCTCAAAAGGCCCATGCCCCACTACCGGGCTGTAATTGTGGCCAGCTTCGATATCATTCACCCACAGCTCCAGGCCATCGCGCCCCTCGGGATAGCTCCACGTGCACGCATAATACAACCGCTTGAGCGGAGATATGTGCCAGGTGGGGCGAATGGTGGCGCTATTGCAGCACCAGAGGCGCACGCAATACTCCGTGGGCGGCGTGATACCGCGGTACCCCCACAGAAAGACAAGCAGCGACCCCAGCAGCAACACGCCTTCCCGCCACCGGCGGCTCATCCAGACCGCCACTACCACCCACAGCGCCAGCAGCAGCAAAAAAAGCAGCATCAGAAAGGCAGAGCCCAGCCACCACCAGGCACCGGGGTGGTCCAGATTACACGCTATGAGCAGCGCATGCAGAGCCACGGAAAAGAAAAAGCCACCCGCCAGCCACAGGCCCACCCGCCCCAAGCACCATCGGCGGCGGCGAGCCTCAGACTTCTGCTCTGATCCATGCATACTCCATTGATAACACATTGCCCCGCATTGTCAAGCAATATGCCGCTTCTTCAAAAAATAAACGCGGTGGTTCCTATTGCTTGCAAAATCTTCGGGACACATTCGGGTTTTGGATTGCCAGGGGTAAGAGTATCTGCCATAATGAGCGCATGAACAAGTTCCTCTTTGCCCTGCTTCTTTCTATTGTTTCGCTCATTGCTTTTCCGGCGCATGCCCAGGAGGAAGCAGAGGAAGAGCCACTGGCCGCCATCCCAGCCATTCTCAAAGAAGCCAAGCTGGTCAACAAGGCTAAACCCAACCTTAAAGCGAAGATTTATTTTATATACCAGTCCCGCTCCACATGCGGAATCTGCGTGAGCGAGGCCCCTACCCTGGTCAAGGAATACAAGAAAATGAAGCGCAAGGGCTGCGAGATGGTCATGCTGAACATCGATTCCTCCCCTGAAAAGGCAGCTGAATGGGCAAAGCGTTCCAAGATGGAGTTCCCGGTTATCTCCCCGGCGGTGAGCATGAGCTGCGGCATGCCGTGGGAATACGAAGGCCGCCCCCTGCTGCCCTGCATGGTGGCCATGACCCCGGATGGCCAGAAGCTCGGCGAGGCCGGTGGCCCTGACGTGAGCGAGTTCGTGAAGGATTGGAAGAAACTGCTGAACAAGCTCCGCAAGGAAGAAGCAAAGGAACGGGCTGCCGCTAAGAGAGCCGAAAAGAAGAACAAAAAAAAGAAGAAGTCCGACGAAGAGTAGGACTCCGAGGAGGAATAACCGCAAATTGGGAACCCGGTTAAAAGCGCAATCCTGCCCGACAAATTGAAATTTGTGGGGCAGTTGGTGAGCCGTAGGCGAACGGAATTCTGAGCCCCGCCCACCGGCGGGGCGGTAGTACAATAGCCCAGGGTGCAGACGCGTCAGCGGCGGAACCCTGGGTGTGGAACAAAGAATGACCAGAACCCCGAACGACCTGCGAGGGCGTAGCATTTACTCAATGCTGATCGCCCAGATGGGGGCCAACGCCGGAAAACTCTGGCAGACTCTGGCAGTGAAAGCCCTCCTTGCCGAAGATCATTGGATGGATG
>JAFVQN010000068.1 GCA_017504805.1 Akkermansia sp. | reverse complement strand
TCTGCTACAAGTTGCGCCAATTTCGCCAGCAATTCCTCCGCGCGATTCAATTTGTCAAGGCACACATCACGATCAGCACTCCGAATCTGGCGTGCCCTCAACCAGGCATCGGCCAGTTGGGCGGTATGCAATTCCCTATCACCCACCAAGCCCAACTTATGACGAGCTTCCACAAACTTGCATTTATCCCTCGCAGCCTTGAACAGGCGCCCCTTGTGAAGCAGCTGAGTCTTTTCACCATACAAAAGCGGCGTGAGCCTATGCAGATACTCCAGGCGGGCATCCAGATACCCGCCTGCATCTGAAAGGCCCTGCTCATGCCGGAGTTTTTCCTTTTGGACCCGCTGCTCAGCGGTGGTCAGTGCCGGTGCATCCGGCATCACCAGGGGATTCTCGTGCGCACACATCCCAGCCCCGGGAACAATGTAAAACGGCAACGGAGCAGCCACAGCCACACCTGCCACTGCCAGCAGGGTAATCAGGATTGGTTTCATCACGCATGCATTGTAGCAGCTCAGCAGCCCGAAGTCAATGCGAAGCCTCATTCCCAAAAGGGGACCTCTAAAAACTCACCAAATTGGAATATGCAGAAGTACGAGGTACGAGGTGGGAAGTGCGAAGTATAAAGTCAGGCAGGCTGCGCCTGCAGGTGTTTTCTATTGATAACAAATGGCGAGCCGCAAGGCTCGCGGAACTTTCTCTTCGTACCTCCCACCTCGTACTTCGTACTTTTGTCGGAACGACAAATATCAATTTATCGCCTCCTATAATCAATCGCCAGGTGCGCGCGCCGACCGGGCCGGGCAGGAAATATTTTACGCTAGACACTGATTTTTTTTATGTTACAATATCCGCATGAAAAGCACTACCGATATCCCTCTGCAAGAGGGGGAAGAAATCATCTGGCAGGGGAAAGCGCAATTACCCGGCCAAGGGGTGCATGAGTATATCCCGATGCTCATCCTGGTGCTGATTTATGCCAACAGTCTGTACCTGCTGTACCCGGTGGAACCGCTCTCGATGCTCCACGAATTCTGCTCCGGGAATCTGGCGGGTGGCATCCTCCTGCTTGGCATTATTCTTTTCGCGGCAGCGCCCACTCTCAAACGGAAGATTCTCACCAACCAGACCTATATCTTCACCAACCGCCGCGCGGTTGCCATCAGCACATCCGGATGTGTGCTCCACAGCATCCCGGCGGAGCAGATAAGTGAATGCATCATCAAAGAACACAGCCGGAATCTGGTCAGTCTGCTGATGAAAGAGGAAGGCCATCACGAATCCAGCATCACCCTGCTCTTCGCCCACATCCCTGCAGATATTCTGGAGCATTATCAGGCAAACAATTAAAAAGTCAGATTTTTTTACTATAACATAAACAAAGAGGCTCCACTCATACGTCATCATATGTGAGAGCATCATCACCTCAGCATACGAACCATGCGTACCATTCAACAATTTCTCCTCAGTTTTATCCTGACCGGCGCGGTCATGGCCGGTGATACGGACACCCAGGCATACTGGAACAGCCTGAAACAACATTCCAGCCCGGAGGTACAGGCTGCAGTGCAGCGGTATAACCAAGGGCTCTGCACCCTGGCAGACATACTCAGGGCCGAGGAAAAGTATCTGGCTGCGGAACTTGCAACAACGGACAAAACACATTTCACAGCGCTGGCCGAACAACTTATCCGCAACTACAAGGAGCAAATCGGGCTGGAAGAGGCCGTCACCGGCGGAAACAGCACCCACTCACTTCAATTGCGACAGAAACTCTATGCCTTGGAGATTGACGTCTTAAAAAACTCACACTGACCCCGATTTACCTTAGCATGAAACGAATCTTCCTGACAGCCTCCATCGGAGCCCTACTCGTCCCCCTGCACGCCCAGCCGACACCGGAAACCGGCACCCTGCTCGAGTGGCAGAACGCCGATGCCCCGGTCGCGCTGGTAGAAGAGATTGATGACCCGGCATTAAGCATTCCGGGCAAGCTCAACGTCCGCATTCAGGCAACATCAGACTGCATCCTGCCTGAAGGCACCATCCTCCTGCTGGAGGCAGAAGGCATACCCCAGGCAGATGCAGGCTTCCCCCGCCAGTGGATACTGAATCTGGAGCTTCTGCAGCATCTGCGCTCTCTGCATCCCCGGCAGGAGATTCTGCACGCCTCAGCGCCTGCTTCAGCCTTCGCCTCGCCCGCAGGCATGTCAACGTTCTCCTGGAGCGAGCGTTCCAGCTGGTCAGACATCGTGCACCACCACACAGACAAAGGCTTTTCTGATGAGGGATTGCGACGCATCCCCGTCATCTGCCGAGAGAACTTCACACCGCGTTCCCGGCGCTTCGAACAGTCCGGAAAGTGGTATGAGGAGTACACCATGGTGTGTGATATGGCACTGCCGGAATCCTGGTGCAAGGGTTACCAGCCAGGCGAGCGGATTGTACTGCACTGGCCCGTGGTAGAAGTAAGCGGACCCAACCCCAGCCCGGAGGAACAGAAAGCACTCGCCGCCAAAACTCTCCGGATGGGCGATTTCGTGCTGGCTACACGTTTTGAGCGACAGGGCAACACCTTGCATCTGTACCGGGAAGATTGCCGCATCATCCGGGGACACAAGAGGAACACGGACCGGATAAGCGCCCTGCTCGCGCAGGAAAACGAGCCGGAGGTCCGGCTTCAGTTTTCGGAATACAGCCCGTACATGCCGGATGCCGCCGCCGCCCGGAGCGTGCCACCCCTGGAGCGCAACTGCCACTTCGTCTACAAGGGACTCCAGACCCACGATACCCTGCTGCGCTGCAAGTACATCAGCAGGCAGATTATCGCCTATCCGGATGCCAGACTGTCCCACCTCTACAAATGTGAATACAACGTGGTCGAGATACTGGAGTGCCTGAAAGGGAAATGGAAGCCCGGCAAGCGCCTTTCCTTCTGGCGGCAGGTTGAAGGCTGCAAGCTCAGCCCCGGCACCTATGCGGCGGAGGGCGAGTTCTTCCTGGGCTTCAACCAACGGGACGCCGAATGGCTCCCCACGGAGAATCTCACCTATATAGGCCGCGATGATTTCCAGTTCATGAGGCTGCCCGCCAGTCGTTACAGCGATGCCGTGCAGAAAGTGATGCAGGAATACCCCGGATTATTCGGCAAGGAAAAGGCAGTGGAGCAGAAGGCGGCCATCGACACGGAACAGGCGCGTCAGGTAGCGCTGCAGGCCCTCCGGGAACAACAGTATGAAGTGCACGGAGCCTACAATGTGCAGGGACTTGGGAGCTATCTGCATATATACCCGGCAAAGGGGAACGGAGCGCATATCCTGCTTCATCCAGATGGCAGGCTTGCCCGCATCTTCACCCCGGACACAGAATAAGCTCACCATGAACAAAGCCCCCGGTACAGGAGTCTTCCCGCGGCGGGGTTCATGCACGCACGCTGCGCTGAGCACCGGCCAGCGCGTCATGGGCTGGCTGCTGGTGCTCACCCCGACGCTGGGGGCACTCAGTCTGAGCATTGCAGCAGCGCTGGTACCGAGGCACGAGCCCACCTGGCATGACTACCTCGTGTGGTCAGTTCCGCATTTGCTTCTTGTCCTCTCCGTCATGGTCTTCACCACGGTGCCGGCACTGGCATGCTATTGGCTTTTATGCCGGCTG
>JAFVQN010000067.1 GCA_017504805.1 Akkermansia sp. | reverse complement strand
TGGCGGTCATCATGGTTATCGCCTCCTCCCGCCCCATCTACCGCCTGGCGGAGAATACGCTCAAATTCGGTGCCGGCATGGGTGGCGGCACCCCGGCGGCCTGGTGGCTTTCCGTGCTCTGCATTGCGCCGCTGCTGGGTTCCTTCATCACCGAGCCTGCGGCCATGACCCTGGCGGCCATTCTGCTGGCCAAGAAATTCTACCACCTGAAGCCCGCCCCGGCGCTGTGCTATGCCACGCTGGCGCTGCTCTTCGTGAATGTATCCGTGGGCGGCACACTCACGCACTTTGCCGCGCCGCCCATCGTGATGGTGGCCGGCAAGTGGAACTGGGACATGGCGCACATGTTCGTGCATTTCGGCTGGAAAGCCATCGTAGGCATCGTCATCTCCAACATCATCTACTTCTTCATCTTCCGCAAGGAATTCACCCGCCTGGCTGAGGTGCAGCGCCTCAACAGCGCGTTCGACAGCGCGGTGCCCACCTCCTGGGAGGACCGCCAGGACGTCATCCCCGCCTGGGTGTACGGCGTGTCCATCTTCTTCCTGGTGTGGACGGTATACTTTGCCCACCACCCGGCCATCTTCATCGGCGGTTTCCTCTTCTTCCTGGGCTTCACCATGGCCACGCCGCAGTATCAGAATGCCTTCTCCATCAAGGTGCCGCTGCTGGTGGCCTTCTTCCTGGCGGGGCTGCTCATCCTGGGTGGTGTGCAGGGCTGGTGGATGCAGCCGGTGCTGCAGGCCCTGGCTGAGCTGGGCGCCACCGCCACCATGGGGCTGGCCAGCATCCTGACCGCGTTCAACGACAACGCCTCCGTCACCTTCCTCTCCAGCACCGTGCCCAATCTGCCGGAGCACATCCGCTACGCCATTGTGGCTGGTGCCGTGACCGGCGGTGGTCTCACCATGATTGCCAATGCCCCCAACCCGGCGGGCCAGGCAATCCTGGGTAAATACTTCAAGAATGGCATCAGTGCCCTGCAGCTCTTCCTCTGGGCGGTATTGCCCACCTTCATCATCTTCTGCCTGTATAACTTCATCTACTTCGGCAACTAAGACAAATTATGTTCACAGGACTCGTGGAATGCACCGGCAAGGTGCTGGAGCGCACACCCGTGGAATCGGGCGCGCGCTATGCGGTGGAAATCCCCTTTGCGGCAGAGCTGGCACTGGGGGATTCTGTAGCGGTGAATGGCTGCTGCCTTACCGTGGATAAAGTGGAAGGCCGGCGCGTGGAATTCGACCTCCTCACGCAGACCCTGCGCGTCACCAGCCTGGGGCAGCTGCAGGTGGGCTCCCTCTGCAACCTGGAACGCGCCATGGGCGGCAATGGCCGCTTCGGCGGGCATTTCGTCATGGGTCATGTCGATACCACCGGCAGCGTCACCAGCATCACCCCGGTAGGGCAGGACCACATGGTGCGCATTGCCATACCGCAGGAATACATGCGCTACGTTATCGATAAAGGCAGCATCGCCATCGATGGTGTCTCTCTCACCGTAGCCAATATCACCGGCCCCGCCGAGCTGGAATTCTGGATCACCCCGCACACCTGGGAGCGCACCATCATGCACACCTACACCCCCGGCAGCATCGTCGATATCGAAGTCGATATGATTGCCAAATACGTAGAGAAGCTCAAGATGCCCGGCATCCAGTCGTAGTCAGCTCCTCCGCGCCCACGGCGCCGCCAGATTGGAATTCCGGTGAATTCGGCTAAATTAGCCGATAAAGAGGCTGAACAGCAGCAAGCTGAAACGCCGCCCGGATTGCTCCGGACGGCGCTCAGCGTCTCTATGCTATACCGTTACTCAACGGTAAAGGGGT
>JAFVQN010000066.1 GCA_017504805.1 Akkermansia sp. | reverse complement strand
GCCGGGGACTTCCAGTTGTTGGTAGGACCAGCGTCCTCCTGCTTCTCAGAGCAGATGAATGTGCGTTCCTCTACGCGGGCCACGTCAGAAGGAGTAGAACGAGCCAGGAAGCAGCCGGGGCGCTTCTCGGGGTTCAGGCGGATGTATGTGCCTTTCTCCACGAGCATGTCGCAGAGCTTGGTGTTCTCTTCCTCGGAACCGTCGCACCAGTAGACGGAATCGGGTTTGCAGAGCTGGCGGATCTGCTCCACCCACTCAGCAGCCTTCTTGTGTGTAGTACCTGTAATCATGGTGCCCATAAAATACCACACTGCCAGCTAACTTGCAACACGAAAAATTTAGAATTTTCGGCAGCAGCAATGCACTGAGAAGCGTAAAAACAAATACGGCACTAAAAAGGCCCCTTCTCCAGCTGATGCGTAAATAGGGATTGCAACACCAACGCGTTTATGCTACAGTTCTCCCGCCGCTATGAGAGAAGAGCTTGCAGCCAATGAGGATATTGTCTTCGCCCAGCAGAACCGCAAGGTTGTGATGGGCCGCGGCAGCACGAAAAACCGCCCGCGCCACCTCGTAAGCGCCGCTGGGGTGATTCTGTGGTACCTGCTCGCCCTCGTTGCGCTGAACTTATGGCTTCTGCGCCTGCTGGGGTATATCTCCCTGCCCTGGTAACCATATAAAAAAGCCCGCCGGTTGGCGGGCTTCTGAGTTATGAGATTATATATCAAAGGGGCAGCGGCATGACTTCGTGGTCGTGGTTGGCCGGGTCCTGCGGGGCGGAGGGTATCTCCTTGCAGACGCCGCCGTTGAGCACTTCCAGCTGCGTGATGGGGCGCACCGGCATGACCACATCGCCAAGGTCAGCGTAGTAATGTTTCTGCGTGATGCGGACAAGCTGCCCGGGCTTGAGGTCTGCGAGCTTCTGGCGCATATCATCCGGCTGGCCGGGCACATCGGCGCGGGCGTCCACCATGAGCATGTTGCCGGCTTCGGCCTTATCATCACCATACTTGCCAGGCTTCTCGTAGGCCTCATTGCTGAGCACGCGGAACTGGGCGGCTTTCATGGCATGGTCGCAGCGGTCCGGGCAGAGAGCCGTGCGGAAATAGCAAGGGCGCTCCTGCATACCAAGGAACTGAGCGACGACGGTGTTGGAAGCCAGGAGCTCAGCCTTTTCCGGGAGCGGGGCAGCGAATACAGCGGGCAGCAGAGCTGCCATCATCAGGAAGAGTTTCGATTTCATGATACGTTACAAGGTGTTTGATACAATTAGAGCGACCGGCGTTGAATGATTTATTTAGATTTTTCGCAGCAGGCAGCAGAATCCCCCTGCCCCGAAGCCGTGCTCCGGCAGCAGGCGATAGGCCGGAAAATCCACCAGGCGGGAGCGGAATGGCGCCAGCAGAGGCACTTCCACGGCTTCCCAGCCGGGTACGCGCTTGAGGATATAGGCCATGACTTTTTCATTTTCTTCCGGGTCGTAGGTGCAGGTGGTGTAGACGATGTGACCGCCGGGGTTCACGCACTGCACGGCGGAGAGCATGATTCCCTTCTGCCGCTTGGCGTTGCCGTTCACCATGCTGGAGCTCAGGCAGCCGGGGTTCCTGATTCCCTTGCAGAGCAGTGACTGGCCGCTGCACGGGGCGTCCACCAACAGGAGGTCAAAGGTCTCGCCACTGCGGGCCCACTGGTCCGGGCGGTTGCCGGTCACGCGCACCTGGGGCATGCCGCACTGAGCGAGGTTCTGCCGCAGAATGCCACGGCGCCCGGGGTGCACTTCGTTTGCCGTGTGATTTTCCGCGCCGAAGCGTGCAGCCATGAGCATGGTCTTGCCGCCCGGGGCGGCGCACATATCCAGCGAGGAGGCAGGCTGCGGCACCATCGCCAGACAGGCCGATTCCCAGCAGGAGGAAAGGTCGAGAGAATAATAAAGCCCCTTTGCGTAGTCGGCGTGAGATGTGGGCCTTGCCCCCTCCGCCGGCACATACACGCGGGGCGGCAGCCAGGGTGCCGTCAGCTCCGCACAGGGAAACGGAGGTACGTAGTCCGGCGGAGCCAGGGCGGTAAGGACCACCGCTCCGCGGGATGAATTTCCGGCCCGCATGGCAGCGAGCAGCGACTCTGCGGCTGCGCCCTCCAGACCGAGGCGGGCACAGAGTCTCAATTCACCTTTGCCTGCTGGTTCAGCGCTCATGCCTTGCCGCGGGCTTCCGCTTCCTCCAAAGCCATTTTGGCAGCGCCGATGATACCGGCCTCGTTGCTGAACTGGGCAGGCAGGATGCGCAGCTTATCGTAATGAGGCCCATAGGTCTGCGCCTTCAGGTAACGGTGCAGCGGCTCGAAGAGCAAATCACCGGCCTTGGCCACGCCGCCACCTATGATGAAAGCTGCGGGGTTCAGAATATAGTGGCAGCTGAGCAGGCCGGTGGCCAGCTTGCGGGCAATATCATCCCACATGGCAAGGGCCACGGGGTCGCCGGCCTTGGCGGCCAACTCCAGCGGATAGGGGGCGCAGTCTTCCAGCGGTTTCTCCTGCCCGGCGGCAGCATAGGCAGCAGCAGCGTCTTCCTGGATGCGCGGGTGGCCGATGTAGTTCTCCAGAGCGCCATGATTCTTATAGTAGCCCAAGCGGCCCTGGTAATCGATGCTCAGGTGGCCGAGCTCACCGGCAGCCCCCAGGGAACCGCGCAGCATCTGCCCGTTGGCCACGATACCGGAGCCCACCCCGGTACCAAGCGTGAGGCACACGAGGTCGTTCAGCCCCTTGCCGGCGCCCAGTTTCCACTCGGCATAAGCCATGCAGTTGGCATCATTGTCCACAGCGGCAGGCAGGCCGGTCATTTCTTCCAGCATATCGCGCACGGGCACATCATACCAGCCCGGCACATTGGTCAGAGAATCAGCAATGCCCCGGTCATGGTCCACAAAACCAGGAATACCCATGCCCACGGCTTTCACATCCGGGTACCGGGCAATCAGTTCTTTCAGGCGCTTGCCAACCTCGGCAAAAATCGCATCCGGCGACACGAAATCCTGCGTGCGCACAGGCTCCGCGCGTCCGATGAGCTCTGTTCCCCGCACCACCGCAAACTTGATGGAGGTCCCCCCCATATCGACACCAATACTCAAATCGTTTTCTGCCATACACCGGCATCCTATCATACGAAGCTTGCTCATGAAAGATAAAAATGCAACCGCGGAGCATTATTTAAGCTCAGCTGCGCCCTGCTTTTGTTCAGCCGGGCTGCATACGACAATTTCCTGCGGCTGAATAATCATGGGATTCGGCAGGATGGTGGAGCCCATCCCCACCGGGAAGGTTACGGCCAGACGCCACCACTTCAAGCGATAAAATAAGGAGCCGGACATGTCAATTCCTTTCCATTCATTGCAGATTCAGTGTATTTCCGGTTCAGCAGAGCATCCAGATTCCAGAATTTGGCGGCATCCTCTCTGGTAAATCCACTCATGTTCAGATACCTGGTGCGCAGCAGCCGGCTTTCGGAGTGTCCCATCTCCTGCTGCAGGATTCCGAGATTTCCAAAGAGTTTCAGATGATATGAGGCAAAGGTATGCCGGAGCGTATCGGCTCGCCATGGTGTCATTCCGGCCCAATCCCGCAAAGCGCGCCAACGGTCAGCCCATGAAGCAGGCACAATCCGGTGCGACGCGCTCCTGTCAGCCTTGAATTTCCTGAGCCAGTTGTACAGAACCGGCAGGATGGACAAGACTCTGGCTCCGCCTGTCTTGCTATGCCGCGGCGAGACATAAATCTCACGCTCCGCCAGGTTCACATCGCGCCAGCTCAGCCGCGCCACCTCCGCCGGGCGTATGCCTGCCCACAGCATCATCCCCACGGCCGGGGCACAGGGCAGATTCTGCGGCAAAAGCGAAGCTTCCAGCAGCTGGCGCACCTGCTCCAGGCTCAGAACGGCCACCCGTGCCTCTTCATTCGCACACACACGCAACGGTGCCACTGGGTTCCCGGAGCACCAGCCCTCCTGCTCTGCATACCGGAAAAAGCAGTGCAGAATCCTCCGGGCCTTATCTGTTGTAGCGGCTGTGTGAAAGGCCATTTCCAGCAGAAAAGCACAATCATCCGGATTGAGACAGCACACATACGTAGCAGCCAACTGGTTCGAAACCGCCAGCAGCCGGCCCAGAATGGAAGCGCATTCCTGATACGAGCGGCACCGATGGTCTGAGCGGGATGCCAGGAAGCGCCTTACCGCAACCCGGAAAGGGAATGAACGCGCTATCTGTTCATACACGACGGTTCCGCTATCGAAGATATGGCTAAGCAGCTGCACTGACCGGGCCTTTTCCCGGATGAGCGTATCACTCCGGCTGGATATGCAGACAAAGAAGGAATCTGCCCTGCCCTGATTCTCTTTGCAGGCTGTGTGTTCAGCAGTCCTCTTCCTCTGCCCGTACTCCATAGCGCATCCTGTTTCCCGTGTCTGTCATTCTAACAACACACGACTCCACCCGCGTTGGCCCCGGGGGCAGATTAACCAATGCACCAGATAAGCGCGTTATCAATAAAGTAATGGGTAATATCCCGACTCCTCCCACCTGCAGCCGGATAAACAGAAAATACAGTCTCAATCAACTGTATATCAATAAAGTATCAACTTCCAAATTTAATCTTCAGCAGGAGCATCAGAAACATCCTCCAGAGACAGACGTCTGGCAGGATTGATACCAAAGCTGCGCAATTCATCAATCTGGCGCACGAGGTTGCCGTTCCCTGTCTTGAACTGACCACGAGCCTGCTCGTATGCCTTTCCGAGCGTATCAATGGCGCGTTTAATCTTCTCCATGCTGTCGTCGAGCGTGGCACATTTCTTGTACAGAGATTCGGCTCTGGCAATGATATTGCGGACATTCCGGGACTGGCGTTCCTTCTGCCAGAGATTGCAGGCCAGCTGCAGAGCCATGAGCAGATTGGTGGGACTGATGAGCAGCACCCCGCGGTTGTATGCCTCACGCACGAGTTCCGGGCACGCCTGAACGGCGCCTATGTACGCAGACTCATTCGGCATGAACATGAGCACGTGACCGATGGCCCCGGGCACCAATGCGGCATAGTCCTTTTCGGCCAGTTCCAGGATATGGCGGCGTACTGATTCGACGTGAGCCCGGAGGGCGGCGTCGCGCTCCGCCGCCGGGGCATCCGCATCCAGTTCCATAAGGCGGGCATAAGCCGTCAGCGACACTTTGGAATCGATGATGATGTGGCGTTCCTCCGGCAGGTGAACCACCACATCCGGGCGGAACAGGCGTCCATCCTTGTCCTTGTAGCTCTCCTGAGTGGAAAACTCCTCGCCCATGCGCAGGCCGCTGCTTTCCAGCAGACGGGAAAGCACCATTTCGCCCCAGTCGCCCTGCATTTTCGAATCCCCCTTCAGAGCGCGGGTCAGGTTAGCCGCATCCTGACTGATACCGTCAGCACGCTCCATAAGCTGCTTAACCAGCGTTTCAATGCTGCTGCGGGCAGTAGCATTACCCGTATTGGTCTCCGTGACCGATTTGCGAAGCCCCTCCAGTTGTTCGCGCAAGGGCTGCAGCACATGGCCCAGCTGCTCAATGCTGCTTGATTTGAGCTGGGAGGTGTTCTGGTCAAGGATGCGGCGTGAGAGTTGCTCAAAGCGTTCCTCAAGCTGTTTCTGGCGTTCCTGCCAGCGATGTTCCTCCGTCTGCATCTGCTGCTGCAGGAAATCATTCTGCTGCTGCAAGGAGAGCAATCGGGCACCGGTTTCCTGGCGCCGGAGCGAAGCAACCAGGTAGCCAATCAGCACACCGAGGCCGAGGCAGACAACAGCTGTGAGGAGAATGTAAAGAACGGTCATGATTCAGGGAGGGGTTGAGGGCCGGTATACGGCTGCACAGAGGGGGAGGTCAAATCCAGAGCTGGGTCATAGAACGGCGATTCCAGTTTGAAAAGCCCGAGAAGCGTATGGAAAATGTGTTCATGAGCCACGGTGATGGACGCATTGCGGCGCATCTGCTCCAGCGAAGCCGCAAAATGCGGAGACAGGCGGGCAAAGGCTTCATTATAAAGCACAAACATACCGACCTTGCAACCCTGGGTCGCATGGTAGGAAACATGTTTCTCCCCCAGGGCAGCGCGGCCCCACATACCGTCATGCCCCAGATATTCCCCGTGGTCGCTCACGTAGACGTACACAAAGGGGCGATTCTGGAGCAGCTCTGCCACGCGACGGAAAAACTCGTCGGTGTAGTGAATCGTGCTGTCGTAGGCATTATTCACCTCCACCGCCTGAGCAGCCGGGTTCTGGAAGTGCGACGCAGCCGGAGCGAAAGGCGGATTCTTGCGGTCGTAGTGTTCGAAGGGGGTGTGGCTGCCCTCGTTATTGACAAAGAAGAGCAGATTCTGCCCGGCTGGGGACTGCTGCAGCACCTCCTGCATCTGCGGCACGGAGGTCCAGGGGCTCCCTGGTGCATTGAAGCGCTGCTGCGAACGGCGCGTCAGCATCAGCACCACGCGGTCGTACTTCAGCTTCTGTGCGCAGCGCCGGCCAAAAAACGAGTAGAGCTGAAAACCGTTCGCATCAAACAAATCCAGCACCGAGCCGGTTTTCGGCATCAGTTGCGGATTTTTTTCGTTGATATCGCGGCGCCCGTCTGTGAGAATAGCTATCTGAGCCTGGCAGGTATCGCAGGCCGCGGAAATACAGGTCGGGAAATTGATGAGATTTGCCTGCTGGCGCAGCCAGGGGGTTGTATCGCGGTCGTATCCATTCAGGCTCATGCGGTCAGCGCGGATACTCTCCCCCACATGCACGACCAGCACCACGCCTTCGTTCCCTTGCACCGCATGCAGTTTATGGGGTGAGGCCGCCGGAGACTCCAGATGCTCCACCTGGTTGATGGTGGCCTCGTTGATAGTGAGCGCCTCACTCGCGGCAGAATAGAGCACGGGCAATTCGGCCACAGGCCAGTAAAAATCCTGTTTCTGCCTGTTCGGGGGGATCAGCAGGCCAAAGGCCAGGCTCAGCCCACCAGCCAGACAGGCGGCATTGAAGAGCGACAGGCTGTGCTGCCGGCGCAGCGTGCGGCGCACAGCCCAGCAGAACAGCACGGACAACAGCACGGACAAGGCCAGAGTCCCCAGGTTTATCGGGGTCATGTAAGCCAGGGCCTCCTCCCAGGAAGCCTCCAAGGTCTCGGCCACCACCAGAGAGTTAATGCGCGAGCCGTATTGCTCGTATGCGCATATCTGCATGATTTCCAGCACCAGAAAAATGATCCAGAACCCCAGCGACGCACTCCGTAGTACAGCCCAGAGCAGCAACATGAACGCCACGCTCATCAGCACCGACACATGCAACTGCCACGGTGCCGAATAGGCATATAAATTGCAAATGCTGTCGACAGCAAAGGAAAGCAGCAGCACACACCACAGGCTCCAGCCCTCCGGCAGTGCAGCCTTGCCAAAGCGGCGGGCCAGAAGCATGCCGCATAAACCAAGTAAGGGCATGGCAACAGCGCCATACCCCCACCAGGGAAACTCAAATGCCACTTGCCAGGTGTAAGCACCCTTCCACGCCATGAATGCTGCCGCCAGCAGCACCACGCAGAAGAAAAGCCAGCCCGATTTCACCCAGCGGGGCATCAGTCACATTGGGTTAAATATCAGTGTTTGCCGCACTTGCATTCGTGACCCTCACCGTGTTTGCCGCAGCATTCGTGGTCATCGCCGTGCTGGCAGTTGCATTCGTGATTACCGCAGGATTCATTGTCGCAATCGCCGCAGTCGCCGTGACAGCCACCACCGCAGGAGCAGGCGCTCATCTGCTGGTTCATGGCATCAGCCACTTCTTCATCGCTGGGGGCAGCCCCCTTCTCAATGGCCAGGCACAGATACTGGTTCACCACAGACAGCATATCATCCAGCAGCTGGCGGGATTCCAGGAAGCCTTTGCACAGCTCATTCTCCACCACGGCAGAACGCAGCTGGTCAAACCTGGCAAGCTCCTCCTCCGAAGGAGGCATACCTTCCATGTGCTTGTTGCGCAGCGTCTCGCCGTACTCACTCACCTTGCGGAAAAGGTCGGTTGCTTCCGGGTTCTGGTAGAAAAGACCGATGCGGGCCTTGGCGGCCACTACTTTCTGACAGGACGCAAAGCCATAAGCCAGCTCCGTGGCGAGCTTCACGAGTTCAGGGGTAAGCGATGTATTTGCCATAACGCGCGGAGCGTACCACACCTGCGGCCATTTTGCAATCCCTGAATGTGTCAAATGCCTGTATAGGCATTCCCCCGGCACCGGGATTCTGCCGGTGCCGGGGGACAGGTATGATTCCGCAAAATCACTCGCCCCGTGACTTCACCTGAGCAAAACCATCCTTGACTCCGGTGATGATGACTTCATCTCCGGCGGAGAAGTTGCGGCGGGAATCTTCTGCCAGAGGCAGGAACTGGTCACCATACTTGACACTCAGGCTGTCGCCTTCACCTACGATGCGCCCGGCAGTACCGCTCAGCGAATCCTGAGCCTCCCTGGGAGCGCGTCGCATGATGACATCCATCACCAGGCGTCGCACGCAATGTGTCCAGATGGTGTAATAGAGCACGGCGCACAAGATGAGGATGAGCACAAACACCAGCACCATCCACTGCACCGGAAGGTCGAACTGCATCGTTCCCCACAGAGCAAACACCAGCATGGAAATCCATGAAAGGAGCTCCGTGTTGCAGAACACATCCAGCACCAGCAGCGTAAGGCTGACAGCCAGCATCCAGTGCAGAAAGACACCATTGGAAATGCCGAAGAAACCGGCCAGCATCAGAGCAGAAGTCATGGCTGCAATCAGCGTTTCAAATCAACCACAGCTGGCACACTGTTGGGCAGATACACGGTGGATGCCGGGTTGGTGGAAATTGTGGCATAACCCTCCAGCGCCTGCCGATTCATCAGCACCTTGGCGGCAGCATCTGCCCCTATGATTGAGGCGAGTCGCTCCACATAACCAGCCTCGGCCTCTGCGGCCAGGCGCAGTGCTTCTGCAGCCCCCTGGGCACGGAGGATCGCAGCCTGACGCTCAGCTTCTGCCAGACGAATCTTGGCGGTGCTTTCGCCCTCAGCCTGCAGCGCCGTAGAGCGGCTGATTCGCTCGGCCTCCATCTGGCGCAGCATTGCTTCGCGGGTTTCGGCATCTGTGGTGAGCTCTTTGATTTCGATGGAAGTGATAGCGATACCCCAGCGAGCTACCGTAGCGGAAACCGCCAGAGTCACCTTTTCCGACATTTCAGACCGGGAGGAAAGGATCTCATCCAGGTTCCGGCTACCGATAAGAGAACGCATCTCATTAAGTACTAATTCAATGAGCGACTGATGCAGGCGTTCCACCTCATACACCGCCTTGATAGGATCCGTGATGCGCCAACGAACGATGCAGTTCATCTGCATGGTGGCATTATCCTTCGTAATGCAGGAACGGGGCTGCGTATCAAGCAACTGCTCCGTCAGCTCAATAAAGTATCCGTCCTTATTGGTCAGGTTGCCCCATGCTGGAGAAACATCCCGCAATTTCTGCAGGAAAGGGATGCGGAACTGCAAACCGCTCTTCTTGACGGAGGTCGGCTTGCCAAACATTTCAACAATGGCACAGTGGCCTTGTTTTACGGTAAAGATGAACATAGCTCCATCATACTACCGCCAAACATATACACAACCCAAGGATACGTCATAACGCCCCCGGTTTCCAGAACTGAGCCGCCTGAGCTGCTGTTATTCCCCGCATACTCAGATACCGCGTGCGAAGCAAAGCTGCAGAGCGGTGCCCCATATCCTCCTGCAGGCGTGCAAAATCATGGAATTGCTTGGCATGGTAACTGGCAAACGTATGGCGCAGCACATCCTGTCGCCAGGGAATCAGCCCGGCGGCATCTCGCAGCCGGCGCCAGCGGCGCTGCCAGTTCGGCGGGCATATACGGCCTCGGGCACAACGCGCACTTCGCAGAATACGGCGCAGCACCGGCTGCAGCTGAATGTGGCGGCACCCGCCGGTCTTGCTGTGCCTGGCTGGCAGGATGATGACATTCTCCTCCCAATCGATGGATTCCCAATGCAAGCGCTCCAGCTCAGCCGGGCGCACACCGGCCCAGAGCAGCAGCCCCAGCGCGGGCAGGCAGGCGGAATGCTCCGGCAGACGCGCCATGCGCAGCAGGCGCGTAATTTCCTCCCAGCTGAGCGGCACCAGTTCCTGCTCACTCACCAATGGAGCAGGCAACAATGAAATGGGATTAAATACACACCACTCCTGCTGCACACAATACTCAAAAAGCCCATGCAGAATGATACGCATCTTAACCTGCTGGCGCGGGGTGCTGGCATGCCTTTCCAGCAGCTGAGCACAGTAGTTTCTCGGCATATCCTGCACGCAGCGTTCACGCAGTCCGGGCTCGCGGCGCATCAACCGCCGGCACACGCTGCTGATTTCCCCAAGAGTGCGGGGTCTGCGCCCTGCCCTGGCCCGCAGCAGCGACTGCACCGCTACAGCAAATGAAACCACCTCTCGCGGTTCTTCCAGACGAGAAAGCACTAAGCGCAGCATGCGGCATAATTCCCTGTTGTTCAATTCTTCCAGCATTGTTCCCCCTCTTGGTTAAGTATGGCCAAATGGATTGTTAATCCGTCGTCAAGCAAAATCGTTCACCCGGTTCTCGTTTTTCTGCGATTCATCTGTTTATGAAGCCCCCAGGCTGCCGTGTGTCACACATATTGCAGAAATTTGGAATTTTCGACATTTGCGTAAGAAATAGGAACCGAGAGGATAGCGCAAAATCAGAAGCATAACGGATTAACAATCCGCTATGCTTCCTGATATACTATGAGACACGCTTACACCTTCCGGAGCACCAAACTAATGGATACCTGCATGATGCAAGTTATGGAACAATGGGAAATAGACCGCACCTCAGTCATCAAGTTGGCGTTGTACCTGTTCGCCATCTACATGAGGGAATGCAAAATCCCGAATCAGGATCTGGGAGCCCTGGTCCGGGATTTGGAATTGAAAGCGCCTGCGGGATTTCCCGACTACGGCACCTTTGCTGATTAAGGCGGAGGAGGAATCAGGAATCCTCTGCCTCCTGAGCACGCAGCTTGCCTGCCTCGCGCTTTTCCTGCTGCTTCAATTTCTGCTGTTCTTTCTTAAAGGTCTGAATCTGTTTTTTCCACTCGTACATATTCACACCACCGGAAGCGGCAACAAAGTTCCCCTCGGCATCCACAATACAGAGGGAGGGAAAGCCCAGGCCTGGGTATTGAAGGCCGGGAATATCACCCAGTGCGGCCGGCATGGCACCAGGGATATTGTAATCATGTTCCTTCATGTACTTTTTTACCACGGCCTCGTCCTCCTGCCCCAGCAGAATGAGCTCCATCTTGGCGCCCTTCATCTTGCCATAGTCTTTCAGTAATTTCGGCACAATCATCGTGCAGGGCACGCACCAGCTGGCCGAACGCAAAAAGCCGTAGTACCGAGCCTTCAGGTTCGGCTTCTTCCGGGTCAGGAACCGGCCCCGGGACAGCAACTCGGCTACTGCGGGCAAAGCCTTTTCCCTGCTCTTCTTATCACCCTTCACCGAAACCGGCAGCGCAGTATCGACCTCTTGAGCAGCGGCAGGCTGCACAGCCACCAGAAAACCGGTTATCAAAGCAAGCAACAGGGAGCATTTTATCATGACACACCGACTATAGCACGCCACCTCTTCTCTTGGCAACGAAAAAACGACCATATAAGCCACATTAACTTCTTGCTACCGCGCAACAATCTGCCATAATTACCGAATAGTCATCCAGCGCCATGAAAAACATCCTGATTATCTCCGGCCACACCAATACCACCAGTGATTCCGTAGCAAACGCCACCATCCTGCAGCAGCTCGAACAGCAACTGCCTGACAGTCGCATTGTCTACCTCGACCGGCTTTATCCAGACTTCCGCATTGATGCCGCTGCTGAGCAGGAAAAATTGCTCTGGGCAGATATCATTGTGCTTCAATTCCCGGTTTTCTGGTTCTCCATGCCCTCCCTGCTGCACCGTTGGATGGAGGAGACTTTCCTCCACGGTTTCTCACACGGTAACAAGGGAGACAAACTCCGCGGCAAAACCCTTGTTCTCTCCTACACCACCGGGGCTCCGGCCGAAGCTCTGAACTGGGAGGATTTCTTCGCCAATCT
Source organism: Akkermansia sp. (assembly GCA_017504805.1). Lineage (GTDB taxonomy): Bacteria > Verrucomicrobiota > Verrucomicrobiia > Verrucomicrobiales > Akkermansiaceae > Akkermansia. Next base: position 9,881 of record JAFVQN010000066.1, on the reverse strand, counting down.
GCGCAGCACCTGCCAGTTCACGGGCATGAACTGGGGCGGCAGCATCGGCACAGGCGGCGTTTCCTACCAGATGCGCAATGATCCGCAAATGCTCGCTGATATCACTGAAAAAGCCAGGGAACACGCCCGGCGCCTCGTGGCACATCTCAACGAGCAAGGCTGATTTAATGCCTTGAATTCCGCCCGGCGGAATCATACTCACGATCGTGCTGTTTTCCCTGTCAACCGCAAACTATTTTTCGGTTGACTCATCTGGCAGTCATGTTATACTGGCTGAAATATGAAGTTGAGGCTTTCTTCCAAAGGGAAATGGGCAGCGGGACTCATGGTGCTGGCACTGGCAGGCACTGGTGGTTACGCCTTGCTGCCACGCGAGGATTCGATTCTGAAGGAAATCCGCCGCTACCAGAGCGAAAGTGGAGTCGCAGCCCGGAGTCTGGCGGCTCAGATGGAAACCATATCCCGGGGGCAAGGATTGGAAGAAGCAGATGAGCAGGGATATACCCCGCTCATGAACGCAGTGCGAACCGGATCAGTTGCAGCAGTGGATTATCTGCTTATCAAAGGAGCGAGACTGCACACCCTGTCCCCAGGTGGCGAAAGCGCCAGGACACTGGCGGAGAATGATGTTATCCGCGAGCTTCTGCGGGTCTGCGAACTGGCCGAATCGCCCCCGTCGGACCAGGAGCGTGAGCGCATGAAGCAGAATCTGCGCAACGCCGGCATCCCCCCGGATGACCTCAACCAGGCTCTCTTTGAAACAGTAAGCAGTTGGAGAGATGATGCGCCTGAGCTCACGGCGCAGGTGCTGGCTCTCGGGGGCAATGCCAATGCTCTCGATAATGAGGGGCGGCACATTCTCCAGGCCAGACACAGGAACGCAGCCACCATCGTCATGCTGCTCCGCCAGGGTGCCGACCCGAATGCCCGGATTAATAAACGCGGAGGCAGTGAAGCGCTGCTGTCCAGCGTGAATTCCCTCACACGCAACACGCGCAATTTCCTGGTAGCCGGAGCCTCCATCAAAGACCCGGATATTCTGGCCAGAGCAGCCGGAGCAGGTAATGCAGAAATAGTACGCAGGCTGCTCGCTCTGGGAGCCGACCCCAACGGAATCAGTTCGGATGGGTTCAGCATTCTGGAACATGCCGTCCAGGGGCGCGAGCGATATAGCGGAGAAAATATCAAGACGGACATCCCCTCCTGTGTCGAAATGCTGCTCAAAGCCGGAGCCCGGACCGAAGTAAGTGGCAAGGACGGCCGCATGCGCTCCCCTATTTCGCCGGGCGGCATGAGCATCCTGCCCGCCTGTATCCGTCTGCTGGTGGATGCAGGAGCCAACGTCAATACACTCAACTCGCGCGGTGCCAACTATGCCCACATTGCAGCATACAAGAAAGCCACACCGGAAAACTTGAAACTGCTCAGGGATATCATATCCGCCGGGGTGGATGTGACCCACAAGGACGACAAGGGTGAGACCCTGCTCTTTTATGCCCTGCCCAGTCTCTGCGCCATTGATATCATGGCAGAGGCTGAGGAAGTACGCGACGATGCAAAAGAGCTGCTGGAGGACTATCTCAAGGTCATTTCCAGAACAAAACCAGACCCGGCAGCCAAGGACCGCAATGGCAACACGGCGCTGCATCTTGCCGTCATCCGCAAGGGGCCGGCCGATGCTGAAATCGTCAGGTACCTTCTGGAAATGGGAGTGGACCCGGCTGTGCGCAACCAATTCGGTCGCACTGCTCTGGAAGCGCTGCTGCTGGCACCGCACGGGCCGGCCAGCGCCGCTGCCGCCAGGCTCCTGGTGGATAAGAGCCCCGCTCTGACCACAAAAAAATCCAGGCTGATACTGGCCGCCTTGCTGGGAAATGATGCTGAACTTCCCAGTCTGCTGGCAGAGAAATGGGACCAGGACACCCTGCATACTGCCATGATGAGCACTCACAGCGCCGCTATCACCGATGCCCTGCTAGCGGCCGGGGCTCCGCTCTATTACGAAACCTGCCGGCACCTGGTGCAGCACGGCGCGGCCGACATCGTGCCCATCCTGCAGAAATACAACCAGCTACAGAAACTTGCCTCACACTGGGATTCCGTGCGCGACCTCTCACTGGCAAAGGCCATGCTGAAGGCTGGTCTGAAATCACCTTCCATCCTGGACCTCAACTCCGGGAAACTCCTGCAAGGACTCATTGACAACGGGCTGTTTGATGTCAATGGTACGGAGCTGGACATGAAGAGCTGGTCCACCCCGGACCTGCCGCTGACGCACGCAGTCCGGCAGGGCAACGTGGATGGCGTGCAGATTCTGCTCAATTCCGGAGCCGCTGTAAACGGCTTCACAAACGCCCCGCTGGCCCTTGCGGAAAAGTCTGAGATAGCACAGATGCTCCTGGAAAAAGGAGCCGACACCAACTGGCGCAGTGCCAGAGGTGAAACACTCCTGAGCATCCATAAACAAAAGCTCAAGAAAATAGCCGAGCAGTATCTGCAATATCCTGGGAAAGATTTACTGAAGCAGTTCCGCGAGCATTTCCATATCGCCAGCATGCTCGAAAAAGCCGGAGCCCCGGAAACGCACCCCCGCTTGCAGGATATCAAAAAGGCGCTCCAGACACCCGATTGCAAAGAAGCTTACGAAACTGTGGAGTTTGAAACGTATGGCTGGAGGGGAGCGGTCCGCATCTCACGCGAAGCCATGGTGCTGGCGCGAGCCTCCGGCAATACCGACACGGCAAACATTCTGAGCTTCACACCCGACCGCATCTCCTTCAAGTGGGACCGCTGGGGATACGGCAATGTGGTCCGGGCAGCCGATGGCCGCTACCGCGAGGAGGAGAATCCAGCCCGGTACACTGCCATGATGCCGGATCCCCGCAGGCACCCCCATTTCTTTATCCATTTCCAGAATGAACATAATACCCGGGAAACCCTCTACCTGCATCCGGATCTGCAATACGCCGTTCGCTCCGGCAACCAGACAGGTGCCAGAGTAGTGCAGCTCCTCAGGGGATACAGCACTCCGTCCATCAAACTCCGCATGAATGACGGCAAAGAACTCCAGCTCATGGAAACGGATGGCGTGATGGCGGTGCTGAACGCAGACAGCGCAAAAAAATTACTGAAGGCCTACCGCCCTGCCATCCCCTACCAGGAAGTAGATGCCGTGGGTCCCTCGTGGCAGGACAAACTCCGTATCTCTCGCGAACAGATGGCCGCAGCCAGACGCACCGGACCGGATGCTGCCAATGTACTGGAAATTTCGGACAATCGCCTCGTGTTGAAATGGGACCGCTGGGGTACGGAAGGGTTTACCCGGCGGGCAGATGGCAAGTTCTACAGCGATGCCCTGCCCACCCCCGAGGAAGACCGCATCCGCCAGCTGCTGCATGAAAACAGCAAGAGCATCCGCATCCGGCAGCTCATCTTTGTCCATCCATACTGGACCGAGACAATCCGCATCTCCTTCAAACACAGAATTGCAGTTCAGGCCGGCGGCAGAAAGAGTTCTGCTAAAGTAACATCTTTCAACAAACACTCTGTCACGTTGAAATGGGACGATTTCGGCACTGAAACATTTGTCCGCGGCGCCGATGGCCGTTTCTATCTGCAGAAACAGCCCTGAATGTTAGTCATCTGCCCGTAAACAGGCAAAAAAAACCACCGCAGGATACAAATTCTGCGGTGGCTCAGGGTGGGGCTTGCGACTCAGTACCTGTCTCTGCTTCAGTGTCCATGGCAGCGGCGTTCCTTTCTGACGTGTGCTACGCGGCGAGGCGCTTTCCTGTCGTGTTGGTGGCAGTGGGACTTCTTGTGCGGTCTCACGTGGTGCTTTGCCGGATGATGCACAGGGACACTGCAATGGGAGTGATGACTGGAACCGATGCTGATATGCAGGCTGGCGGCTTCCGACTGGTTATGCAACACTGCGAATCCTACGCAGGCTACGACGGCTAATTGTGCAATGAGTTTTTTCATGATTTGTATCCTGTTTTCTGTAAGCTGCTTCATGCCGCTTACAATTACTAAGCGTGCTTTCACCAGCTTTTTATTTGAAACTTTCAATCTTTTTCAAAAAAAACAGAATTCCCTCAGTGCAATGCAGCACTGAGGGAATCAAAACAGGAATAACGGACAAATCAGCGCTGGCTGTCAATCATGTTCTTCATGGCGCCGTTAAACTTCTTGTGCTCAATACCAAGCTCGGAAATGCGCTGGATTTCCTTGTTGATGGCCTTGTTCAGAGCAGCGGCAGTGGCACGGGAAGCCTGGTGTACAGGAAGTTTTTCCTCGTCTTCCTCCATAACCTTGGCAGTACCGAGAGCAGTCACTTCGCCTACCACGAAATCATCCATTACCTCACCATAGATTTTTTCAAGAGGCTTCACAGCTTTGGCTGCCGATTTTTCATTGCGAACAGAGCGGAGGATTTTCAGGGTCTTCTTCTGATTGGAAATGTACCACTTAGTTTCCTCCATGAGCATTTTATTATCCTCGCGGCGCTCGGCTCCGGAGCGGGTGTCAGGAGCATTGGCCTCCTCTTCGGCCAGGCGGGCCTGTTCTGCTTCGTATTCCTCAGCAGTCATCAGCTCATCCTCGTCCTTCTTCACTTTCTTCTGGGTTTTGGCCTTCTTGCCCTTACGCGGAGCAGCATCAGCCACGGGGGCTCCGAACGTGAACATCAGGGCTGCAAGAAGCAACAGGTATTTCATCTTCATAACTTATTGGTGTGTGTGTATGGGGTTAGCGGGCAGCATTCACCTTATCCTGCAAGGGTTCGATTTCATAGGCATCCGCCCATTTCTTCAATTCCTTACCGGTATAAGAGGACAGGCCATCGGCCGTAAGCTGGCGGGCCAGCAGGCCGGTGGGTATCAGCATACAGAGAAAATCCGTATCGCTTTCATAACCGACCTTCACTTCCCCGCTTGTAGTCATGATAACCCCATCACAGGGGCACATGCTGTTCAGCTCCACGATGGCAGCCGTCAGGGCATCGCGCTGAATCTCAAAGCTTGGTTCGTTATCCGTCGGCATGGGCGCAGTATACACAATATACTCGAAAAGACAAGCGTTATTTACTAATATTCACCCGGGGAGTCCGGAAAAGGCACCCCACGGCAAAAGTAGCCAGGGTACCCACCGTGACACGCCAGGGGAAGGCAACAGCAGGCAACCAGCCCTGTCTGCCGCCAATCTCCAGCAGAATCACCACCGCAAACCCCGCCAGCATAGCGAGGACATTGCCGCGGTCGCAGCCCCGGCTCCGCGTCAACATACCGAGCAGGAAAACCCCCAGCAGCGACCCGTAGGTATAGCCGAAAATCCCCAGCGCGATAGGCAGGATGCGCACCGTCGGGTCCATGACCGTGAGCCATGCCGTTCCAGCCCCCACCACGATGAGCAGCACGGCAAAGAAAACGGTGAGCCAACGCACAGCCCGCAACTGCTCAGCCTGCCCGGCCCCCGGGCGGAACACATCCACGTACCAGTCGCGGGTAGCAGTGGTTGCCAGCGCATTCAGTGCAGTGGAAAGCGACCCCATGGCGGTGGCAAGCAGAGCCGCCACCAGCAGGCCGCGTACACCCGCCGGCAGGCAATGAATGATGAACCAGGGGAAAATTTCAATCTGCTTCTCAGGCGGGGTGATTCCATTCTGCGCAAAGTAAACGAAAAGGAGCATACCGCAAGAGATGAAAACCAGCACGATAGGCATATCCATGAGGCCGGAGAGAATCACAGCGCGGGCTCCCTTCTTGCTGTCCGGAGCAGCCAGCATGCGCTGCACCATATCCTGGTCAGTACCATGCGTGGCCATGGTGATGAAAGTGGACCCCAGCACTGCGCTCCACAGCGTGTATTCGCTGCTCAGGATATTTTTAATGTCCTGCATAATCCCCTGCCCGGTGATACCTGAATCAAAAAAGGCCCAGGGTTTAAGGTTTTTGATTTCGCAGGGATTATAGTCCTTATTTCCGAGATGGTAGCAGATGCAGTCCCACGCAGCGCCCCAGCTGCCACCAGCCTTGATACTGAAGAGCAACACTCCGATGGTGGTGATGAGCGATACCGCCAGAATCGAAGCCTGGAGCACATCGGTCCACACTACGGCTTTCAGCCCGCCCAGAGTGGTATACACTGCTGTGGCGATGGTGATAAAGGTGAGAGCGGCAATGTAAATAACCACGGTTTCCACCTGGCCGGCGCTTTCCTGCCCGGTCACCATCATATAGGCAATCACCAGCAGAATACCCGCAAAGAAGAGTCGTGTTCCGCTCGCCAGCACACGGCTGATGAGGAAAGTGATACTGGCCCAGCGGCGGGTGGTGAGACCGAATCGCTTTTCCAGATATTCGTAGATGGAAACCACGTTATACTGATAGTACGGCTTCAGGAACAGGCGGCCTACGATAATACGCCCCAGAATGGTACCTATGGCCAGCTGAGCATAGGTGAAATTACGCAGGGCAAAGCCCTCACCCGGCGCTCCCAGGAAAGTGGCTGCACTGATTTCCGCAGCCAGAATGGAGGCAAGAATAGCCCACCAGGGCAGGTTGCGGTTACCCAGAGCATAGCTTTCCAGGCTTTCCTGCTTACGCCCAACGTAGAGTCCAATGCCGAAAATAGCACAAAAATATGCAAGAACTACCAGTATATCAATCATTTTACGCGCAAAAGCGGCGGCGGGCAATTCTGCACCGCCGCCGGGTAAATGGGTTCAGGGAATTACGCCTGCTGAGCTTCCAGGGCGGCAGCTACCAGACCGGAGAACAGTGGATGCGGGCTGTTCGGGCGGCTCTGGAATTCCGGATGGTACTGGCAGGCGATGAAGAAGGGATGCGAGGGCAGCTCCACTACCTCCACCAGGCCATGCTCGTCATTCACGGCAGATATCACCATACCGCCCTGTTCCACTTCATCGCGGAAGTCTGCGTTGAACTCGTAACGGTGGCGGTGACGCTCGGAGATAATATCCTTGCCATCGTAGAGCTTGCTGCACAGTGTACCAGCCTTGATGTGGGCCGGATAGGCACCGAGGCGCATCGTGGCACCCATATTCTCTATGTGCTTCTGCTCTTCCTGCAGGCAGACCACCGGGGCCTTGCTGTCCTTATTGAACTCAGTGGAGTTGGCATCGGCGTGTCCCAGCACGTTGCGGGCAAACTCGATGACGGCCACCTGCATACCAAGGCAGATCCCGAGGAACGGGATATTGTTCTCGCGGGCATACTGCACGGCCTTGATCTTGCCTTCCACGCCGCGGTCTCCGAAACCGCCCGGAACCAGAATACCATCCACCTTGCCTATCATCTCCTCGCAGCTGCCATTGCCCAGAGCCTCGGCATCCACTCGCACCACCTCCACGCGGCAGTCATTAGCGGCACCGGCATGCGTAAAGCTTTCATATATGGACTTGTATGCGTCCTGCAGGGAAATATACTTACCCACCACGGCGATGCGCACGCTGTGTGAGGGATGAATCACGCGTCCCACGAATTTCTGCCAGTCATCCATCTTGGGTTTCGGTACGGTGATTCCCAGCACGTCGGTCACAATGCGGTCCACCTTATCGCGGCCCAGATCAATCGGGCACTCGTAGATGCTGTGCTTCACATCGCAGAATGCCACCACATTCGATGCCGGCACGTTGCAGAACATGGCAATCTTGCGCTTTTCTTCCTCTGTCAGGTTGTCCATTTCCGTGCGGCACACTATCATATCCGGTTGGATACCAATCTCGCGCAGCTTGGCCACACTCTGCTGGGTGGGCTTGGTCTTGGTCTCACCGGCAGCCTTGATATATGGCAGCAGGGTTACGTGGATGAAGCAGCAGTTGTTGCGCCCGACCTCCTGGCTGAACTGTCGCAGGGACTCCAGGAAAAGGAAACCTTCAATATCACCCACCGTACCTCCGATTTCGGTGATGATGACGTCGCATTCCTTGTTCTTTTCCGTCAGGTCATACAAACGCTGCTTGATTTCATCTGTCACGTGCGGTATGTACTGCACCGTCTTGCCCAGATAGTCGCCGCGGCGCTCCTTCTCCAGCACATGCTCGAACACCTTTCCGCTGGTCAGGTTATTCAGGCGGGAAAGCTCGCAATGCACAAAACGCTCATAGTGCCCCAGGTCAAGGTCGGTCTCTGCTCCATCATTCAGCACGTATACTTCACCGTGCTGGTACGGGCTCATTGTACCCGGGTCGATGTTCAGATACGGGTCAAACTTCTGCATCGTGACCTCAAGACCGCAATGCTCCAGCAGCGTTCCAATAGATGCTGCTGCAAGTCCTTTACCCAGGGAGGATACGACACCGCCGGTTACAAAGATGTATTTCATATTGTTGTTCTCTGCGTGGTTAAGGTGATAGTAACAGATTCTCGTGTCTCTGTCGAGTTTTTGTCCGCTTCACCTTCCCTTCCCCCCGCTTCATTTCTGCTCCTAACTCTCTCATCTTGAAATAATCCTTGATTTTTCCAGAAAATTGCCTATACTTTCTTAGGCGGACTAATAAAGTCATGAGTTCGAAATCAAGAATCATACGCTACATGCAGCAGCACCAGCGCGCAACCAGGCCTCAGATAGCAACGGCGCTAGGCTTGAGTCAGGTGAGCACCAACGCTGCCGTGGCAGCACTGGAGGCAGAGGGCAAACTCCGACGGGGGGATGCCGTTCCATCCGGCGGCGGACGTCCCGTGCGTGAATATCTCTTCAATGCCCGGCATGCATCAGTGGCTCTGTTCACAGCGAGCCCGGAAGCGCATTGCACACGGATTTCTCTCGAATTACTAGATCTGCAAGGCAGGCATCTGGAAGCCGCCGAAGCCCGATTTGCGCAAGTTCACGAAGAAAGCCTGGATGACTGGCTGGACACAGCATCCCGGCATCACACCCTGCAGAGAATCTGCCTGCCACCAGCACTGGGATGCGGTATACTCCGGCACCTGCAGCAGCGTTATCATTGCGAGGTGCGAGAATCCCCGGCGGCTGAGGCTCTGGTAAACGGCAGGCAGGAAACTCTCACGCTGCTGCTGCTCCGCGGACAGGCTCCGCAAGGCGCAATCCTGCGCCACGGGAAAGTGACCCCCTGCCCGCTGCTGCACCTGCTGCCCTTGCCGGCGGACTGGGAAACACTCAACTATGCAGACCACACACTGGTGGAAGAAATGCTGGCAAAACTTCTGCAACTGCTCACTTGCACACTTGCTCCCGCACACATCGACCTGCATGCCGATTTCTGGAATGACCGTCTTATCTCACGTCTGAACTTCAACCTGAGCACTAAACTGCGCGGCCTCGACTCGAAACCCCAGCTGCACTTCGCCACCATCTCACCTGAAACACTTGCCACCAGACAGCGCCGGTCAGCCGTGGCTTGTTAAAAAAACAAAGCCGCACCCCCAGAGAGGGCACGACTTCGTTTCTGATGGATGATATACTCTTGAATATCAGAAAAAATCAGCGGAATAATCCGCAACACCGCGCAGACTACCACATTTACGACGGGATGTACAGTTTATTTTTCATAATAGACAATGTTATTTGAGATTTACCCCTGCTAAACAAATACTCATTCTCACCACTTGAGCACCCGGAAACAACCGTCCGTCGCACCATCAACAACTTCTAACCATTGTCCGAGGACTCAACAATAGATACTCAGACGCAACGCCAAATTATTGCTCCGGCAATTAAAGAATATTGCTTGAACTCAACGACAAATTGGAATTTGTCGGGCTGAAAGCCCGAGGAATTCTGAGCCCGTCAGGGCGACATATCCATAGCGAGTGGTGGAGCGCGTCACGCGTCAGCGTGGCGGGCGTAACCACTCGTACAAACCCAAAAGAAACCTGAACCCCGACGTAGGTCGGGGT
>JAFVQN010000065.1 GCA_017504805.1 Akkermansia sp. | reverse complement strand
TGCTTCGTGGCCCACACCTCCACCCGCTTCAGCTACCATAAGAAAGACGAGGAATAATCCCCCTTCCCTGCCATGTCCGACAAAACAGACCATTGGAAAACCAACTTGGGCGTGATGCTGGCAGTGGCCGGCAGCGCCATCGGTTTCGGCAACTTCCTGCGCTTCCCCGGCCTGGCCGCCCAGTATGGCGGTGGTGCCTTCATGGTGGCCTATTTCTGCTGCTTCCTGCTGCTGGGTCTCCCCCTCTGCTGGGTGGAGTGGAGCATCGGCCGCGGTGGCGGTGTGCTCGGCGGCCACAGCCCGGCCTCCGTCTTCCAGCTTCTCTCCCGCAAGCCCCTCTGGAAATACCTCGGTATCTTCGGCATCCTCGCCGGCCTGAGCATCAATGTGTACTATGTCTACATGGAAGGCTGGACCATCGGCTATGCCTGGAACACCGCCATGGGCAACCTTAATTTAGACACCCCACAGGCCTATGGCGACTACTTCTCCAACTTCGTGGGCATGGGTGCAGACGGCCACTTCTTCAGTGGCCAGACCAGTGCGCCCATCTTCTTCCTGCTGGCGCTGGTGGCCAACTTCTGGCTGATATACCGTGGCGTGAGCAAAGGCATCGAGTGGTTCTGCAAATGGAGCATGCCCCTGCTCTTCATCGTGGCCATAGTGCTGCTGGTGCGCGTGCTCACCATGGGCACCCCGGATCCCGCCCACCCCGAGCGCAGCGTGAACGAAGGCCTGGGCTACATGTGGAACCCGGAAAAAGTGATGCTGGTGGATACCACCAGCGGCAAATCCATCGGCATGGTGCCGGCCGGTGCCACCGGGGAGGAGAATGCCGCCCTGGTCGCCCGCCTGCAGAGCGAATACCCGCAGGCCAGCATCGGCGAAAAGAAAATGAGCTTCTGGCAAAGCCTGTTCAACCCTGAAATGTGGCTGCGCGCCGCCGGTCAGGTCTTCTTCTCGCTCTCCGTGGGGTCCGGCTCCATCTGCTGCTACGCCAGCTATGTGCGCCGCCGCAAGGACATTGCCCTGAGCGCACTGAGCGCCGGCGCCGCCAACTCCGTGACGGAAGTGGGCCTGGCGGGGCTCACCATCGTGCCGGCGGCCCTGGCGCTGCTGGGTGTGGCCGCAGCCGCCACGGTGGGCACTTTCGGCCTGGGCTTCAATGTGTTGCCGCAGGTATTCGCCGCCATGCCGGGTGGCCAGTTCTTCGGTGTACTGTTCTTCGTGCTGCTCTTCATCGGGGCCGTGACGAGTGCCCTTTCGCAGGTGCAGCCGGCGGTATCCTTCGTGGAGGAATACTGGAACCTGCGCCGCGGGCAGAGCATTGCGCTGGTGGCGGGGTTGCTGCTGGTGGGCGCCGTCATCATCATCTGGTATACCAAGGACATGCTCGCGCTGGACAGCATCGACTTCTGGGTGGGCAGCCTCATCCTCTATGTGACCACCGGGCTCAACCTCATCTTCTTCAACCAGGTGTGGGGCACGCAGAACGGCATGAAGGAACTGGCCGATGGCTCAGCCATGCGCATCCCCTCCTGCGCGGCCTTCATCATCCGCTGGATTACACCGGTCATCATGCTCACCATTTTTGTGGCCTGGCTTTACCAGGAACTCTTCATCACCCGCAGCCCGTATGTGGCCAACATCGTGGAAGGCCGCATCGGCGCCATCCTGCCGCTGGTCTGGGCGGCGGGCATCACCGTCTTCTTCTGCATCGTGGCGGCCACCTCCCGCCGCTTCAACAAATAATCATTCACCAACGTCACTACCTACCGTGAGTACCAACAAGAAAACAGAAAACTGGAACACCAACCTGGGCGTAGTACTGGCTGTGGCCGGCAGCGCCATCGGGTTCGGTAATTTCCTGCGCTTCCCCGGCCTGGCAGCCCAGTACGGCGGCGGCGCCTTCATGATTGCCTACTTCACCGCCTTCCTGCTGCTGGGTATCCCCCTGAGCTGGGTGGAATGGGC
>JAFVQN010000064.1 GCA_017504805.1 Akkermansia sp. | reverse complement strand
TGATATTGCGAAGCTCGGCAGCTTCATCCTGCAATGGGATGACTCTCGCGGCTTCCACTTCACCAGCCCGAATCAACAATTCCAGCCAATAGATTGCTTCGTCTGCTTCCTCCTCGCATATTTTAATTTTCGACACGAAATCAGCCGGACTCTTTGCGAGACTCGCAGCTCGATAATTGGCGCCCACAGAAGTGCCGCACCGCAGCAACTGCTTTCCTAAAACCTCTGCTACATTATGATGCCCCAAATACTGACAAAGACGAACAATCCTCAACCCAAAGTCAAGGGTTCGCTCTCGTAAATCACGCGCATCCATACCAATAGTCAATTGTCAATTGTCAATACCCAATTGTCAATCGTCAATAGTCAATCGTCAATACCTGTACGCTTCCGCCTTATAGGGTCCCTCTACGGGTACGCCGATGTAGTCGGCCTGCTTCTGGGTGAGGGTGGTGAGGCGCACGCCGAGCTTGGCGAGGTGCAGGCGGGCCACCTCTTCGTCCAGTTTCTTGGGCAGCACAGTCACGGATGGTTTGGCATTTTCGCGCTCCTGCCAGAGGGCAATCTGCGCCAGCACCTGGTTGGTGAAGCTGTTGCTCATCACGAAGGAAGCATGGCCCGTGGCGCATCCCAGGTTCACCAGGCGGCCTTCGGCCAGCAGGTAGAGGCTGTGTCCATCCGGGAAGGTGTACTTGTCCACCTGCGGCTTGATGTTGGTGCACACGATACCGGGGTAAGCCTGCAGGCGGGCCACCTGAATCTCGTTGTCGAAGTGGCCGATATTGCAGACGATGGCCTGGTCCTTAATCTTCTCCATGTGCTCCAGGGTGATGATATCGCAGTTGCCGGTGGTGGTCACGTAGATATCGGCCATGCCGAGGGTATCCTCCACGGTGAGCACGCGGTAGCCCTCCATGGCAGCCTGCAGAGCGCAGATGGGATCCACCTCGGTCACGATGACCTGGGCGCCCAGCCCGCGCAGCGCCTGGGCGCAGCCCTTGCCCACATCGCCATAGCCGCAGATGACCGCCACCTTGCCGGCAATTATCACATCCGTGGCGCGCTTGATGCCATCCGTCAGGCTTTCGCGGCAGCCGTAGAGGTTATCGAACTTGCTCTTGGTCACCGAGTCATTCACATTGATGGCCGGCACCAGCAGGCGGCCATCGCGCTCCATCTGGTAAAGGCGGTGCACACCGGTGGTCGTTTCCTCGGAAACGCCCTTCCACTCCGGCAGCCAGCGGTGGAACACGCCGGGCTGCTCGGCGGCAATGCGCTTGAGCAGCGCCTTGATGACGCCCTCTTCCTCACTGCCGGAGGGGGTGTTCACCCAGTCGGAACCCTCTTCCATCTCATACCCGCGGTGCAGCAGCAGGGTCACATCGCCGCCATCGTCCACCACCAGCTGCGGGCCCAGGCCATCGCGGTGGCTCAGGGCGGCCCAGGTGCAATCCCAATATTCGGTGAGCGTCTCGCCCTTCCAGGCAAACACCGGCACACCCGTGGCCGCAATGGCAGCAGCAGCGTGGTCCTGGGTGGAGAAAATGTTGCAGCTGGCCCAGCGCACCTCGGCACCCAGTGCCACCAGCGTCTCGATGAGCACAGCGGTCTGAATCGTCATGTGCAGCGAACCGGTGATGCGCACCCCGGCCAGCGGCTTCTGCTCGCCATATTTCTCACGGCAGGCCATGAGGCCCGGCATCTCATATTCCGAAACGGCAATTTCCTTGCGTCCCCAGTCCTTCAGGGAGATATCCGCCACCTTGTAATCTGCTGTAGAAGTCATGACGGCGGCGAGTTTACAGCGAATCCACCGAAGAGTCAATGATAATATCCTTGTCTGGCACCGGAATCAAAGTATACTGTTCTCATGCCGCTGAGTTTCCCTGTTTTCGCACTGGAAGATGCCGGAATACGATACCGGCATTGACCCGCCGGAAACACTGGAAGGAAAATGCCTGATACTGGGCGACAAGCGCTTCGATTTCCCGCTGCTCCACCAGCGCGGAGCCGGACATGAAAAAGGTACCACCCTGCCTTTCCGAATCGAAAAACGCTGAAAACCTCGTCGAAGCACGGGACTTTAGTCCCGAAATCACGGTGCATATAACCGGGACTGAAGTCCCGTGCTTCGAAAATTTTCCCGCCAAATTCCCATTTATCAGCAGTGGGGAGCTTGTGGGCCAAGAGTTGATTATGCTTGAATACTTCACCAGTTTATGTTAGGATGCGACGTGATGAAACGCATCTATACACTGATGACGGGTCTGCTGGCCCTTGCGGCATGCTGCACGCAGGAGGCCCAGGCCGACCGCTATTCGGACTACTGGCTGCCGGAAAACATGGCCAGGCGCCAGTGCGCCTCGGTGCATCTGCACTACGGGCCCAACATTCCGCGCCACACCGCCGCCTACCAGGAAGCCGTGATTGAAAAGAGCGCCCCCGGCACCTATTTTGCCTGCAACAACTTCGGCTGCGGCTACATCGGCGTGCAGGAGCTCGGCCACAAGGACAAGGATGGCAAGCCCGTGCGCGTGGCTATCTTCTCCATCTGGGATGCCAAGGACTCCGGCGATAACCCCCACGCCGCCCCTGAGGAAGAACGCGCCAAACTGGTGCAGAAGGGCAAGCACGTGACCACCCGCCGCTTCGGTGGCGAAGGCACCGGCGGCAACTCCATGCGCCCCTTCAACTGGAAGGAAGGCGATGTGATCAAGACCCTGGTGGTGGAGCACGAGGACGGCTCCGATTTCCGCCAGATTGCCGGTTATATCTTCGACCCCGCTGAAAACAAGTGGATGCTCATGAGCTGCTGGCGCATCCAGGCCCTGAACCGCGGGCTGGGCGGCGGCTGCGGCTTTGTGGAGGACTTCAAGCGCGATGTGGAATCCAAAAAATATGAGCGCCGCGCCACATTCGGCCCCGCCCTGCGCTGGGACGGCAAGCAGTGGCACGCCGCCAAACAGTTCCGCTTCACCCGCGACGGCAACCCACTCAAGGAAATCAACTGCCGCTTTGACGCAAAGCGCGGATACTACTCCCTGGCCACCGGCGGCACCATCAAGGAGGAGGCAGACTTCCCGGTGTTCACCTCCAGGCCCCTGCCCCAGCAGCCTGCTACGGTGCCCACCCCCGGTGAGGATATCATGAAGCTCATCCAGCGCCCCAAGCTGGAGATTGTGAACTATCCCGCCCAGTAAGAGGGCAATAGCTTCAATTTTACCCGACCGGGGATGCTGCAAGGGCATCCCCGGTTGTATTTTATGAGCATTTATCCTTGCAATCACATGGGGGAGCTTTTACAATGGAGCCATGCTGATTGCCCCCTCAATGCTTGCCTGTGATTTCCGCCGCATCGGTGAAGAAGCCAACCGCGCCCTGGAAGCCGGCGCCGACTGGCTGCACCTGGATGTGATGGATGGTTCCTTTGTGGACAACATTTCCTTCGGCCCGGATATCTGCGCCGCTATCCGCTCTGCCGTGCCGGCAGAAGCGTATCTGGATGCGCACCTCATGATTGACGCGCCGGACCACTACCTGCCCCGCTTCGTGAAAGCCGGTATGAACATGATTACCATCCACGTGGAGCGCGAGGGGGCTGTGGACCTGCATGCCACCCTGGCTGCCATCCGCGCCGCGGGCATTCACGCAGGCCTTGCCGTGAACCCCGCTACCCCGGTGGAGAAGGTGCTGCCCTACATCGGCGAGCTGGATATGGTGCTGGTGATGAGCGTGGTGCCCGGATTCGGCGGCCAGAGCTTCATGGGCGAAGTGCTGGACAAAGTGCGCGTGCTCGATGCAGCCCGCAAGGAACAGGGACTCAACTTCATCATCCAGATGGACGGCGGCATCGGCGCCACCCAGGCTCAGCTCTGCGCTAAGGCCGGGGCCGATTGCCTGGTGGCCGGCTCCTCCACCTTCAAGGCGCCGGATATGGCCGCAGCCATTGCCTCCATGAAGTAATGGACAAGGGAACGCAGAGTCTCCTCAATGTGCTGCTGAGCGTGCTGGCACCGGTCATGGTACTGGATCACTGCTCGGTGGCAGGCCCGGAACTGTGGCAGCTGGGTACGGCCAAGGCCATGTGCCTGGCGCTTGCGCTGCCGCTGGGTTTCGGTGTGTGGACATTCTGGCAGAGCCGCAAGGTAGAGCCACTCACCCTCTTCGGGTTGCTGGGCACCATCCTGACCGGCGTTGTCACCATCTATGCCAACACCGGCGCGGGCGATGCCATCCGCCCCGATACGCCCTGGTGGTATGCCGCCAAGGAAGCCGCCATTCCCCTGCTGCTCTGCGGCGCGGTCATGGTCACCGCCCGGCGGCAGGATTCGCTGCTGCGCCTCCTGCTCTACTCTGATTCGCTCTTCGATATCCCCACCATCGAAAAGGCCGTGGCCGATGAATCGCAGCAGGGGGCGTACGATTCCCTGCTCTGGCGCTCCAGTCTCTACCTCGGACTCTCGCTGGTAGCCTCAGCCGTGGGCAATTTCATCCTCTCCCTCTGCTTCCTGCTGCCCGTGCTCGACCAGCCCGCCGCCCAGCAGGCGCTGGAGTATAACTATGCCGTAGGCCGCATGACCTGGTGGGGCTACCTGGTCATCGGGGTGCCCTTGCTCGTTACGCTTATCTTCGTGCTGCGCCAGCTGATTGCCCGGCTGGAGAACCTGACCGGTCTTGACCGCGACCGCTTGATGCTGCATTAAAGCCCCGGCAGCAGCGGCACCACGAAGCGGCTGCCCAGCGCCAGCCAGATGGGCAGCGTCACGAACGAGCACAGCGTAGTAGCCAGCAGTACCTGGGTACCCACCTCCGGCACACCGCCGAAACGCTTGGCCAGAATCACCGGAATCACCGCGCTGGGAATGGCGCTCTGAATCACCATAATGCGCTTCATGAGCGGGTCCACCGGCAGCAGCCAGGCCAGCAGGAGGATGAGCGCCGGCGCCAGCATGAGTCGCGTCACCACGCCCGCCACCAGCATGCGCGGCTGCCAGGTGAAGTTGCGGGTCAAATCAAACAGCGAGCATCCGAAAACAATCAGGCAGATGGGAGTGGAAACAGCGCCAATCATCTCTGCCGCCTTCATGAGCGGCGGCAGGGCAACTGCCCGCAAGGCTCCCGTTACCGTGAAAATTCCCGACGAAATCACCGTGGGCGAGCTGG
>JAFVQN010000063.1 GCA_017504805.1 Akkermansia sp. | reverse complement strand
GTGACCACCGGGCTCAACCTCATCTTCTTCAACCAGGTGTGGGGCACGCAGAACGGCATGAAGGAACTGGCCGATGGCTCAGCCATCCGCATCCCCGCCTGTGCGGCCTTCATCATCCGCTGGATTACGCCGGTCATCATGCTTACCATTTTTGTGGCCTGGCTCTACCAGGAGCTCTTCATCACCCGCAGCCCCTATGTGGCCAATATAGTGGAAGGCCGCATCGGCGCCATCCTGCCGCTGGTCTGGGCAGTGGGCATCACCGTCTTCTTCTGCATCGTGGCGGCCACCTCCCGCCGCTTCAACAAATAATCATTCACCAACGTCACTACCTACCGTGAGCACAAACAAGAAAACAGAAAACTGGAACACCAACCTGGGCGTGGTACTGGCCGTAGCCGGCAGCGCCATCGGGTTCGGTAATTTCCTGCGCTTCCCTGGCCTGGCAGCCCAGTACGGCGGCGGCGCCTTCATGATTGCCTACTTCACCGCCTTCCTGCTGCTGGGTATCCCCCTGAGCTGGGTGGAATGGGCCATCGGCCGCAAGGGCGGCACGCTTGGGGGCCACTCCACCGCCAGTATCTTCTATCTCATCGGCGGCAAATCCCGATGGAAATACCTCGGCGTAGCCGGCGTGGTCTCCACTATAGGTATCGCCATGTACTACATTCCGCTGGAAAGCTGGACCATCGGCTACGCCTGGCACACCGCCATGGGCGACCTGAACCTGGGCACAGCGGATGAGTACGGCAACTTCTTCGCCAACTACGTGGGACTCACGGGTGATGGCTCGCTGTTCTACGGAGGCGGCAGCCAGCTGGTATTCTTCGCCCTGGCCATTCTGGCCAATATGTACGTGATATTCCGCGGCATCGGCAAGGGCATTGAGTGGTTCTGCAAGTGGAGCATGCCCGTGCTGCTCATCACTGCTTTCATCATCCTGTGCCGCGTGCTCACCCTCGGCACCCCGGATGCCACCCACCCCGAGCGCAGCGTAAGCCAGGGCCTGGGCTACATGTGGAACCCCTCCAAGACCATGCTCGTGGTCGACGGCAAGGAGGTGGAAATGGTACCCGCCCAGGCTACCACTGAGGAAAAGGCCGCCCTGGTGCAAAAACTTCAGACCGCCAACCCCGGCAAGGAAGTCACGGAGAAGCACATTTCCCTCACCCAGGGCCTGCTGAACCCGGAAATGTGGCTCACCGCCGCCGGGCAGGTCTTCTTCTCACTCTCCATCGGTTTCGGCACCGTGTGCTCCTATGCCAGCTATGTGCGCCGCCGCAAGGACATTGCCCTGAGCTCCCTCACCGCCAATGCGGCCAATGAAGCCATTGAGGTAGGTTTGGCCGGCATGATGATTATCCCCGCCGCCGTGGCTCTGCTCGGTGTGGTGGCTGCCGCTGGCTGCGGCACCTTCGGACTGGGCTTCAACGTGCTGCCACAGGTATTCGCCAGCATGCCGGGTGGCCAGTTCTTCGGCACCCTGTTCTTCGTGCTGCTCTTCATCGGCGCCATCACCAGTGCCATCTCCATGCTGCAGCCCTCAGTGGCCTTCTTGGAGGAATTCTGGAACCTGCGCCGCGTGCAGAGCGTGGCCCTGGTGGCTTTCCTTGTCACCGTCGGCACCCTCATGGTCGGCTGGTTCACCGAGGGACTCATGGCCCTGGACACCATGGACTTCTGGTTCGGCACCATGTTCCTCTACCTCACCTCCTGCCTCTTCTTCACCATCTTCAACGTGGTGTGGGGTACTAAGAACGGTGTAGAGGAACTCAAAATCGGCGCCACCATTTCCCTGCCCCCGGGTCTGGGCTTCATCATCCGCTGGGTCACCCCGCTCATCCTGCTCACCATCTTTGCCTCCTGGCTCTACCAGAATATCTTTGTGAAGCAGAGCAGCCAGGTGGTGAACCTCCTCAATGGCGAACCCGGAGCCATCATACCCGTGGCCTGGGTCATCCTGGTGTCCATCTTCTTCTGCTTCGTCATCTTCACCTCCCCCAATTTCCACAAGAACACTAACCCCGACGACTTTAACAATTAACCCCCATCCTCACTATTATGACTATCGCAGGTATCATCACCATGTTGCTTTCCATCGGTATCGTATGGACCCTCTTCATTGCTTGCTGCGTGCGCCTTGTCAAGAGCGACAAAGCAGACGACAAAGAAGACTAAACACCCGAAATCAGCAAACTCATTTCCTTACTGGCAATGAATTCTCAATTTAGACACCTGGCTATTACTGCGGCAGCGCTGGGTCTGGGTACGAGTCTGGTATCATGCAACAGCATGGTATACCCCGGCACCGAGATGCAGCTGCCGGATGCCGCCTGCGGCTATCCGGGGCAGAGCGTCGCCATTCCCGCGGAGGACGGCACCATCCTGCGCGGATGGTTCTTCAACCGCGGCGCGAACACGCCGCTGGTAGCCATGTACGGCGGCAATGCCATGAACGTGGGCAACCTGAGCCACATAGCCGCGACAGACACCACGCGTTCCTACATTCTGATTAACTACCGCGGGTACGGCAACAGCGCGGGCGAACCCAGCGAGCAGGCCATCGTGTCCGATGCACGCTACTGCATCCGCTATGCCCGCGCACAGATGGGCAATCCCAGCGCACCGCTCTACCTGGTAGGGTTCAGCCTGGGCACCGGTGTGGCAACCCAGCTGGCCACCACGGAAAAGCCCGCCGGGCTGGTACTCATCTGCCCGTTTGACAGCATGACGAGCGTTGCATGCAACGTGGTGCCCTTCTTCCCGCGCATTCTGCCGCTTGACAGCTGGAACTCCGCCCGTTTCGCACCGGGCGTCACCTGCCCGGTCACCATCATGCGAGCCCGGTATGACCAGGTGGTTCCCGCCGCCAGCACGGATAAGCTCATCCAGGCATTCCCGACACCACCGCGCGTGCGCCAGTTCGAGGCCGACCACAACACCATATTCGCCACAGCGGGATTAGTGCAGGAGATGTTCCTGGCCATGCCCGTCACCGAGCAATGCCAGTTTGATTTCTAATCACGCTGCGCACCAGGTTTCAATCGAAAACGCGTCCTCGCACAAGGGCGCGTTTTCCGCTTGCTATGAGCCGCCATTTATAGTAAAAGAACAGCTATGAAAGGTCCTTCCTTCTTCTGCTCCATTCTTGCAGGCACCCTTCTGCTCACCACTCCCGCACCCGCATTCTGGGGGATCGGCGGCGACGCAGACTCCGGCGATTCCGGCACCTGGGGAAAAATCGTCACCGGCGCCCGAGAAACACTGAAACATTCCGCCCGGGACGACGGGAATACCGATACGCCGCGCTGGAAGGACATAACCAGCAGCGCCTCCGAGGCCATCGACCAGTTTGCCAAAGACGGCAAAGGATTCGATACCATGCAACGCGCCGTGCGCAAGACGCGCCGCCATGTGCAGCGTCTGACAGCCGATGAGAACTCCACCCTGACCGGCCGGTTCTACGATTTGAAACAGCCAGTGGCTCCCGGTACCCGCCCGCTGAGCCGCCACAGCGTAGTCAGCTTCATCCATGACTTCATGGCATCCGGCTGGGACCGGGGTAAGCTGGAGCAATACTACTCCCCGGAAATGGAGCTGGCGGCCCCCTACTTCTACCTGCCACGCTGCAAGGCATCCTACGCCCCGGAAGCATTCAACTGCAACCAGGGCAATCAGAAAAAGCAGGTCCGCCCGCAGGACTGGGTCGTACACTACGCCGGCATCGTCACCGCCCCGGAAAGCGGCACCTACCGCTTCGTCGGCATGGGAGATGACACCATCGTCGTGCGTTTCAACGAGGAGGTCGTGCTGGAATCCGGCTGGACCATCCCCTCCCGCAATCACATGACCCTGGGGACCACCCGCGATTACCAGGCACAAATCACCTCGAAGTCAGCAGGCTGCGCCCTCTACCAGTACCCCTCCACCCCGCACTGGAACAACGTGCTGGGCGGCATCGCCAGCGGGCGCACTTTCAAGGTGGAGCAAGGCATGCAGTACCCCATCGAAATCCTCATTTCGGAAATCCCGGGCAACGAATTCGGCTACTGCCTGCTCATTGAAAAAGTAGAGGGCGAATCCGCCGCTCACGGCCAATTCGCTCCCGGCCACTCCCCCACTCTGGCACTCTTCCGCACCAATGCCACCACCCCCGACCTGGAGGAAATCGAGGAAGCCCTCAAAAAGGACGGCAAGGACTACACCGTCAGCCTGCCGCTGGAAGTTCCGCCCTTTGCCGAAGACTCGCCCATCTGGGCGGTTGTGCCCGCAGCTGATACCGAGAAACGCAACATTCTGGAACGCACCGCCGCCACCATGAGCAACGAGGAAACCGCCATGGGCCGCCGGGTGGAAGGCAAGAAAGGCAAAAAAAAGGCACGTCGGAATTCTGAAAAGAAATGAACCGCCCACTCATCACCCTCCTGCTCGGAGCTGTCCTGTTCACCACCCAGCCAGCCCGGGGCATCTGGGATGACATCTTCCGCGATGGTGGCGCCCCCGAAGCGCCTGCCCCCGCCACAGACGCGTCTCTCACTGAAATTCTGGAGAATGGCTACCAGACCACCCGGGGCATTGTCTGCCAGGGGATTCCCGAATTATGGGACAAAATCTGCACTGATGGCAAAAAGGCAGCCATGGGAACACTCCTCTGCCTTGCCGGCGGAGATGCAGCAGACCGCATCAAACCCGAGCGCCCCAGGGCCATTCTCCTGTTCATGGCAGATGACCTGGGGTACAACGACACCTCAGCCTACGGCTGCGACAAAATCCCCTGCCCCAACGTGCAGAAACTGGCAGACCAGGGACTGCTCTTCACCGATGCGCACAGCACCAACTCCGTGTGCACGCCCTCGCGCTACTCCCTGCTCACCGGGCAGTATGCCTGGCGGCAGAAGGGCACCGGCATCCTGCCGGGAGATGCCGCGCTCATCCTGCCCACGCGCGACAAAGCTGCCACGCTGGGTACCCTCATGCAGCAGGCAGGTTACCGCACCGCAGCCATCGGCAAATGGCACCTGGGCCTCGGCAACGGCGATATTGACTGGAACCAGCCCATCTCCCCCGCCCCCGCTGATGTGGGCTTCGATTACTCCTTCATCATGGCTGCCACGGGCGACCGCGTACCCTGCGTCTATGTAGAAGATGGCAAGGTGCGCCACCTCGACCCGCAGGACCCCATCCGCGTGAACTACAAGGGGCAGACCTACCCCGGCGAGAAAACAGCCAGCACCCACCCAGAACTGCTGAAACCCTGGGGCCGCCCCAGCAACAAGCAGCATGCCGATACCATCATCGACGGAATCTCCCGCATCGGCCACATGACCGGCGGCGTCTCCGCCCTCTGGAAAGACCAGGACATTGCGGATGATATCACCACCGCCGCAGATCGCTTCATCAACAGCTGCGCCGGCAAGCCCCTGTTCCTCTACTTCTGCACCAACGATATTCACGTGCCGCGCGACCCGCACTCCCGCTTCCGAGGCAAGAGCCAGCTCGGTATCCGCGGCGATGCCACCCTGCAGATGGATGACTCCCTGGGCCGTCTCATGGCCGCCCTGCAGCAGGCCGGATACAAGCCGGAGGAAACCCTCATCATCTTCACCAGCGACAACGGCCCCGTCATCTCCGATGGCTACGAGGACGGCGCCCGGACCGACTGCGCCGGGCACCAGCCAGCCCACCCATGGAGCGGCGGCAAGTACACCCTGCTGGAGGGAGGCACCCGCGTGCCCTTC
Organism: Akkermansia sp.; assembly: GCA_017504805.1. GTDB lineage: Bacteria > Verrucomicrobiota > Verrucomicrobiia > Verrucomicrobiales > Akkermansiaceae > Akkermansia. Next base: position 19,421 of record JAFVQN010000063.1, on the reverse strand, counting down.
ATCGTTTCCTGGCCCGGCACCATTGCGCCCGGCATCAATTCCGCCCTCATGTGCCAGATGGATATCGGCCGCACCCTGGCCTCGCTTTGCAACATCGAAGTACCCGCCGGCTCCATGCGCGACAGTGAGAACCACCTCCCCGCCCTGCTCGGCCGCACCAACTCTGCCCGCAGCGAGCTCGTCACCCAGGCATTCGAAGCCCCGCGCTACGCTCTGCGCCAGCACCACTTCAAATATATCCCCGCCTTCCGCCACCAGCCGGAGGGTCTTTTCAACCTCTCCACCGACCCGGCAGAGAAACACAACCTGGCCCCCACCCAGCCGGATAAGGCTGCAGAACTCCGCACCAGACTGCGGGAACTCACCCAGGATGCCGTTCACTGAAACCGCACATGCCCCGGAACATCTACGTCTGCTTCACCTGTCTGCGCGATTCAGCCCTGCTGCCGCTGCACTACACCGCGTTAAAACGCGCCCTGCCCGGGGTGCGCGTGTACTACGTATTCGAACCGGAGGAAGGGCGGCAGGCCGATGTTCCCGAAGGCGCATTCAGAGTCCTGGCACCCTTCCCGCACAATCGCAACCTGCTCGGCCTGCGCTGCCACCTCGGCATGTTGCAGACCATGAAGCACCTCTCCGAGCAGAACGGCATGGCCAATGCCATCAAGATTGATGCCGACGTCATCCTCCGCAGCGATTACTTCCTCAGCACCCTCGGCTCAGAGCACGACATGGTCGGAGTAGCCCCCGCGCAGGTATACTATTGCAAAGGCACCTGCTACGGCATGACCCACTCCCTCATCTGCAAGACTATTCAGTACCTGAGCCATGGCTACATGGACCTCAGCGACCGGCTGGAGGACAGCACCATCTCCATGGCTGCCGCCATCGTTTCAGATGCCAACAGAATCCGGATTCACAACGCCCGCAGCGCCGACGGTTCTGAATTCCTGTACTCTATCTTCACCCGCCGCCTGCAGCAAGAACCCCGGTTCATCAGCAGCATCCGCGGCTTCATCGACTGCGGTGACCCGATCTACACCCGCGACTTCCCCGATGCCATAGAAGCCAAGGCCGCCGCCATGCGCTTCATCCTCCAGCAGAACCTGTAACCAGCATGCAAAAAACGCTATTCGCTGGTCTGTTCATCCTCACAGCCCGACCAAGGCCGTAGAAAATGCCGGTTTTTCATTTCATCGGCAGGCAACACCATACCACACTCCGGCACCGCATCCCTCCCGGAGCAGAACACCGGGAGCCCCGGAACAACAGCGGCAGCCCGGTTCCGGACTGCCGCTGAAAAAACAGATAGTAATGACCCCTCCTGCCTTACACCTCGAAAAGGTGAGTGACGGAGGCATTGTGGTGAATGTTGGCAATGGCCTGGGCAAACAGCGGGGCAATGCTCACAGTATCCACGCGGTCACCGTAGGCCATGGGCACAGAGTCAGAGGTCAGGAGACACTCGATGGAGCTGTTGGCCAGGCGCTCGCGGGCCGTCTCCGTCAGCACACCGTGGGAAACACCGGCAAAGATGCGGGCGGCGCCGTGCTCCTTGAGAATCTTGGCAGCGGCGCAGAGCGTGCCGCCGGATTCGGTCATATCGTCCACCATGAGCACATCCTTGCCCTTCACGTCACCAATGACGGCGTGAGCGTCCACCTCCGTGGCGGAGATACGCTGCTTGGCCACGATGGCAAGCTCCGTGCCGAGGATGTTGGCGTAGCTCTTGGCGTTCTTCACACCACCGATATCGGGGGAAACCACCACAAGGTTCTTCATATCCTTCACGTAGTTGGCCTTGAGGTGCTTGACGAGCACCGGCACGCTGTGAAGATGATCAACGGGGATTTCAAAGAAGCCCTGAATCTGGGCCGCGTGCAAATCCATGGTCAGCACGCGGTTCACACCGGCGGCGGTCAGCAGATTAGCCACCAGCTTGGAGGTAATGGGAACTCTGGGCTTGTCCTTGCGGTCCTGGCGGGCATAGCCATAGAACGGAATTACAGCAGTGATGCGGCTGGCGCTGGCGCGGCGCACAGCATCCACCATGACCAGCAGCTCCATGAGGTTGTGGTTCGTGGGCGGGCAGGTCGGCTGAATGATGAAGGCGTCTGCGCCACGGATGGATTCTTTTATCTGAACGAAGCTTTCGCCGTCCGGGAAGGTATTGACAGTTGCATCGCACAGGGGAAGACCCATGACCTTGGCAATGTCCTTAGCTAACTGGGGATGAGCGGTACCGCTGATAATTTTCATGTATGAATGAGGTGTGTGAGCGACTATTCTTGACATTTTCGCGAAAATTGCAATACTAAATGCACATCTAACTGCATTTTTTTTCATCTTGAGCACTCAGGAAGCCCCAAATTCGTTTTTAAAGTCCCTTTCACCGCTGAACTGGGCCGGTTTTGCCGTGTATTCACTCCTGGTCATCTGGATAGTGGGGTTCTACCCGGGTTTTCTGAGCGGGACCCACAGTGCCGCCGAATGGCTCACCACCGCCTGGAACCGCGAAAATGACTACGAGCACGGGTGGATGGTGCCGCTGCTGGCGGTCTACATGCTGGTGCATGCCTGCTCCGGGCTGCGGGGCGTGAAAACCGGCGGCAGCCTGCACGGGCTCTGGCTCAGCACACTCGGCGCGCTTTTCTGCGTGCTGGCTGTGCGCACCCAGCAGGGACGCGTGGCCATCGGGGCGCTGCCCTTTCTGCTGACCGGCGGGGTATGGTGCTACTGGGGCCGCCGCGCTGCTGCCCGCTGCGCCTTCCCGTTCTTCTTCCTGTGGCTGAGCATTCCGCTGCCGGGGTTCCAGCAGGCCACCGTGGGTATGCAGCTGCTCGCCACCCAGGCTGCCCACTGGGGCGCCGGGCTCTGCGGGGTGCAGACCATCGTGGAAGGCACCAATATCACCTCTGCCACCGGCCAGTGGGATACGTACAGTATCGCCGGTGGATGCTCCGGCATGCGCTCGCTCATGGCTCTCATCATGGTCTCCATTGCCTGGGGTTACCTGGCCGACAAACTGGCACTCTGGAAGCGCATCATCCTGGGGCTCAGTGCCATTCCGCTTTCCATCGTGGCCAATGCTTTCCGAGTCTCCAGCATCTTTGTATGCGCGGAATACATTAATCCCGCCTTTGCCTCCAAGACCTGGCACGACTGGTCCGGCCTGCTCTTCTTCTTTCCGGCCAGCCTGCTGGGGCTCATGCTGCTGCACGGACTGCTGGCTGGTGAAATTCCCTTCCTGAAACGCCGCCGCACCGTCGTACGCCGTGCCAACGCCCCCACTGGAAAGGAGGATGCCTTATGATCCGCACCCATCTCAGAGCCCTGCTCCCCCCGGTTCTGCTGGCCATGCTGCTCAGCGCCGTCTTCTTCCTGCCCAAACACGAAGAACTGGTCGAATCCAGCATCTCACCGGATTTACCCGTCGATTTCGACCTCCCCGGCTGGCAGGGCAAGAAGATTCAGGAAAGTGAGGTGGAGCGCAGCTCCCTCGCGGCTGATACCCGCTTCAGCAAGGCTCAGTACTCCAAACCCCGCCGCGTTTTCTGGGAAGAAGAAAAACCGCCCGTTGAGGTCTCCATCGTCTACTCCGGCAGCGATATGAACGCCTCCATCCACCGCCCGGAACGCTGCCTGCCCTCCCAAGGCCACGTGGACCTGCAGACCAGCCATGATTCCATCACCTTGGCAGACGGCCGCCGCATCGCCTTCACCCGCCTCACCTCCCGCGTCCCCCTGCCCGACCGCCATGACGGCCTCAACCTCCGATTCATCAGTTACTACGTCTTCATCGGCCATGGCACCATGCGCCATACCCACCTCGGCCGCACCCTCCAGGATATGTACGACCGCGTCACCCGCGGCTACGTGCAGCGCTGGGCCTATTTCCAGGCCAGTTCCTACTGGGCTCCAGAACTGAACCTCAGTGAAGAAGAAACAGACCAGCGCATCCGCTCCCTCATCTCCGAACTCCTCCCCGGGCAGATTGACTGGCTGGAGATGTGACACACGCGGAAATAGCCCTGAACGATATAAGGGCAAAGTGTTCAGTGAGAAAATTCGTAGCAGGGTATCTCCCGCCTCGCCATCGGCAGCAAGCATGCATTGGTGATTCCGTCGGCGTAAGCCGCTAACTTTCAATTTGTCAATTTTCAATTGTAAATTATCAATCCACGTGTCCCAAATCTTTGGGACACATCAGGGCAAGTCATACTTTTCACTTGCCAGATGTTCCCTTGCGGGGTAGAATACCCGCACGTATGGCGGAACTGGATATACAGGCACAACTGGCGGAAGCAAAGAAGCGCAAATGGGATGACCGCACGCTGGCGCAGCGAGCGGCAGATCTGGCGCAGGAGCTGCTGCTGGCCTCGCTGAAGGGGATTCGCTCCGATGAGCGCACCCTGGTTTCCGCCTTGTCGCGACTGGCGGCAGATAAGAAGAACCTGCGGTTTGTGCAGGAACTCTGCGGCAGCGTCTTCCACGTGACCGACCCGGCAGAGCAGGTGGAGAACCTGCGGCGCCTGCTGTCGGAATACGGCGGCGTGCCGGCGATTTTCAGCACAGTGGGCAAGCTGAGGTTCAAGGCCGCCGTGATGGCGGCGCGCAGCATGCAGGGGGCTGCCATAGCGGAGGTGCAGCGCATCTTCCGCTCCACCTTTGGTGAGCTGACCCTGCCGACTCTGGCAGACAAGGTAGCAAAGCGCGCCAGAGAAGCCGCGAAGGAGGGATTATCCCTGGCGCTCAACCCGCTGGTGCCGCAGGTATTCGGCCAGAAAAGCGCAGAGAAGTATTACAGGCACCTGGAGGCCATCCTCACCAAGCAGCAGGGAGTGGGCATCGTGGTGCAGCCCTGGCGGCTCTGCCCGGGGCTCAACCCGTATTCCCCCGAGGCCGGCGCCAAGGCGCTGGCGGAGAAGCTGCGCCCGCTGCTGAAACTTTCCGTCAAGGGACCCACCCCGCGCCCGGTACTGGTGGAAAGCGGGCTTTCCACGACCATGGGAATCGTGGCCGAGGGATTCCGGCTGGCCATGGCGGGCTCGGCCCTGTACAAGGCCGATGCCGCGCTGGAGATACCGGCATACCTGAAGGGAAGCCCCGCCCTGCTGCGGGAAATGACCGAGTGGTCCACAGCCCGCGCCGCCAAAGGCGCGGCCCCGCTCAAGGTTCTGCTTGTCAAAGGCAGCCACCTTGACGAAGAGCAGGAAAACACCTACAACTACGGCAGCGCCAACGAAGTCTGCCGCAACAAGGCCGAAACGGAAGCCCGCTACAAACAGCTTATTTCCACTGCCATGAGCACTAAGGAAAAGGTGCTCACCCCGATTGTGGGGACTCACAATCTGTTCGATATTGCCTATGGTCTGCTGAGCTGGGGTCGCGCCGGGCGCACCGGCTCACCGGCTTTCTGCTTTATCTCCGGCATAGCCAACCACACCGGTCGCGTGCTGGCAAAGAGCGGTGCCGGAGTGCTGCTCACCGCCGGCGTCACCTCCGAGGGCGGCGAGGCCGGATTCGAGAACTACCTGCTCTCCCTGGTGCAGGAACTCGGCAGGCCGGAGGGGATTCTGGCCGCCGGCGGCGAACTGGAACCCAATTCCATGGGCTGGGGTCGCATGCGCCAGCATTTCCTGGCCGCGCTCAGTGGCCGCGAAGAGCAGCCCCGCGAGGCCCCCGGGGCCGATGGCTCGTACGCCTTCACCCGCATGAGCAGCATCACCGACCGCGCCCGCATGGATGCGCTGCACCACGCCGCCGAGGAGGAAACCGAGCGCCCGCAGGAACCGATTCTGCTGAAGGTGAACGGCAAATACATCAACTCACCACTGCAGTGTGTAAGCCGCTCGCTCACCGCCCCCGGCATGGAGGACTACCGCTACGACTCCGCCGATTTCAACACGGTGGCTACCGTGCTGGAAACCGCCGCCCAGGAAGCCGTGCAGATGCCGCCGACACTGGAGGAGCGCCGCATTCACCTGCTGCAGGCAGCCCGCCTGCTGGAGAAGCGCAGCACAGAATTCATCTCCCTGCTGGTGCGTGATGCGGGCTTCACCATAGAAGAAGCAGACCAGGAGGTCACAAACGCCATCGACCTGTTCCGATTCTACGAGCAGAGTTCCGTGCAGGACGGGCTCATGGACGGCACGCACCCGCTCCCGCTGGGGGTGATTACCGTAGCCCCCGGCCGCGTACACCCGCTGACAGAAGCCGTGGGGGGCATTGCAGCCGCCTGGGTCACCGGCAATGCTATCATCTACAAACCCTCGGCCCACACCGTGCTGGTGGCAGACCGCCTGGCCACACTGCTGGCAGAGGCGGGCATGGAGCAGCCGCGCCTGCAGATGCTGCCCTGCCTGGACAACCAGATTGCACGCAAACTGCTGACCAGCGACCGCGTGAACGGACTCATCTACCACGGCAGCGTGAAGCACACGAACGACATGGCTGCCGCATCCGCCAGCCGCCCGGTGCTGGGTGGCACCTCCGGCTGCAGCAGCATTTACATCTCCTCCCAGGGCGACTGGGCACAGGCTGTCCGCGATCTTTCCCGCACCCTCTTCCACCGCGCCGGCCAGGACCCGGCTGCGCCGCACCTCGTGCTGGTGCATGCCGAAGTATACGACAACCAGCATTTCATGAATGCGCTCCGCGATGCCGTGAGCAGCCTGAGCGCCCAGCCCGGCTGGCTGGAAGGCAGCAATCTGGGGCCGCTGGGCCGCCCGCTGAACGAAGACCAGGTGTTCATGCTCACGCAGCTGCAGAAGCACGAGGCCTGGCTGGTGCAGCCCACGGCAGCCGAACTGGGTTCTCAGGTGTGGACCCCCGGCGTGCGCACCGGAGTGCGCGCCGGCAGCGCCTTTGCCGAGGCGGCTCACAACGTGCCGGTCATCGGTCTCATCCGCGTGGAAAGCACCGAGGAGGCAGGCCGCACCCAGCGCAAGCAGGCGCAGGAACGCTCCGTCGGCATCTACTCCCGCGACAAGCAGGAAATTGAGCTCTGGCTCAAGCTGACCGCAGCCAGCCAGGTGGCCATCAACTGCTGTCCGCTGCCGCGCCCGGGCGTGCTGCCCACGCCGGGCTGGCAGAATACGGCCCCTATGTGCGGCGGCAACAATTTCATCACCGCCCTCAGCCAGTGGCAGGAAGTTGCCCGCCCGCAGCACCGGGCCTCGCAGCGCAACATCGCCTTCACCCCCTGGGAAACACTTTCTCCGAAACCCGGCCCGGATGACACCACGCGGCTTTCCTCCGCCGCAGATTCCATCGGCTACTGGTGGGAAACCATGTTCGGCATCACGACCGTGCTGAACGAGAGCCCCGCCTTCCGCACCACGCTGAGCTACCGTCCGCTGCCGCTCTGCCTGCGCGCCGAAAAGGCCACCAGCGATATTGACCTGTCCATAGCCCTGATGGCCGCGCTGAAAGCAGGGTGCGATATCCAGTTGAGCACAGCCAGCATGCGCCCGTGGATGCCCCGTGCGCTGGAGCCGCTCGGCGTCATCATCACCGTGGAGAATCGCGACGAGTTCGAAGGGCGCTTCCCCTCGCTCGCCACGACCGGTGTATTCGTGCGCGACACCGCAGCCACAGTGAACACGCTGCAACGCGCGGCTCACTGCCGCCTGGCGCTGAGCGCTGACCCCGTGCTGGCCAACGGCAGACTTGAACTGCTCTACTGCCTGCGCGAGGTGGTCACCACCCAGCGGCTGAACTCCAGGAATTGATTTTCTGCCGTGTCCAGCCCCGCCATCAGTATCGATGGTTGCACCATCACCCCCGCCACCCTGGACAAATGGGCTGCCGGCCGCAACGGCCAGCAGGCGGAACTGGCGGATTTTCTGGCGGCGTGGTGGAGCGATACGCCAGACCTGCCACTGCAGACTAGCGGCTCGACCGGTGCGCCCAAATGCATGCATGCTGCCAAAAGCGCCATGGTGGCCAGCGCCGCAGCCACCTGCCGTTTCTTCGGTCTCCGCCCGGGAGATTCGGCCTTGCTCTGCCTGCCGCTGCGCTATATTGCCGGCAAAATGATGGTGGTACGGGCCCTGGTGGGTGGGCTGAATCTGCTCACGACAGAACCCTCTTCCACCCCACTGACCGGGCTGGAGGGAGTGGTGGATTTCGCGCCGCTGGTTCCCATGCAGGTGCTCAGCACCCTGGCGCTGCCGGATGGCGCCGCCCAGCTTGCCCGCGTGCGCACCCTGCTGCTGGGCGGCAGCTTCATCGCCCCCACACTGGCGGAGCGGCTGCAAGGGCTACCCACCCGGGTGTTTGCCTCCTACGGCATGACTGAAACCCTCTCACATATTGCGCTGCGCGCATTGAACGGACCTCAACGCAGCGACTGGTATACCCCCCTGCCCGGAGTCCGGCTCAGTCTCACCCCGAACGGTACTTTGCAAATCTGCGCTCCGCATCTGGAAATCGGCAGCCTTTCCACTCATGACCTGGCAGAAATCGCCCCGGACGGTCGCTTCCGCATTCTCGGACGGGTGGATGCCGTCATCAACTCCGGCGGGGTCAAGATTCAGGCAGAAGAGATTGAACAGGCCCTGCTCCGGCACACCGGTCTGCAAGTGCTGGCGCTGCCCCTGCCGCACCCCCGCCTCGGCCAGTGCGTAGCCCTGCTCTGGGAGGGCGCGCCCGCAGATGAGCCTGCGCTGCGCGCCGCCTGCGCCACCCTGCCGCGCTACCACCAGCCTCATTTCATCCACCGCGTCACCCTGCCCCGCACCGAAAGCGGCAAACCGGCCCGCGCCAAGGCGCTGCAACTTCTTACCCAGCCCCATGAACACTGAAGAAACCTACCTGAACGCCCCGCACACCAGCCTGGCCCACCTGGGATGTGCCGGATTAGTTTGTCTGGCAGCCCTGAGCGGTCATATCATCCTTCTCAGCGGTGATTTCCACCTCTGGCTGCTGACGCACCCCTACACTATGCCCCTGCTGTTTCTGGGAGCCCTGGCTGCAGCTTACCTGCTGGAACATTCGCTCACCACAATCGCCATGCTGACGCTGCTGCTGGTCAGCGCCATCGGCGCCGGGTTGGCCATGGCCGGATTCATCCCGCCAGACGAGGGAGGCGCCTTGCTCTGGCAACTCATGGCAGGCCCCGTGGGCTACTTTGCCACGGTGGCGCTGGCGCAGCACTTCTGGGCCGGAAAACTCTACCGCTGGCAGCTCTGCTGCATCGTCACCGCCGGCGCATTGCTGCTTCCCTGGCTGCTCTGCCCGCTGACCGGAGCCCACCCGGTTACAACGCTCTGCGCACTGGGGGTGGGGCTCACCACCGCTGTGGTGGAGCTCTGCGTCTTCTTCGGGCGCGATTACTTTGAAATCACCTCCACCTCCCGCACCCGCAGCACAGTCATCGGCATGGTGATGCTCCTGGCTGTGCCGATTTACAAGATGATTTGGATTTCGCTGTGCGGCTGCTACCGCGGCGGGTCCGGCATCTTGCGCATCTTCCGCTGGTGGTGGTAATAAGCCGCAGCCCCCCCGACGCAGAACGGCCCCGGGGCTTTGCAGCACCGGGGCGCGTTCTGAAACAACCTGGGAAAGGTTTCTAGGGAAGGGCTCAGGCCTTGGCGGCGCGCACCTTCTTGATGATGGAGGCCACAGTCTCAGAAGGCTGGGCACCGTTGGCGATCCACTTATCCACGCTCTCAAGGTTCAGCGTGTAGTTCTCACCCTCGGCCATGGGGTTGTAAGTACCCACCTGCTCGATGAAATCGCCATCGCGGCGGCTGCGGCTGTCAACGACAACGATCTTGTAGAAAGGACGGTCCTTGGAGCCCTGACGGTTAAGACGGATTGCTACCATATCTAAAAAGTGTAATGATTTCGGTTGTTTCTCGCTTGCGTGGTGCCGTGATACCAAGCACACTGACCGCATGGCGGTGCGGAAATGTACCACAGGGCAGCCAGCGTGTCAAGCATAAAGGCAGATTTTTCCACACAAAAGTTCAGATGCAGGCAGAAAGCAAGCTTTACTATACCACGGGAACTGCTAAAATGGGGGACATGAGACTCCTTCTTCCTCTTCTTTCCGGCTTTCTACTGGCCTCCTGCCTCGGGATAGGCGAACTGCGTGCTCAGCAGTACAAGCAGACCACCCCCCTCTATGGCAACCAGCCCCAGGTCGATACCCGCGAACTGGGGCAGCGAATCTGGCAGAACGAATGCGCCGGCAGCGTGCAGGGGCTCGTCTCCTGGAATGCCGGTGAGTCCTTCCCCTCGCTGGGCATAGGCCACTTCATCTGGTACCCCGCCGGAGTGCATGAGGCCTTCGATGAAAGTTTTCCCACTTTCGTGCGCTATGCCAGAGCCCGGGGCGTGCAGGTGCCCGCATATTTCGATGGCCACGCTCCCTGGGCCAACAAGGCCGCGTTCCTGACCGACCGCAGCGGCACGGCTGATGCCATGCGCCGCTGGCTCGCCACCCATGTGGAGATTCAGACTCAGTTCATCATGGCACGCTCGCGCATCGCGCTGCGGCGCATGATGCAGCACAGCAGCAACCCGCTGGCCATCCAGCGGCGCTACGCTGCCCTGGCCGGCACCACCCAGGGCATGTACTGCCTGGTGGATTATGTCAATTTCAAGGGTGAAGGGCTCAAGGAAACTGAGCAGTACAACGGCCAGGGCTGGGGCCTCCTGCAGGTGCTGGAAGCAATGCGCGGCTACCCCACCGGCAGCGCCGCCACGGCAGAATTCTCACGCGCCGCTGCCGCGGTACTCACCCGCCGGGTGCAGAACGCCCCTGCCTCCCGCGGCGAGCAACGCTGGCTCCCCGGCTGGCTCAACCGCTGCAAGACATACCGCTGAGCGGCATCACTTACGCAGGCTGAGCCAGTTAGCCACAGCTACAACAAAAAGCAAAGCGCAGATACCGGTGTAGAGCACGCGCTCAGCCAGCAGCTTATCCTGCGGAGCCAGATACCAGTATGCCCCGCCCAGCACCGCGAACCCGACAGCCAGGATAATGATACTGAGTTTATTCGCCTGCCACATGATGCAAAAAAACAATGCACCCGCCGATTGCAATGAACCGGCGGGTGATGAATAAGGATTAATAGTTCACCGCCTCAATGCGGAAGTAAGACTGGGGATGATCGCACACCGGGCAGATGGCCGGAGCCTTCTTACCAATCTGAATGTGACCGCAGTTGCCACACTGCCAGATTACATCGCCATCGCGGGAGAACACAAGGCCACCCTCGATATTGGCAAGGAGCTTGCGATAGCGCTCCTCGTGGTGCTTCTCCACAGCGGCCACACCGTCGAACAGCACAGCCAGTTCCTCAAATCCTTCCTCGCGGGCTTCCTTGGCAAAGGTGGCGTACATGTCCTTCCACTCGTAATTCTCACCGTCGGCAGCATCCTTCAGATTCTCCATGGTGGAGGGGATACCGCCATTATGCAGAGCCTTGAACCAGAGCTTAGCGTGCTCTTTCTCGTTGCGGGCCGTCTCCTCAAACAGCTCGGCAATCTGCACGTAGCCGTCCTTCTTGGCCTTGGATGCGTAGTAGAGGTACTTGGTGTGGGCCTGGGCCTCACCGGCAAATGCGGTGGCCAGGTTGGCAGCGGTCTTTGTTCCTTCGAGGTTCATAGTCTTAATGTATCGTGTTAAATATTCCTGCAGCCCGGGCTATACCCCCCAGGCTCCAATGCTCGGCAGATTAGCACATCCCCCACCTCTCGTAAAGCAAATTCTGAGCCATTTTCTGCATTCCTGCAGCAACTGAAGCACCGCGGCGGCTCCTGCACGCGCACGCAGACGCGCGATAGTAGGAAAAAGGCTTGCTTTTCGGGTATAATTCTGCTACGGTGGAGCGCGTATGAAGAAAACCCTTTCAATTCTTGGTATGGGGGCCGGCATGCTGGCGGTCCTTTCTTCCTGCAGCAGCCACCGCAATGCAGACACTCTGGGCTACGAGGAAGCAATGCCCATGAGCGAGGTAGTTGTGGGCGACGGTGAGCTGCCGCCCTGGGTTCTGGAAGGCGATGATTCCATCCAGATTCCAGCCGGGGACTATACACCGGAAGCAAATCGCAACCACTACGCCATACCGGAACCGGGCGAATCGCTCAGCGTTTCCGATGGCATCACCTCCCAGAACCAGCCCGCCATTGCTCACGATGACACCCAGGTGAGTTCCCAGGTAGAAGACGATTTCGACCCCTACGCAACCGCCACCACAACCACGGCTGACAGCACCAGCACACCTGTTGCTCCATCGCCAGTGGCAATCAACACCACACCTTCCACTCCTAAGCAGAGTGTCACCACCACCAGAAAGCCCAAACCGGTTGCATCCACAAAGAAACCTAAGATTGACAAGAAGAAGGTCAAGAAGGTAAACAAGCCGTCGCTGGTAGTGTACACTGTGCGTCCTGGCGACAACCTGTACGAAATCGCCCAGCGAAGCAACACCACCATTGCGCAGATTCGCAAGGCTTCCGGTATCAAGGGTGACATCATCCACCCCGGGCAGAAGATCAAGGTACCCTTCACCCCGAAGAACTACAAGGACAGTAAGAAGAAAGCCACCCCGGTGACCACCACCTACGTGGTGAAGAAGGGTGATATGCTTTCCAAGGTAGCCGCCCGCCACGGCGTGTCCACCGCCGCTCTGCTCAAGGCCAACAATCTGACCATGGCACAAGCCGGCAAGGTACGCCCCGGCACGAAGATTGTCATTCCGGGCAAGTCTTCCACGGTCTCCAAGAAGACCAGCCGGAGCAAGAAGAAGAGCCGCCGCTGATACACAGCCTGACTCCCGGTCTGCTCCACTAACAACACCGCGTCATGAACCACCTCTCTCTCCCCCTGCGCTTTGCCCTTGCGACAGCCGCCGCCATAGGCCTGAGTTCCTGCGCCATCAAGAATGGCCGGCTGGATTTCACCTGGTGGGCAGATGCTGCCGCACCGGTGCGGGAGGATGATGTGGTCATCGAAAACGGCAGCGGAGGCTACTATAATACACGGCCGGTACCCAATGTGGTGCCGGCGGCCTCCCAGCCGCTCGACGAACCGGAAATCAAGCCTCACCTGGCTCCCCGGCTCCCTGTGCTTGCCACCAATACACCGGGCATGCACATCGTGCAGCGAGGTGATACGCTCAGCGCCCTGGCCCGACGCTACAACACAACCGTGCCGGCGCTGGTGGCAGCCAATGGTATGCCGAACGCCAGCACCCCGCTGCGCATCAACCAGCAGCTGATTCTCCCGGTACCGAACGCCGCAGCACCAGCCCCGGCGCAGCCTGTTGCAGCCCGCCCGGCAGCACCCGCCCCGGCCCGCCCCGCCGCCCCGGCCACTGCCGGCGGCACCTACACTGTGCAGGCTGGTGATACACTCTACCGCATATCCAGGCAGCACGGCATAGCCCCGGCTGCCCTCATGAAAGCCAATGGGTTCACGCCCGAAACCGCCAATCTCATCCGGGTTGGCACAACACTCCGCATTCCAGCAGCAAACTAATCATGAAACGCATTCTCCCCCTCAGTCTCGCAGCCGTTCTGCTGGCTGCATGCTCCCAGAACGAACGTTTTTATGAGCCGACAACGCCGGCTCAGCCGATTGTACAGCCGCTCATCCCCGAGCAGCTTCCCAACCCGCTTGACCTGCCCGGCAAGGAACTGCCCACCTACGTGAACAGCTACCCCGAAGGCACACACGAACACTTTGCAGCCCGCAAGGATTACCCACTGACCCTGGACTACTATGCCAATGACGCCCTGCTCAGCCAGGTAACCCGCGCCAATTCCAAACTCGTCATCTGCATCCCGCAGCAACGCGCCCGCCTCTACGTGAACGGCAAGGTGGCGCTGGACTGGGCTGTCTCCACCGGCACCAACGGCCACGAAACCCCCACAGGTGTGTTCCGCATCATCGAGAAGAATGAGGACCACAAGTCCAGCCGCTACGGCAAATTCATCGACGCCAACGGCAAGGTGACCAACAGCAACGCCGACCTCACCCACGGCCTGCCCGAAGGCCAGACCTTTGAAGGCGCCGGCATGCCCTACTGGCACCGCTTCACCCCGGATGGCGTGGGCCTGCACACCGGCAAGGTGATTGCCGGCCGCCGCCTGTCGCACGGCTGCGTCCGCACCCAGAACCACGTAGCCAAAAAATTCTTCCAGCACTCGGTGCTGCAGCTGCCGGTATATATCACCCGCGCGGTGGAAGATTACTACCGCGGCGGCTTCGTGAAGCCGATTGATGTGAAATACCGCCCGAAACCCGGCAACGACTACACGGATAACGTGAACCCGACGCAGATCAAGATTGTGCCGGCCAATTCACCGGAAGCCCGCTTCCAGGCCTGATTTCCACATGCCCTGCCCCTGAGGCAGGGCATTTTTCTCCCCACACGCACATGCCGACATACAGAATACTGCGCTGCGCAAATGCGCACCTCTACACCGCAGCCACGGTTCTGGTGATAGCCGCAGCCATCTACGTACTCTGCTGCAAGGACACGCTCTGGCAGCAGATTGCAGCCGTGGCGGCAGCCGTGATTACCCCTGTATGGGCCGCCTATTATGCCCTGCTCCGCATCACCGTGACCGATACCGGAGTAACCCGCCGCAGCCTGACCGGAACCACCAGCCTGAGCTGGGGCGATATCACCACCGCCACGCTGCAGGAAACACAAAATCAAGGAACAGCCAGCTGCACCATCCTGCTCGAATCCGCGCATGGCACGCTGAGGCTCAGCTCTGACCTGCTGCCGCTCGAAGAGGTCCAGGAGCTGGCAAAAGAGCTCAGAGAAATCGGCATTCTGCATTGACCCGCTACCTGTCATGCACTTTTTTTGAAAAAAGTCTTTCCAAATGAGCACTTTCTGGTATAATGCGCGCGTCTGACCACGGCACCAGCCGCACGGGCCGGAGCCGGGCAACCCAGACAAGCCCATTACATATATGTCTGATTACACCACACGAGTGCTGGAACAGGTGCGCGCCAAGAACGCACACGAACCCGAGTTCCTCCAGGCGGTACAGGAGGTCATTTCAACCATCGAGCCTGTTCTCTCCGCCAATAAGAAGTACGAAGACAACTGCATTCTCGAACGCATCGTCGAGCCGGAACGCACCATCATCTTCCGCGTTCCCTGGCAGGATGACTCCGGTAAAATCCACGTGAACCGTGGCTACCGCGTTCAGTTCAACAGCGCTATCGGCCCGTACAAAGGCGGCCTGCGCTTCCACCCCTCCGTTAACCTGGGTATCCTCAAGTTCCTTGGTTTCGAGCAGATTTTCAAGAACTCCCTCACCACGCTCCCCATGGGCGGCGGCAAGGGCGGCTCCGACTTTGACCCCAAGGGCAAGAGCGATGCCGAGGTCATGCGATTCTGCCAGAGCTTCATGACCGAGCTCTTCCGCCACATCGGCGCTGATACCGACGTGCCCGCCGGCGACATCGGCGTCGGCGCCCGCGAAATCGGCTACTTCTACGGCCAGTACAAGCGCCTGAGCAATGAGTTCACCGGTGTGCTCACCGGCAAGAACCTGAACTGGGGCGGCTCCCTCATCCGCCCGGAAGCCACCGGCTACGGCACCGTGTACTTCGCACAGAACATGCTGGCCACCCGCAACGATGACCTGGCCGGCAAGGTCTGCGTCGTCTCCGGCTCCGGCAATGTGGCCCAATACCTCGTCGAAAAGCTCAACCAGCTGGGCGCCAAGGTGGTGACCATGTCCGACTCCAACGGCTACATCTACGACCCCGAGGGCATCTCCCCCGAGAAACTCGCCTGGATCATGGAGCTCAAGAACGTGCGCCGCGGCCGTATCAAAGAATATGCCGAGGCCTTCAAGAGCGCCCAGTATTTTGAAGGCCAGCGCCCCTGGAGCGTGCCGTGCGACTGCGCATTCCCCTGCGCCACGCAAAACGAAATCAACGGCTCCGAAGCCGCAACCCTCATCAAGAACGGCTGCATGCTCGTGGCTGAAGGCGCCAACATGCCCACCGACCTGGAAGGCATCAACAACTACCTGGCCGCCAGAATCCTCTACGGCCCGGCCAAGGCTGCCAACGCAGGCGGCGTCGCGACTTCCGGCCTCGAAATGAGCCAGAACAGCATGCGCCTGAGCTGGAGCCGCGAAGAGGTCGATGCCAAACTCTTCGGCATCATGAAGAATATTCATGAGAACGCCTACAACCACGCCCGCGAATACTCCAGGGACTGCACCGATACATTCACCAACTACGTGGCCGGCGCCAACATCGCAGGCTTCGTGAAGGTGGCTGATTCGATGATTGCCCAGGGGCTGGTCTGATTTTTCCGCCCATTCTCCCGCCGCAGCCTGTACAAAAACGGGTTGCGGCGGTTTATTTCTGCTTGAACATCCTGTTTTCAGCTTGCTATTGGAATCTGATATGCTAGAATACAGTATGGTCATGCGACAAATGAGCCGGATTCTTTCCATTCTCGTGGCACTGGTGCTGCTGCTGGGTCTCAACGGTTGCCAGCAGCAACTGCAGCGCAACGCCCGCACCCCCAAGTACGTCTACCGCGCCGGGCAGACGCCCAAGAAGCTACGCAACGGCAAGGTCACCATCCCTTACAAAGCACCGCCCCGCATCAAACGTGCCATTGCCGCCGGCAACCGCATTGTGGGCAAGCCATACCGCCTGGGTGGCGGCCATGGCAAGCACCACGATTCTGCGTATGACTGCTCCGGCTCGGTGGCCTTCATCCTGCACGAAGCCGGCATGCTGAAGAAAGACTCCTACCCCTCCTCCCGCGATTTCCTCAAATGGGGACACGCCGGCTTCGGCAAATGGCTCACCCTGTATGCCAAACGCGGCCACGTGTTCCTGGTGATTGCAGGCATGCGTTTCGACACCACGGGAACGAGCCGCGGAGTTGGTCCGCGCTGGTACACAGAAAGCCGCCCCTGCGGTGGTTTCTACGTGCGCCACGTGCCGGGGCTGTGAGCCACACTCCGCTTCCCCACTACCCTGAACAGAAAACACAATCCACCATTATCCTTAAAGATGAACGAACTCAACGAACTCAACCACGGCACCCAGCGTATTGATACCATCATGCAATACTGGGGGCTGGATAATCACGACCTGGTCAACGTCTCCACAGAGCAGCTGACCCACAAACAAGTACAGAAAGCCCGCCAGGGCCGGCAGCTCACCCTCAAGCTGATGCAGAAGGTTGCCCGCGCCCTCAATGTAGCCATCTGGTACCGCCTGGACGACGAAGCCCGGGAAACCTATTACGAATACATCCACCGCGACCTCTTCACCTACGCCAAGGGGTTCGACCCCGACTGGCAGGACCCCAACCAGCGTTGATTTACGATTTGGAATAATCGATGAAACTCTCTACTGGCTGGAGCTCATCACCCACAGCAACATTTTTCCGGAAGCAGAAATGGCTGACATCCTGGCCGAAGCAAACGAGCTTTGCGCCATCATCACCGCCATTTGCAAAACGCAGTCCGCCAATCTCCAGATTCATAAATCGTAAATCCTAAATCGTAAATCCAGATGCCCTTAAGCGTTACAGAACTGGTCTGCCGCCTGAAACAGACTGTGGAGGTCCATGTAGGCGAGCAGTGCGTAGTGGGCGAAATCGGCTCATGCAAAGCAGCCAGCAGCGGGCATATCTATTTCACCCTGAAAGATGCCACCTGCCAGCTGCAGTGTGCGCTGTACGCTTTCCGCGCCCGCAGCATGCAGGTGCGGCTGCGCGAGGGCATGCTGGTGGAGCTGCGCGGTAAAGCCACGGTGTGGGAAGGCCGCGGAGCGCTGCAATTCATCGTGGATTCCGTCCGGGAAGCAGGGCTGGGCAGTCTGCAACAGCAGTTTGAAGCCCTGAAGGCACGCCTGGCTGCAGAGGGACTCTTTGATTCCGCCCGCAAGCGCCGGATTCCCCGATTCCCGCAAAGCGTAGCCCTGGTGACCAGTGCCACAGGCGCGGTCATCCAGGACATGCGGCACCGGCTGGAGCAGCGAGCCCCCTGGATGCGCACCTATCTCTACCCGGTGCAGGTGCAGGGCAAAGGCGCCGAGCTCGGCATAGCCCGCGCCCTGGAGCAGCTCGGACACCCCGACCGCTCCGGCATGCCGGCGGTGGACTACATCATCATCGCCCGCGGCGGCGGCAGCCTGGAAGACCTGTGGTGCTTCAACGAAGAAGTGCTGGCACGAGCCATAGCCGCCTGCCCGCTGCCCATAGTCTCCGCCGTGGGACACGAAACCGACTTCACCATAGCCGACTTCGTGGCCGACCTGAGGGCCCCCACCCCCACCGCAGCCATCGAGCTCACAACCCCGGATGCCGGAGAGCTGCGCACCTGGCTGGGTGCCACCGCCCGCCACTTGCGCCAGCAACTCACCCGCAGCCTGCAGATGGCCCGCCTGCGCCTCAAAGTAGTACAGCAGAGCAGGCTGGGTACCCCGTGTGAACTGATTGCCCCCTACCAGCAGCGGCTCGATTCCCTTACCGAAGAGCTCCACTCCGCCCTGCACAACCGCCTGCAGCAGGAACGCAACCGCCTGAGTCTCTGCGCCGCGCGGCTCTCCGTCCCCAGCGTACTCAGCCACATCCACCACGCGGCTGATCAGCTGAGCCGGCAAAAGCAGCTCCTGCTCACCACCCTGCACAACCGCATGAGCCGGAACCACGCCCGGCTCGAAACCCTGGCCGCCAGACTGGCCGCCGCCAGCCCGCAGAATGCGCTGGACCGCGGATTCGCGCTCGTGAGCACGCCCGATGGGCGCCTCGCCCGCGACGCCGCCGCCCTGCATTCCGGCGATGCACTGAGCATCCAGCTCGCTAAAGGAAAAATTCAAGCCACCGTCAGATAACCATGAAGAAACTACTCATCCTCCTGCTCGCCCTGCCAGCACTGGCAGACAACTACTACGACCGCTCCGGTTCCTACCAGGGCCGGGTCGAAAAAGATTCCAGCGGCAACCTCCGTTTCTACGACCGCTCCGGCTCCTACCAGGGGCGTGCCGACAAGGATTCCAGCGGCAATCTCCGCTTTTACGACCGCAACGGCTCCTATCAGGGCAGCCGCAGTAAAGACGGCCGCTTCTATGACCGCAACGGCTCCTACCAGGGCCGCGAGGACAACGGCCGCTTCTACGACCGCTCCGGATCCTACCAGGGACAGCAGCAGAATGGCCGTTTTTACGACAAAAACGGCTCCTTCCGCGGCAACAAACGATAAAATTTCCACTTTGCACAAAAAAAGTCTTGCAAAGCGCCGCACAGTGGTGTATATTCCCTCCGCACCCAGTGCGAAACCAATGCTCGGATGGCGGAATTGGTAGACGCGTTAGACTAAGGATCTAATGGGGAGACCCGTGGGGGTTCGAGTCCCCCTTCGAGCATACGAAAGGCCCGCAAGCAATGCTTGCGGGCCTTTCT